>JAQXAY010000061.1 GCA_029252685.1 Saprospiraceae bacterium | reverse complement strand
CTTTTCAGTTAAATATCTTTCTGCGTCAAGTGCAGCCATACATCCTGTTCCTGCGGCTGTTATGGCCTGACGATATATACTGTCTTGTGCATCTCCAGATGCAAATATTCCCTCTACATTTGTGTGGGTACTTCCAGATTTAGTAACGAGATAACCCGTTGCATCCATATCTAGAAGTCCTTTGAAAAGATCTGTGTTTGGCTTATGACCAATTGCCACAAAGAATCCTTTAATATCTATGGATGAGGTTTCTTGAGTTTGATTATTTATAACAGTTACGCCCTCTACTTCCTCACCTCCTGTTATTTCTACAGTCTCCGTGTTCCAATGGATTTCGATGTTTTTTGCTGCCTTTACGCGCTCCTGCATGATTTTGGATGCGCGCATCTCACTCTTTCTAACGATCATATGTACTTTTGTACATAATTTAGAAAGGTACAATGCTTCCTCTGCTGCAGAATCTCCTGCACCAACAATAGCAACATCCATTCCTCTAAAGAAAAATCCGTCACATACTGCACAGGCAGAAACGCCCTTGTTCATGAACTCTTTTTCAGAATCAAGACCGAGCCATTTTGCACTTGCTCCAGTAGAAATTACTACAGTATGTGCTGCAATTTCTTCTCCAGTTTCTGAAGTAAGAATGTGAGTACCTGAATCATCTTTTTTTATACCTACAATGAATTCTGAAATAATCTCTGTGCCGAAGCGTTCAGCCTGATTTTTTAAGTCTTCCATCATTTGTGGACCCATAACTCCTTGTGGGTATCCTGGAAAATTCTCTACATCAGTAGTGATCATTAATTGTCCACCTGGTTCTTTACCTGTGTAAAGAACAGGCTTCATGTTTGCTCGAGCAGCATATATCGCTGCTGTATATCCCGCTGGTCCTGAACCTACGATAACACAATTTAAAGGAGCTGACATATTTTATGTTGTTTTTGTTTATTAGTAATTTGTCGTAATAATATAGCTAATCGCCGATTATTGTTTGCAAAGCAAATAAAAAATTGAAACTTATACAAGTTAGGCCTATCAATGGTTTAGTATTTAACGGCTTTTTAGATTTTTTATAAAAATATTAAGATAATCTTACGTACTTATGTTAACATTATTCATTGGCCTATTTGTTCTTATTGCATCATTATTTATAAGTTCAGATAAACTAAGTGTTTATAAATTCCCAATAGCAGGCTTTCTGTCTGTCCTGTTTTTTGGAATTATGTTTACCTTATTTAGTACGGAGATGACTCTTTATGAGAAGATTGGTTGGTCAATTGTTACTAGTCTGGAATTAATAGCTGTGCCATTATTTTTATATTTTCTGATAGAGGAAAAATCTGTACCCAAAATCATTGCCCTGATTATTGGTACAGCTTTAGTTATGTTTGCTCAAGAGCTCCGAGAAGGGGAGCTTGTCGAAAAGGACCTCTTGTGTCTAGTTTCTTCGGAGCATGAGGTTGATCTTTTGAATTTAGATCTTGGTAAGGCCAAGGTAGGAAAAGCCTTTGATCCAAAGTATTCGGAAGTCACAGAATTGGATGCCTATTATTCAATTGCGTTCCATTCAATTAGTAAATCTAGATATGAGGATATTACAGAGTATTTATCAAGCTTTGAATGGATAGAGGACCTTGAATCGGATGATCTTATTCAAGGATTAATACCTCAGGATTCAGACTTAGCAACAGTTCTGCCTGTAGAACCAGGAGTCCAATTGAATGATCCACTTTATTCGAAGCAATGGGGGTTACAAGCTGTGCAACTTACTCAAGCTTTTGAAATAATCGATCGGAGTGGATTTATACCTTCCAAGCAGGCTAAGGTAGTTGTCCTTGATACTGGTATTAAAGGAAATCATGAAGATTTCGGTTCAAATGTTTTTACTATAGGTCAAAACAAGCTTGTAGATAAAAACGGGCATGGGACACATTGCGCAGGTACTATAGGGGCCCTAAATAATAATGGTAAAGGAATAAGTTCTTTTAACTATAAAAATGCTGCGATAGCAGTTTCTGGTATTCAGGTGCTCAATGATCGCGGCATTGGAACGGAATCAAAAATAGTAAATGGCATTGTAGAGGCAGTAGATGCAGGAGCAGACGTCATTTCAATGTCTTTAGGTGGCTTAGGTAATCCACTCAAGCAAAGAGCCTATAAACGTGCTATTGAGTATGCTCAAATTAATAATGTTATAATCGTATCTGCAGCTGGAAATAGTGCTTCTAATGCAAAGCGCTATCTGCCGACAGCCATGGACTATGTATTTAGTGTTAGTGCACTTGATGCTAACCTTAAACTAGCAAAGTTTTCTAATTCTGTTAAAGATGTTTCAAAAGGACTTGCTGCCCCTGGTGTTGGTATAATTTCTACGGATGAACAGGGTGACTACAAGGAGGCAAATGGAACGTCCATGGCAGCTCCCTTTGTTTCGGGTCTTATCGCATTGATGCGTTGTATTGATCAAGACCTTAGTGCCTCAGAAGCTTTTGAGCTTTTAGAAACTTCTGGCATAGTAACAGATAGCAAAGGACATTCTGGGGTGTTTATACAGGCAGATGAAGCGATCAGGCTTACTCTAGATCGCTCTGGCTACTGAGTCTTTCTTTTCTTTTAAGTGTATCCATGAGTGCGTTTAAAGATTGCTCTGGCTTTCTCCAAAAATCAATTGTATTAATATGTATTACGCCGAATCCTTCTTCTTTTAGCTTTTGCAAGAAATAATGGTCCCAGACCAAGGCAACTTGAGATTCTGTAGAAATAATCCTGTCGAATACTAGAACATTCGGTTTGTCATTCAGGTCTTCTGGGAGAATAGCAAGTGGAAATTCTAATCCAAAAAGTTCATAATCTAGACGAAGCTGATTGATTGGATAGAATTGTCTTAGCAGGCTTTGAATTCTCACCGCTAAAGGATTTGCATAATCTAAGTTTTCATTGAAGTCTTTGAAATAATAGGATCCACCTAAAGGAATATTTTCTTGCATCTCTTTATAGGCTGACAAGAAATTTACTAGAAGAAGGGCGCCAGGATTATGCGAGAGTTCCCTGATGCAGTCATCCGGGAAGCTTGAATAAACTAGGTCTATGTGTTTGGCTTTGTTGTACTTACACCAGTTTAGTCCAAGTAAGAAGGATTTAGGGTTTGTGAATTCAAATGGATTTACAAACAGTGTTTCATTATTTAGGTAACTGAAGGTGGTGGATACTATAATACGTTCAAAGTCCATTCCAAGTAAGTCATCTGAGCAGCCTATCTGAAGACCATTTCGCTCTAACTGCCTAACTTTTTCTCCTGTCTCGTCCTGTCTTTTACCCAAAGTCCTTACATAAGACCAAAGTAGGTTTCTTTGAGCTTTAGAGAAGCAGAGAATCCCAGTTTTGGTATATATGCGAGTTTGCTTGTTTATCTCAATGGTGTTGAGTAGGTGTATAACAGTATCTGCCTCTTTTTCATTGATTTGTTTGGATACATCGAAAATACCCTGAGTTTTATGCAATTCTATTTTCCTAGAAAAGGATCTGCTTAAAACATGGGGTTGGGCTTGAGATAGATTTATACAAGTGTTATAATATTTACCAGTCAGATTCAATTTTCTTACCAAAGGCATTTGATCTAAATAGTAGGCCATTGAATCCGGATCATTTGGTACAAGGCGACTAAACATGATTATGCTTTTAGATCTTGAGCAAAGGGCAGGGGCAATGCTTGCCCTTACTTTAGCTAGTTCAATGATTATAATACGATCAAATTGCAGCGCATTGTCTTGTAAATCCCAATACTCTAAATTACTACTAAAACAGAGTGGAAAAGCTTGCTGAAAGAGATCCGTAAATTGGTTTTCATTTAAAGCTTTTGTATCATGATTTGCTTGTGGAAGTAGTTCAAGTTTTTTCTTGTCCCTTTTGGGTAATGCATAATACGCTTTAGCCAATTTATTGCTCCAATTTCTGCCGATTTCATCAAGTAGTATTGGGAAAAAATTGAATATTTGTTTTGAGGCGGTTTCTACTTCTGTGGTATTGAGAGTCTTTTCTTCACTTAAGTTTCGCTCAATGAATTTATTGAGATACCAGCTATTAAATGCCGAATCCCAGTTTTTTGCCTTTGTTTCTATTAAAGCCTCTATAAGTTCGCGTTCTTTTGAGGCCGAGAGGTGCCAGTTTCTTGTCCAATCATAAAGAGTTTCAAAGTGTTCAAGTTGATCTAAGAACTCTTCATTTTCTAAGAACAACTTATTGAATTGTTTAAGTCTTTTGGTATAAGTAAGTAAATAATCTTTTGGGGATTCAGTATATAGGTTTAGCTCTTTTAGACTTAAGAAATAGGCACTGATTTTTTCTTCCGTTTCGGGAAGTAACTTAGCAATAGGGGCGGAGTTTAGATGATGCTTTTTACTGAATCTTTTTATTTCATCTTGTATTAGGTTAAAGCTGTTTGTTCGCCATTCTTCAACTTGCTTGTTTAAAGAATGAACCTCGATTTCTAGATCATTCACAGTTTTTAGATCATCAAAAAGCCTAGTCTGAAACTCGCAAAAGGTATTAGCTGCTATAAAATCACATAAATCAATGTAATGGTTCTCGAGTTGCTTGATATGTTTCTGAAGTAACTTGGTTTGTTTAGAAACAAATGGGTTTAAATTGGATGATTTTAATTTTTGATCTAAAAATTGGTTTCCGTTTGCTGTGCTGAAATCCTCTAATAGTGCAAAGTGTGTCTTGATTTTTTTATTTAAAGATAAGTAGGCAATGTCCAACTGATCTCTGTAAGATTCGGAATATGTATCAATTAAATGTTGTAGGTTCTTTTGAATGTCTTGGGTTTGTGTTCTTATTTGTTTCCCAAGCTCTATAAACTGTTTTTTTGTTTGTTGTTTGCCTGTTTTTGTAAACCAGTCTTCTTGATAATTGAAGAATACATCTTGTCGGATATTTAGGTTTGAATAAATTGGCCAACTATGATTTAACTTTTCTGAGAGCTTTCCATACTCTGCAAAACTGAATTCAAAATTTGTACTATTCAATTGTGAAGACAGGATACTTTTGTCAGAATTATTCTGATGTTTGAGAAACAAACCAATGAGTTCCATCCATTTCTTGTCTCCAAAGATTGGAGAGGAAAATGCTTTAGAATACTGGGCTATTTTATTAAAGCTTCTATTGGTTTTTTGTTTGTGGAGTAAAAAGTTTTTGGTATTTGCCTTTTCAGATATTTGAGCACTGGCAATACTATTTTTTAATATGCGTCGTGTTGCAATATCTGTCTTCCAATTTTTGGGAAGGAGAACTTTTTGATTGATTGGAAGTTGGTCATAAAGCTTCTGGGCTAGTGCTCTTCTATCTGTAAGCACTAGTATGCGTTCTCCATTTTCTAATCCTTGCACGATCAGCTGGTTGATTACAGGAGTCATGTCTGCATAGTGACTGCAATTGACCAAGGCTAGTTTTCTATCTTCTAGTTGGGAAGATAAATCCCTTTGTTCGGAATCCATAAAAGGGTAGGAGACTTCTAGGTCTTTTCGATTACTATGGTTTTTGGGGGTCCTATGAAACCCTTGAAGCAATTCACGAGTGTCCGACTTTATATAGGATTCTGCTGCCACTTTTTGGGCACTATTCAATACAGCTGTTAGATAGAAATCATTATGCAGGTCTGATTGAAGTGTTTCAATGGTAGGGAAAGGCCTTAACTGAGTGTTTTTATGTAAAAAACTTGGGTTCAAGAAAGCTTTAAAGGTATCGACTGTATCCTCGTGAATGATATCTTTTAGTCTAAGTAATGGTGGATAATCATTTTTAGCTTCAGAATCCTTTTCTAATACTGAATTAAGTTGATTTGATAGTTTTAGCTTACCTGCAGTTTTTATATTCCAAATGCCATTTTTGTATGGATCTGGAATAAGTTTTATTTTCTGCTCGAATACTGGCACCCATTCTTTTTCTCCGACCTCATTTATTAAGTGTACAATACCAAAAAATAGACTTACTGAATTTGATCGGTTGATTCGGTACTGGTTTCTTTGCTTAAAAAATGTAGCTATGAAAAGATCTTCCAAGGTCGAGCTAGAAAGCTGAACAGACTGCCTGTTTAAGTTTATTAACTCAACAATATCTTCATACTGTTCAGTATCTAAAACTTGAAATAGGTCTATATTAGCAGGGTGCAGAATTTCCATTGATTTAAAATAATTTTAAGCTGTAATTTTATCTTATTACATTTGAATATTGCAGGATAAGATAATTATTTTTAATATACATTTTTCAGTATTGATACATGCAAGTTTTGCATGACTATTGTTCACTACCTTTTAATTAGATATGAAACGAGTTCTAGTTCAGTTTTTAATCTTAGTAATTTTACTTTTTGGAGCCTATTCACTTGTGAAGAATACGCTTAGAGCTCCATGGAGTATCAAACTCAATACTGATTCGATAACGAATTTTGAGCACCTAATGGTTTCAGGAGAAGGGACAGAGTTTTCAATCACTAAAGTTGATTCTAGCTTTCTTTTAGACGTAAATGGCTTGTCTTACCCCATCAAAAGCAAAGAATTGGAAAACTATTTAAGACCATTGAAGGTGATTTCGAGCGGTAAAAGACTCAAGAAAAAGGAATTTGATGTCTTGGAATCAAAAGGATATTGGTTTGATTTCACATCAAGTACGGGTGCTACTACTGATTTTGGAATCTATGAGATGGATAAGCAGTTTTATTATCAATCACAGATTTCAAAGGATTATTTTTTAATCGATTCGATGCAATGTGATTCCAGCGCCTATTTCTCTTATAAAAATTTGTTGCCCAATGCTATAAATTGGACCTATGATAATTCTGAGGCAATATTTTTGAGAAGCATTTATCTATTAGATACTTTAGGTGTGAATAAGATGGATAGTACTATTTATAGTATTTTTAAGTCAAGAGCAAATAACGCTGCAGTTGATTATTCAATTCAAGCAGACTGGTCTTATAGTTTGGAGCTTTTTGACAGTTCAAATACGGTTCTTAATAGATTCAATGTAGCCATAGATTCTCAAAGCAACAAGGTGTTTTTGGAACAGATAAAGCCATTTAATTCAAGAACAGAATTAGATTCATTAGAATCAAATCAATTTAGAATGAAATTATTCACTTTTTGATCGTTTTTTTTCCTGCTCAAAGAAATTTTCTACTGCATTGTTTAGACCATTTAATAAATGTTCTTCAAGGAATAGTAAAAGTGATTTTACGCCTTTATTTCTGGTATGCTTATAAATAATATCATCCCACTTTCTCTTCGAGATCTTTCTTCTAATCTTAGTTGATCTCAGATTTAGTATTGAGTTGAAAATGTTGTCATCCAATATTGCTTTATCTTCAATAAGAACTCTTGTTGTTTCAATCTTTTTAGCTTCGAGTGAAACAGAGTGGTAGCCTCCTTCCTTAGTGAAAAGTAATTGTACTAAAGGACCTTCGCACCTTATTTCAAAGATCGACTTATCGTCAAGTTGCTCAATTTGTTCCTTTACCTGCTTCATATTACTAAAATCCTGTATTACTCCCTTTCGTTCAAAATTAGTTTGATTCACCTTTTGGATGATAGTAACCTGTATTTTTAGATCAAAGGCAGAAGCAAGTTGGATGTAGAAGTCGCACAGGAATTTACTATTCCCTCCCAAAAGATAAATGAATTGCTGATTCATTTCAGGCCTCATAAGGCTTATAAGGTTTCGTTTTACAAGCGTTAGCTGTTCCTCCCAAGACAGCATCATTGCTTCTATGGTCATGGTGCTTGGGTTGTCTGACAGGGATTCTTTATTGATTTGGTGTTCAAAGAAGTCTAATTGATTCTTCAAGGTTTCCATTCTAGATTGGAGATCTTTTTTATTGTCAAAATTAGTGACTACGGCTTCAGACTCTATTTCGTTGGTTAATTCAAGAAAATCTTTAGATGTAGATATTTCATAATGAAGGACAATCATCTTGAAGAGATCATTTGCTAGTTGGCCCAAAAGTTGAATACTTTCGAATTTTTGAAGCAATGAATCATGTTTTTTGATGGTAAAGTCAAGCTTGTTTTTTCTAACTCGAATCTGAACATCGTAAGAATAATCTTTACTACTCTCTAATAAAGCAGTGGAAAGAGGGATCAACAATTGATCTCTAATAGTTCGTTGTATATGTCTTGCTCCGAATTCTTTGTTGAAACCCAGTTCTGCAAGGAAGTCAATGGCCTCTTTGGATGGATGAAGCTTAAGTCTTCCCTCTTCAAATCCCATCCTTGTTTGCAGATCAATAATCTCCTTCTCTACAATTTTTCTAGTAACCTCCTGATCTAGTGGTTTGAATGGGATAATGGCATCGATTCTATTTATAAATTCAGGTCTAAAATGTTTAGTTACTTGACTGATCAGATTTTGTTCGAAATGTTCGTCCTGGCCTTGTGTGCCAAGGTTTATATAATTTCTAAATAGGTTTTCAGCACCTATATTTGATGTCATAATAATCAATGCACTACAGAAATTAATCGTTTTTCCTTTATCATCTGTCAAACGTCCTGCACCTAATATCTGTAAAAGAAGATCAAAAACATCTTCATGTGCTTTTTCTATTTCATCAAATAATAGCAGGCTAAATGGATATCTTTTGATAGCTGAAACCAAGGTGAATCGTCCAGACTCTTCAGATCTAAGTAGCCGTTGCGCATCTCCATAGTTGCTGTATTCACTCATGTCAAATCGAATGAACTGTTCTTTTTTTACAAAAAGGTGGTTGGATAGGAGTTTTGCTAGCTGAGTTTTTCCAACTCCAGATGAACCAACAAACAATAAATTTGATATTGGTTTACCTGGTCTTGAAAGATCCGTCTTTATTAAATTGGTGATATCGAGTATGAAATCAACAGCTTTAGGTTGGCCGAATAAACGTTGTTTAAAAAAGGCACCAACTTGTTTAATGTCGTTGATATTTGGATTTAGTACTGCTGGATTGATTTGGTTTTGATAACAAAATGCTTCTAAAATTTTATTTGAATCTAATGATATTTGTTCTGCTTTATCAGTTAATTTACTCTGATAATAAAAGAGTGCATTTTGAATAATCTTGATTGGCATTTTTGGAATGCCTTCATATGGGAAAAATCGCTGGCTAAGTCGAAGAGCTGTTGAGGATACATCTGTGCTTATATGTGTATCCTTATCATTGTTTAGCTCTTGAATTTTTTCCTGCATGAGGTCCTCAAGCTTTTTCTCGGATAATTTAGGGACCTTGACCAATTGGAAATAATTCAGATAGTTTGGATTAACTGCTTCTATTTTGGAGCGTTCCTCTAATGTTATTTCTGTAATTATACGGATATCGCCTCTTTGGATATACGGTGCGAGAAAGGCACCAACACTTATGTTGTAGTTCTCATATTTACCAATATTGAAAAAAGAATAAAGGTCCTGGAAATAGACAATCACCGGCTTGTTGTTAAG
The DNA here is from genome assembly GCA_029252685.1 of Saprospiraceae bacterium. Classification (GTDB taxonomy): domain Bacteria; phylum Bacteroidota; class Bacteroidia; order Chitinophagales; family Saprospiraceae; genus AM-2324. Next base: position 4,880 of record JAQXAY010000061.1, on the reverse strand, counting down.
TTTTTGTCCTAATTCTATGATACCTGTTTGCCAAGCAAAATGATGCTTTTGGATCTTTTTAATAAAATTGGAAGCACTTATGGTATACAACTTATAATCTGGGTTTTCCATGCCCCAATTTTGCAAGGCATGCTGTATAGCAAGACTCTTTCCTGAGCCAGGTGTTCCTTCCAACAATATAGATCCAAGATGTATGTTTTCGAGCGCTGATTCCATTTCTTTTGTCAGATCATCTCGCTCGTAGATATTTTCTAACTTATTGGATAGTGGTGTGAAAAACTTATCACATTCATGCAGGTATTCAAATTCATTTTTTGCTTTGATTTGAACACTAAGATTCATTTCTCCAAGCTCTACTTTAGGTTGGTTAAGTAGATAGAAAATTTGCTTTTTATTTTTCTTTAGTTTGTTTTCTACAAAAGAGCGCAATTTAGAATCTAACCATAAGTCTATCTCCTTATCCGATGTAGCTACATATTCAAGACCATACTGTGGAACCTTAGCTATATATAAGTTGTTTTCAGGTAATGTTGATTTTATAAATGGAATTTTGATCACAAGATCCTTGAAGTATTTTGTCTCAAAGCTATATTCTTCAACCTTTAGGTCCTCATATACAATAAATTCCCCGGTAAGGATCGGCAGATTAGAGGGCTTTCTTAAAAACAACTCAATCTCTTTTTGATATAATTCAGCCCACTCTTCAGGAGATTCCACTAAGCCAAAGAAATCAATGTCATTAAGACTTTGAACCAAATAATATTTTTCGTTGAATTCTATTTTAAAATAGTGGAACGGGATATTTATTTGCATCATTACTCTGCTTGGTGAATTTTCTGATTTGAAAATTGGGGAAATAAAAGGTTAATTTAAGATCAATACCGACAATGTAATAAAAAACTTAGAAAATTGGTCAAACATATTATAATATGAAAGATTAGTTTTCTAAATTGATTAGAGTTAAAAATCTAAAGAAATAAATATAATTCAATGGCAGAAAGTACTCGAAATCCAAAGAAAAAGTATTTCAAGTATAAAGAACTGAAAGTCTATACCTCCACAGAATGGTTGGCAGATAACAAAAAGAAATATCGTCAAGTATTTAACCGGTATAGTACAACCTATGTTTATGCCGAGCTATCCTTTTTCAACAAGCAGTTTGATGAAAACGATTGGGAGATTGAGGTGGAACTTAAGTGTTTTGCTTTAAATAAAGGTCGCCAAGAGATTTGTTCTTTGCCGTTTAAAAGAAAGGTGTCTAAATACGATAGTGTAGTTTATATTCGTGAGGGTTGGGGCTCAAAAACAGAAGGTTCATTTTGGAAAAGAGGTACCTATTATTGGGAAGCATGGATAGAGGGAGAAAAGGTTGCTACAAAGTATTTTTATGTCGAAGATGCAGGGGAGGAGAGTAGTAGTCAAGAAAATCCTTTCATGGAGGTTCAGTCATTGAATCTATATGAAGGACCATATGATGATGTAATTGATGAAGGTAGAATTTATTACAAAAACTTTAGTTCGGAGGAGACTCGATACATTTACGCCGAGGTTGTTTTTAAAAATAAATTCAAGGTAAGAGATTGGCAATGTGAAATTTTTGCCAAATTTTACAACAACTCCAAAGAATTGAAAGGTCAAGTTATTCGGCTTCAACGAATAGAACCTAACAAGGATTTAATAAAAGTCACTGCTGGCTGGGGCTCTAATGTAAAGGGTTCATGGCGAAAAGATCTGTATACAGTAGAGTTGGTGTTTATGGATAAATTACTCGCTGCTATTCCTTTTACTGTCGGTGATGAGTTTGATGAAGGTTCAAATGATGTATTTATTCCTAATCAGGATTCATTGTATCATAAAACTACAGAGACAGAATTAGATCTTAGTTTTGACGAGTTGTTGAGTAAGCTCAATGCCTTGATTGGATTAACAAAGATTAAAAGAAAGGTAAAAGATCATGCTCAGTACATCAAATTTCTTCAATTAAGAAAAGAGAAAGGTTTTGAGGAGCGCGAACCTATAAATGTCCATTCGGTATTTATTGGTAATCCCGGTACTGGTAAGACTACAGTTGCCCAGATGATGGGTAAATTATATTTGAAGATGGGGCTCTTGAGTAAAGGCCATGTTCATGAGGTTGATCGAGTAGATTTAGTTGGTGAATATATTGGCCAAACCGCTCCAAAGGTTAAAGAGGCTATCGAAAAGGCGCGTGGTGGTGTTTTGTTTATTGACGAAGCTTATAGCTTGGCTAGATCGAATGATGATACAAAAGATTTTGGTAGAGAGGTTATAGAAATTCTTGTTAAAGAACTATCAAACGGCCCAGGTAATCTCGCTGTTATTGTTGCGGGTTATCCACAAGAGATGGAACATTTCTTAAATTCCAATCCTGGTTTAAAATCTAGGTTCAAGCTTTTCTTTGAATTCGATGATTACTTGCCTCAGCAACTTATAGAGATATCTGAATATGCTTGTGGAGAGAAGGAGGTTAGTCTTACTGCAGGAGCGAGAAAAATCCTAAATAGGATGATTACGGATGAGTTTAGAAAAAGAGATCGTTCATTCGGTAATGCTCGTTATGTGTTCGATATTATCGAAAAAAGTAAGATTCAAATGGGTATTCGTCTCATGGAGTCAGAAAAGGTAGAGGAGATGGGCAAAAGAGACCTTTCTCTCATCATAAAGGAAGATGTAAAAAATCTAGAGGATAGTAAAAACAATATCCTACCAGATATAGAGATCGATGAACCTCAACTTAAATCTAGTTTGAAAGAGCTTGATGGACTGATTGGAATGGATTCAATTAAAACAGAGATCCGTGATATGGTTCGATTGGTCAAATACTTCAAATATTCTGGAAAGGATGTATTGAATAATTTCTTTTTGCATACTGTCTTTGTTGGAAATCCTGGTACGGGTAAGACGACTGTAGCTAGAATACTTACAAATATCTACAGAGCCTTGGGTATATTGGAACGAGGACTTATGATTGAGACAGATCGTCAAGGACTTGTTGCCGGGTATGTAGGACAGACAGCTATCAAGACTTCTAAAAAGATTGATGAAGCTGAGGGAGGCGTATTGTTTATAGATGAAGCATATGCTCTTACCTCGGGAGGTAAAAGTTCTATGGGGGATTTCGGAGACGAAGCCATTCAAACCTTACTTAAACGTATGGAAGATGATAGAGGTAAGTTCTTTGTCTTTGTTGCTGGTTATCCAGAAAACATGAATAACTTCCTGAAAGCTAATCCTGGCCTAAAATCTCGATTTGACAAAACATTAACCTTTGAGGACTATTCACCAGATGAATTATTTGAAATAGCTCAATTTATGCTCAAAGAAAAAGGACTTAATTTAAAGGCTAATGTACAGCCAGTGATACAGGGCTATCTTCAAAAATTGTATGATCAAAGAGATAAATATTTTGGTAATGCAAGAACAGTGCGTAAGGTTGTAGACGAACTGGTTCGTATATATAATATGCGCCTTGCCTATATGATTGAAAATGGTAAAGAAGTTGGTGCTAGGGAAGGTATTACTGTCGAAGATCTTAAGCAGTTGATTTCAAGCAAAGAAACTGAGATTTATAAACCCAAAGGGATAGGTTTTAGAAAACGTTAATTATGATTTTTTGAAAAGAATCCGTTGACCCAGGGTTTCCATGCAGCTTTTACAAGCTTAAACGAAGAACTAGATCTAAGATTGTTATTTCTAAAGATTATACCAATGTGAAAAAGGTCGATACTCAACTTAAAAGTGTCGTCCTTTTTTACTTCCTGCCATGCTCTTTTCATACCTTTTGACCAATAAATATCATCAAATATGACTGTGCAATTCTGGGAGTCCATAAATGGTTTAAGTCGCTCAAAATATCTTAGTGTAGCTTCTTCATTGTGGTGTCCATCGATGTATATAAGATCAAATTTTGTTTTTGAATTATGCAGTTGGTCTATATAATTATCGAAGGTCATATTATGCAATTGAGGATGGCTTAGTCCACATGAGTTAAGCGTATCCGCTGCAATTTTAATAGTATTTGGACATGCTTCAATAGTTTGTAAAATCGAAGTAGAGTTGGCGTGTCCGAGATAGGAAGTACCAATGCCTATACAGGTGCCTAATTCTAGTATTGACTTAGGCTGGAGATGATTAACCAATTTAAATAATTGTTGACCTTTTTCAGATGGTGAAGAGTCTATATTTGCAAGGTTTGCAATAGATCTAGTTGGGTTTTCACCAGCACCAAATTCGATTTTTTTGATTGAATTTTTAGACTTTTTAAGTTGATTTCGATAAGACTCTATAAGCGGAAATGCATAGTAAGTGCTTTTGTCCTCAAATACTTGTTGGACAAGTCTGAATGCAAAGGGAGCATGTATTTTGTATATCGTAGTTGATGAAATGAAAAAAAGAAAGAATTCCTTAAATCTCCATAATAATTTAGAGATATTTATCATTATAATTTGAATTGGTAATACTTTAAAACTATGTGCAAATCAAAATATGAAAAATATATTATTTAGTTTCTGTTTTCTATTCATTTCTTCAAGCCTTTTTAGTCAGAGTTATTTTACAAGTGCTGGTGTGCGAGTAGGAAATGGCTTCGGGATTACTGTAAAGCAAAGAATTCTTAAAAAAGTAACGCTTGAGGGTATTGTTCAATCAAATTCAAATTTTACAACGGCTACCGCTTTAATAGAATTTCATCAACCTGTACTTACTAGATATTTTAATTTGTACGGTGGGGCAGGAGTACACTCCTATTTTACAGATGAAATAAATGCTGATGGAGGTTTTGGCTTTGATTTTATTGCAGGCTTAGAATGTAATATCAGTAAGCTAAATCTTTCTTTAGATTATATGCCTAAAGTTAACCT
>JAQXAY010000051.1 GCA_029252685.1 Saprospiraceae bacterium | reverse complement strand
CCACAGGTCCTCTGTTTCAGGAAAGGTATACTTATGGAAACCAACCCGATCCGATGCTGTAAGATTAGCATCTATATTGTAAGATTCTAAAAAGACATTATAGTATCCGGGACTTGCCTGTTCATTTTCATGAGAGAAAACAGAATAGTATCCTTTTTCTCCGTCAGGCGTTTTCAATGGATCCAAGACTAGAGGACCTGTGGTAGGCATCAATAATAAATCACCCAGATCAGCATGTCCTGTGCCACTGAAATTAGTATGTGCAAATCCTAAGATTGTGGTATCTCTGTACTGATACCCTGCGCAATATTCATAAGTCGAAGTATTATAGCTACCGTCCTCATCGAACATCAGTTCAAAGTTCGTCTGAGGACTTAACTGGACCATCCCAAAGGGAGCTGTTGCCCCAGGAAAAACATGCCCCATTTTTGCGGTTCCTATAAATGGATTAACATAGTCCGTGTATAATTTACTAGCGACAGAATAAGAATTATCTGAATCACAGGCTGCAACTAGGCAAAAAAGAAAAGCAAGCTTCAGGTGTTTTAACATGGTTTATCTTGTAGATTTAAGTATTCCTATAAGATAAAAAAAGTTTAGCGGGAAGCTGTTACTTCCCGCTAAACTATTCCTATTTAAAGACTTGAAAAAAAACAAATTCTTAAGGATGTGCTCCTTCTACTCTTGAATCTCCTAATGGTAATAACTTATAGGTACCTGGAGCAAAGACCAAACCGATTGCATCTCCATATCTAGCAGCAATTTCTATAGCACCGAGTTCATTGTAATGGACATCATCTGCTAAAAGATCTTCTGTAAAATCAGTATACATGTCTACAGAATATATGTTTTGAGAGCCCACCCAGCTGGATGCTAGAACGGCAATCTTTTCATTGAATTCTGAGATCACAGCTTGGAATTCATCGGTCATCAGTTCATTATTCCCTGGGGCAATCTGCTCAATGAAGACAACAATATCCTCATCAAACTGATTAATTCGTTCCAGTATAAGCGCAATAGTATCAATAACACCCTGCACCGGTTCTTCAGCAAGTAAATCATTACCTCCGATACACAACAATATGATATCTGGTTTATCTATGTTTGGTAATACCTGATTCAGATTAGCCAATAACCCATCTGCTTCCAATCCACCAATACCCTCATGATCCGGATCAAAAGATACGCCATTGAAAAGCTCATAGGTTCCATCATCAAATTGGGTCCCTACGAAGTCTACATCATATCCTTTACCATTTAGCAATTTCCAAAGTTCATACCTATAACTCTCGTAGGAATCAGTATCCATATCTGGATCTGGATCAGTTGATGGGTCGCATGAAATCAAAGCGAAACTGGCTACTAAAAAAAGCCATTTGAATTTTAAATTCAGCATAGGTAAGTCTTTACAGGTTTTAACGAATCAAATACGCTTTAAAATTAACTACTTAAACCAGATAAGAGCAAATTTATTGCAGAAATCATTCAAAAAATGGATTGTCAAGACAAAAAGGACCTGGTTAAAGTTCTTAGGCATTTGAAATGTTGTTTTTGACCAGCTGTTTTACTTTTAAGATTTGTTAGATTTTACTATCTTGAGATTCCCTTTTGGACTTCGGGTTCAATTCAATTAAGACCTACCATATTATTGTTTGATCAGCTTGTAGCCTGATCAATATTCACACACGATACAACATGTATAAACCATTTCTTATGAAACAACTTTTCATAGCATTAAGCTTGCTTTTTTTGATTGCATGTCAGGCAGAAGATAAGAGTTCTAAACAAATAAAGAAAACTTCAAATTCGGCAGAAGAACAGCGTATCGATGCTCTGTTATCCAAAATGAGCTTAGAAGAAAAAATTGGTCAAACCGCATTGAGAGGATCATCAAGTTCTTCCGATGGTGGCATATCTGAAGAAATCATTGAGGATATTCGCGCTGGACGTATAGGTGCATTTCTTAACGTGATGGATCCTGAACATATGCAGGAACTGCAGCGTCTTTCTGTAGAGGAAAGCCCGAATGGTGTTCCAATTGTATTTGCCAGAGATGTAATACACGGATTTAAAACGATCTTTCCAATTCCACTAGGTCTTGCAGCGAGTTGGGATGACGAGCAAGCAGAGATCTGTGGACGCGTTTCCTCCATTGAGGCTACTCAGGCTGGAATCCGTTGGACATTTGCTCCTATGGTCGATATTTGTCGCGATAGCCGTTGGGGGCGTATCTCTGAATCACCGGGAGAAGATCCTTACTTAGGAGAATTGATCAGTGCAGCCTATGTTCGTGGTTTTCAAGGAGATTCATTAAATGCACCAGATGCTATGGCTGCATGTGTAAAACATTATGCTGCTTACGGCGCTGCTGTTGGTGGAAGAGACTACAACTCTGCAGAGCTACATGAGTCGCAGTTAAGAAATATGATTCTGCCGCCTTTCCAGGCAGCCTTTGATGCTGGAGTGGCTACAGTAATGACTTCTTTCAATGATGTCAACGGTGTACCTGCCTCGGGCAACTCATTTTTACTAAAGGATGTATTAAAAGGTGAGATCGGTTTTGACGGATTTATTGTTAGTGACTGGAACTCCATTACAGAAATGATTCCACATGGATTCGCTGCGGATGAAAAGCATGCTGCTGAACTTGCAGCAAATGCTGGTCTAGATATGGAGATGACTTCTGAATCTTACGAAAACCACTTAGAAGAATTAATAAAAGAAGGTAAATTCAAAGAAGCAGAGCTGGATGATTTTGTAAGAAACATCCTACGCATAAAGATTCGTCTGGGCTTATTTGAAAATCCATATACAGATTGGTCAACACCACCTGTATATTACGAGGAAGAACATATGGCTGCTGCAAAAACTGCGGCAATCAAGAGTTCTGTCCTTCTAAAAAATAATAAATCGCTGCTTCCACTACAACAAAGCACTAAGGTCGCTTTAATAGGACCACTTGCGGATAAGGGACATGAGCAATTAGGCACCTGGACCTTTGATGGCGAAAAAACAAAAACTCAAACCGTAGTGGATGCATTTGAAGCGGGTGAGGCAAACTTCAATTTCGTTGAAGGCCTCACACATAGCCGCGACATGAGCGAGGATCAATTTAAGTCTGCTGTAAGAGCGGCTAAGCGTTCGGATGTAGCTGTGATTGTTGCTGGAGAAGAGGCTATCCTTTCTGGTGAAGCACACAGTAGAGCAAAGATCAACTTACCTGGAGCACAGGAAGCATTGATAGAAGCCATTGCAGAAACAGGAACTCCTATAGTACTTGTAATCATGGCAGGTCGTCCGATAACTTACTTCGACTACCAAGACCAACTGGATGCAGTACTAATGACTTGGCACCCAGGAACTATGGGTGGTCCCGCAATCTACGATATGCTATATGGAATCGCCGAGCCAGAAGGAAGACTACCTGTAACTTGGCCGAAGACAGCTGGACAGCTACCTTTGTATTATAATCACAAGAATACAGGAAGGCCAGCAAGCGCTGAATCTTTCGTTCCTATGAACAAGATTCCTGTAGAGGCTTGGCAGAGTTCTTTAGGAAACACCTCTCACTACTTGGATTATGGCTTCACACCACACTATCCATTTGGTTATGGGCTTGGATACACAACATACAAGTATAGTAATCTTGTGATTGCAGAGAAGCAACTAGATAAGGATGGTACAGTCAAAGTATCTGTAGATCTTACCAATACAGGCTCTAGAGCAGGACATGAGATCGCACAATTGTATGTGCAAGATATCACAGCCTCCACTACCCGACCGGTCAGGGAACTGAAGACATTCCAAAAGGTTAAACTTAAGTCAGGAGAGACAAAAACGCTTAGCTTTGAAGTCCCTGTTTCAGACTTGAGCTTCGTTGGAGCAGATCTTGAAACCCATTTGGAAGCTGGTACATTCAATCTTTGGATTGGTAATAATGCGATGAGCGGCCAAAAAGGAAGCTTTGAATTGGTAGACTAATCATTCAACTACTTAGAATAAAAAAGAGCCTTGAAAATCAAGGCTCTTTTTTATTTACTAGTCTTCATAAATTTTCAAACGATTCATACTAGACTTTCTTGAGGGGCCACCTGCCTTGAAATACATATAGCCATCCTTGAATGCATAGCTATTTAACATAGCTGAGCCAAGCGTTGAAAAGGTTGCAAGTTTCGTATAAGAAGATTCTCCATATTCGTCAAAGCTATACACAACAAGATTAGTCTTTAGGCTACCTGTCTCTAGAGGGTTTCCAATTTTGATATTCTCATACTTACTCCCATGATTCATTAAAATATGCAGCTTGTCATCTTTAGAAAAAGTCTTGATTGCAAGGGTAGCATCAAACCTATATGATTCATTTCCACTAATGCCTCTTAGGATATGCTTATCCCATTCTAAGACACCAAATTCATCCAATTTGATAATGGTAAGACCAAAGGAACTCCATCCAAGCCTCGAGTCCAAAATAAAGTAGTAAGAACCATCTTGATTCTCGATAACTCTTTTGATTCGAGGATACTTAAATCCTGAACCATGGATACCTTTAATAATGGTTTTCTTCACAACAGAAGAAGACAACATTTTTTTATTAAACGGAGTAAGCTCCTCAAATTCAATACTCAAACGCTGTACATCCATTTTTGCAAGGAACACACCATTGGATACGGTACTATATGCAGCCCTGAAAAAGCCTCCTATTAGTATGTCCTTACCTTCATCCCCAAATCCTAATACAGTATTGGTAAATTGTTTGTCGTCTATATTGATCACTCTTACCACTGCTTGGCTTTTTTCAAAGTCAAGGACTTGAAGCTCCAAGGGCATATACATTGTTTTGAATGCTACCGAATCAACTGGCCCTTCTTCGATGCTTAAACCAAGGCTAATGATTGTACCCGTATTACTTACAGCACTACTTTCATATATATAGCCTTTACCTTTGTCTTTATTAAAAAACTTAGCTTTTTTAATCGTTCTCAAATCTTTATTGAGTAGATAATGGTAGGCTGTCTCCGCCCTTTGACCATCAGCTGCATACAGGGTAAGTAAAAGCTTTGATTTATCATTTGATCGACTAAGTGAAAGAACATATCTTTTTGTGTTTTCACTCAAAGACTTTTTCAATACAGCTTTAGTCTTATCTCTAAATGATAAACCCTCTGCATCGAATTCAACGGCAACTAATTCCATATCTGAGCCATTGTTAAGACTGTAAAAGAAATAATATTTGTTATTTATTTTCCTAAAGAACTCAATTCGAATCTTATGGCCATTAAGTGGCCTTTTATGGTAGGTGTCATATTTGAAGTTATATTTCTCCATGAAATTCATTTCTGAATCATACAATCTAAAACTCAAAGTAGACCCTACTCTTGGCAGATTTAATTCTAGAATGTTACCATTGTCCAAATGAAAAATATCAGATGCTTTATTGCCCCATTTATCTGACTTGGGTTTACCCATTTCAAGTTCAAAGGATGCGGTCTCTACTTGGCTTTTTAATACTATACTGCTTACAAGGAATAAGCAGATCAGGGTATAAATCTTATGCATGATTTTGAGGTTGTTTAGACAAAACTAATAAATCATAAAATCCCAACAAAGAAGGTTTACACAAAACTAAAAATATAAATAACAGGCTAGAATCCAGATCTAATTTGCTTCAAGGCACTTAAAGTATTACTTTAATCTATTTGCCTAAAAACCAGTCTACATATACATTACAGATTGCTCCTATCATTAGTGTAAAGAGATTTTTTTTTTTTTTCTTAGCTTAGTCCTAAAGTGAACCCCAAGATTATCTTCTTTAAAAGAAAGGTTAAGTAAATGTTAAGAAATCAATTCAAAAATCCTATATTTAAAAGCTTTGCCTCTCTTCAATTGATTATGAGGCAATTATTTTTTAATAAAAACAAAGGAATGAAAAATTCGATTTTATTTACATTTCTGTTTTTGCTCTCACTAGGCATTAACGCACAAACAACCGTAAGCGGAACGATCTCTGATGGATCTGAAGGCCTTATCGGTGCTTCCGTTCAAGTAGATGGTACAGACATGGGTGCTGTTACCAATCTGGATGGTATGTATTCTATTAGTTTAGCAGATGGTAATTACACCATTACTGCTTCTTACACTGGATTTGAATCTATGAGTAAGACTGTAAACGTTTCAGGTGGATCCATGACTTTGGATTTCAGTCTGTCAAGCGGAGTTTTCCTTTCTGATGTAATCGTATTGGGTACAAGAGCTTCCAACCGTACGGATATGGAATCACCAGTACCTGTTGATGTAATTGATGTTTCTTCATTAGCACTTGCTGCTCCTCAGACAAGCATCAATCAGCTTCTGCATGCGACTACACCTTCTTTCTCATCAAATACACAGACAATCTCTGATGGTACGGATCACATTGATCCAGCATCTTTGAGAGGTTTGGGACCGGATCAAGTACTTGTACTTGTAAATGGAAAAAGACGTCACACGACTTCATTGGTAAACGTAAATGGTACATTTGGTAGAGGTAATGTAGGTACTGACCTTAACGCGATTCCTGCTTCTGCTATTGAGCGTATCGAGGTACTTCGTGATGGTGCAGCTGCTCAATATGGTTCTGATGCGATCGCAGGTGTGATCAACATCCAACTTAAAGAGACAACAAATCAGCTGAGCCTTAACCTTACAACTGGTGCCAACTTTACTGATGGTATCGGTCCTTTCGGTGGTGAGACAAAGTCTTACGATGGTGAGGTAATCAACCTGGGTGCAAACTACGGTTTGAGTCTTCCAAACAACGGTTACCTAAACCTAACTGGTGAAATGGATATCCGTGGATCGACGAATCGTATGCAAGAATTCCAAGGTGGTATTTTCAATGGCCTTAATGGTGTGGAGCGTCTAGCTGCTGCTGATGGTCTTGATGTAAATACTATGAGCCTTGCTGATATTCAGAATTACGGTGCACAGGTAGGATACTTCTCTCAGGGTACTAAAGATGATCTTGCTGCATTGACTTCTATGGACGGACTTGGTGATGTTCTAGGATTTGACGCTACAGATGATGAGCTTTCTGCAAGAGACCAAACACGTTCTGACTACAACATGCGTGTTGGACAGTCTGCTGCTCGTGGTGGTAAGTTTATGGCTAACCTAGGTATGCCTTTAGGTGACAATGCTGAGCTATATGCATTTTCCGCAATGTCTTACCGTAATGGTAACTCAGGATGTTTCTACAGACTACCGTCTCAGTCAAGAACTATGACGTCAATCTACCCGAATGGTACAGTTCCTAAGATCAACTCAAATATCTCTGACCGTTCATTAGGAGCAGGTATCAAAGGTATGGTTGGTGACTGGAATACAGACCTTTCATTGGTAACTGGTACGAACGAGTTCCTTTACCACATCTCTGATGCACACAATGCAACATTGGGTACTGCCTCTCCTACTGCTATGGATGCAGGTGGTCACTCTTTCTCACAGACTACGGGTAACCTAGATATTTCTAAGTATTTTGAAACGGATGCTATCGATGGTGTAAACATCGCATTTGGTGCAGAGTACAGAACAGAGAACTACCAAATCATTCAAGGTTCTGAGCAATCATTCGGTAACTACGATGTAAACGGTAACCTTGTAAATTCTACTACTCCTGATTCAATGTTGACTACAGACCTATTGGGTCGTAATCGTCCTTCAGGATGTCAGTGTTTTGCTGGTTTCTTACCAACAAACGTTGTAGATGCTAACCGTTCTTCTGTTGCAGCATACTTCGATTCAGAATTTGACATCACTAAAGATTTCCTTATTGGTGCGGCAGTTCGTTTAGAGAATTACTCTGATTTCGGATCAACGTTCAACTATAAGGCTACTGGACGTTACAAGTTGAGTGACAACTTCGTTCTTAGAGCGGCTTACTCTACTGGTTTCCGTGCTCCATCACTACACCAGATTCACTTCTCAAGAACATCTACAATCTTCACATTGGTTGATGGTGTGTCTGTTCCTCAGGAAGTTGGTGTATTCTCAAACAACTCTCGTGTAGCACAGCTATTGGGAATTCCTCAGCTTAAAGAGGAGACTTCTCAGAATGCTTCATTCGGATTTACGCTTAAGGCACCATCTGCAGGTCTTAGACTTACAGTAGATGCTTACCAAGTAAATATCGATGATCGTGTAATCCTAACGGGTCAGTTCTCTCCAGGTGGAGATGCAGAACTTCAGTCATTGTTTGATGCAGCAGGTGCTACTAAGGCAGCATTCTTTGCAAATGCAATTGATACAAAATCTCAAGGTATAGATATCGTATTGGCTCATACATTAGATATGGGTAATGGTAATAACCTTAAGACGGATCTTGCTGCTACTTTCTCTCAGACTACTTGGGATCAGGAAGCTGGTATTAAGGCATCTGATCTTCTAGAAGAAAAAGGTCTAGTAAGTACATACTTTGATCAGACTTCAAGACTTTACATGGAGCAGGCAGTTCCACGTCAGAAAGTATCCATGGGTAATACATTAAACATGGGAAGCTTGTCTATATACCTAAGAAATACATACTTCGGTCAGACTACAGAGGCTACTTCTGCTGATATCTTTGATGCAGACCTAAACCTTATTGACGAAACAATTGATCCGTATAACGAAGGAAAAGTGATCACTGACCTTTCATTAGGTTATGCACTGAATAACAACTTCAAGATTACTGTAGGTGCTAACAACTTGTTGGATGTATATCCAGACGAGGTAGATCCTACATTTAGCTCTTCAGGTCGTTTTGTTTATTCAAGACGTTCTCCTCAGTTTAGCTTTGGAGGAAGATACCTATTTGCAAGAGTATCAATTACACTTGACTAATTGGTAATAGGCCTAATAAAAAAGCGCAGTGGAAATTTCCGCTGCGCTTTTTTTGTTGCTCCTTGAAAGTCTTTTGTAGAGCGCTAAAAACTAACCAAAATAACTTATCAATAATATTAAAAGTACAAGAACATATATAGCAAGTGATATAGCGGGAATATACCTTAAAACTTTTCCTGCCTTCACTAAATTTTCCCCTTTCTCTCTACCTCCACTGTTCTCGATCTGTTCTGATCCTTTGCGAAGTGCTATTTTTGCTCCCAAACTAATAATTGAGAAGAGAATAAGTGAACCTATACTTAAAGAACCAATACTAAATAAAACAACAATAAACGCTAAAACTGCTAAGCTAAACCCTAAAATAGTCATAGTATTCAACTTAGCTTCCTCATAGTCTGCATCCAAGTCAGACCTATCACTTTTCTTCAGTTGCCTTTTGATTAGCCTAAGTGCCAGGCGTTCTTTGAATGTGAATGATTTTCCAGACTCTTTATGCAGCGTTCGCACGGATTTACTTAAAAGATCTTCTGGGCTTATTTCCAAATAGTATCCTACACCTTGCTCAGGAACACTAGTCTTTACAACAGCAAAAACTTGCTGTGTACAGAACAACAATCCCAAAATAATTAGTATCCCATAGAGCCGTCTTGTCTTCATGATAGAAGTTTAAAATACTAAATTGGTAATGCTCAAGTACTGTTCACTACGCTTTATAACTTACTTCTTTTATTCCACTAAAACAAGTTCGGTCTATGCGCTTAGGTCTTTTCCTAATCCTGGTTCATATCTTTCTCTAGTTCCCTAGCATACTTATGAAAAATGGATTTCACCTAAAACTATTCGTATCTAAAGATCTTCAAGCTGCATGTTTAGGCCTAATTCCGGCAACATACTTTTAATCCTATCAAAGTCCTTAACAGCACTTTCAAGGATTGCTTTTTCTTGGCCATAATCTATAAAAAGGTAATCATTTTCCTCATCAGCTACGATTTGCTTTCCCTTTAAATTACGTTTGTAATCTTCGCCGTCTTCACAGTCTTCACAATCTTCGTATTCTTCGTATTCTTCAGAGTCTTCAGTACTTCGTCCGTCAGAATCACAGAGATACTGGCTAGGACTCAAATATGCAAGTCCACCATCATCTAAAAGAATAGAATATTTACTTGAATCATAATAACAATGGCCAGATATATATTTTGTTATACCATAGCCGTCCAATCCACCCATAAAACCCCAAGAATAAGAATCCATATCTATATAATAAGGAGCAGCCCAATCAATGGCTTCATACAATGCTTGGTATTTCTCATTCTTACTGTTCATTAATTTATAGTGCAGGTCATTAAAAAACAAAATTGCATCAAAGCAAGAGAACGTATTAGGATCCTCATCAAATCCAATCTTGCTAGACCTCTTAAAATATCTTTCCTGATATTGTATATCCCAGATATTAATCACAGCATGATAAAAACAAAAGCTACCCTCCAAGTAGATAAAGTCTCCCTTATGCAAAAAGAAATTAGATTCAATATTCATCTTATGCTCCTTATCTACCTTAGATATAAGTTCAATTTTATTCCAATACCATAATGCTTGGTAGTCTGCAATCTCTCTAGATACGGATTGCTGCAATTGTTCTTTAGATACCTCCTCATTGAAACAAAGATGTAAGTGCACCTCCTTTTCAATTTGCTCTAGGAATGCCTTGGTTTTTGAATCCTTAAAATAAGTCTTCAAAAAAATATGCTGGTACAGATAGCTATGATAAATATTGCTCAGCCTATACCTAGTAGGCATTGTTTCAATAGAGAAATCTAGATTCCAGTCGATAGATTCAGGGAGTAGTTTTAAATCTTCCCAAGATTTTAGGGTTTTACTCATAGTAAATGGGGGTTTATGTGCGCAGAAAACTGCACTAGTCCGATGAAGACAAAGTTGTCGCAAGTAGTTTATTAAAGTATGATTAGTAGGCCTAGACCTGCCAAATTAATTGGTGGATAGCTATAAAAATCGATTGAAAAATTTTAGGGTATAATATCTATTTTAATCAAGCCATTTTTCTTCATATTCTGCCTATACGCTGAATGCAGTATGGCTTGACTGAAGATTAATTCATCCAGATCATCGTCATCGTCATCGATATGGGAACTGGATGCTTCGGGAGTAACTGTGTTTTTCTCGGAGTCTACAGCGGGATTTGTTTGATTAGACATTTTGGATTGTTCAGCTTTTAATTTGTCGGCTATTCCCTTCTCATGACTTGCTTGAATTTCCTTCTGAAAATCTGTCAACTTGAAGGTTCCACACCAAGCCCAAGCATGTCTTTCAGGGCGATTTATTACGGGCTTCGGTTGCTTCCCTAAGAGTTGTTTGAACAACTGGCTAATTCTTTCAATAAATGGGGTCATATTTTTTCTCAATAGTCGTTAATAATCAAGTAAATACTTGTGTTTTGTGTAGGTTATAAAGAAACAAAAAAGGGCACTAAAAGAATAGTTTCACAAGGTCTAAAGAGCTTTATTTTGAGTCTTTTTTTGTCAGTTTTTCATGACCTAGAAAATGTGTTTTACAAGC
>JAQXAY010000046.1 GCA_029252685.1 Saprospiraceae bacterium | reverse complement strand
AATGGATTAATGAATGAAACCATTACGCTATATGCAAATGATGGAATCACAATGGTAATATCTGAGATTCTAGCATGGGATACTCCAGCCCCATACAGTGGATCATCTTCCTCGGCTATGCTATCCTCGTTTCAGAATAATACTGGTAATTTCAATGGTGATCTATCTCATCTTGTTTCTTACCAAGCTAGTGGAGGTGTTGCAGCAGGATTTTCAGGTATATGTAATCCAAACGTAGACAATTCTAAATGTTTTTCATCGATTGATTCCTACTATAATGCCGTTCCTAGTTATTCATACACTGTAATGGTTGTAACACATGAAATGGGACACCTGATTGGATCACGCCACACTCACGCCTGTGTATGGAATGGGAACAATACTGCCATAGATGGCTGTGCAGGTTATATTGAAGGTAACTGTTCTCTCCCAGGAAGCCCTTCAAACGGAGGTACCATCATGAGTTATTGCCATGTTACCACAGGAATAAACTTCAACCTAGGATTTGGATCTCAGCCAAGAGCTGTGTTATTAAATACTATTGCTAACTCTAATTGTACTTCTCCATGTGGTACAGGGCCAAGCTGTAGTGATGGTATCCAGAATGGCAATGAAACTGGAGTTGATTGCGGTGGATCATCTTGTCCTCCATGCAATAGTGGCTGTACAGACAATGATGTAACCGTTACAATTAATCTTGACAATTACCCAGTAGAAACTAGCTGGCAAATTACAAATTCAAATGGATCAACTGTAGCATCAGGTGGCACCTATGGTGGACAAGCTCCAGGTTCAACGGTTTCAGTAGACCTTTGTCTTGTTGATGGATGTTACGATTTCATAATCAATGACTCCTATGGAGATGGGATTTGTTGTGGCTATGGAAACGGATCGTATTCCGTCTCATCAGGAGGTACAACACTCGCATCAGGAGGTGCTTTTCAAAGTTCTGAAACTACAAACTTCTGCTTCGGACCTCCTCCACCAAGCTGCGATGATGGTATTCAAAATGGAGACGAAACAGGTGTTGACTGTGGAGGTTCGAACTGTGCGCCTTGCGTCACAGGAGGAGAAATATTAGGCTCTTACTTTGAATCTGGCTGGGATGGCTGGGCAGATGGCGGATCAGATTGCTATAGATATTCTGGCTCAAGGTCTTACGAAGGTACTAAATCCATTCGTATTAGAGATAATTCCGGTAATGGGTCGGCTATGACCTCTCCTACTCTTAACCTTTCCGGATATTCAAGTATCACGGTAGAATTTTACTTCTACTCGAATAGCATGGAAAATGGAGAAGATTTCTGGTTGAGGTACTATAATGGATCATCGTGGTCTACAGTAGGAACTTGGGCAAGAGGAACAAGCTTCAACAACAGTACATTCTATGTAGCATCTGTTACGCTTAACGCTTCGAATGTGAACTTTAGCTCAAATTCTAGAATCAGATTCCAATGTGATGCTTCTGGGAACAACGATCAGATTTATATAGACCAAGTAACCGTAACAGCAACTGCTGGAACATTTAATGAAAACGCTGAGATCATAAGCACTATATCTGAAGTTGAAACTGAAGAACAAGACATTTCTTCAGTAGCTAATGCAGAATTTGACTTCCAATTTAAAACAGAAACGATTAAGTTATTCCCTAATCCAGCTAATGATATTATCAATATCAGCATGACTGAAGAAGCGAATTCAATAAACATTCTTTCTGTTAGCGGACAAGTCGTTAAGACACTGAATAAATCAGATATTACTGCCGGAATTGATATCGCAGACTTAAATCCAGGAGTCTATTATATTCTGATTGAAACAGCTGATGATTTCATTCCTAAAAAGTTTGTAAAGCTATAATCAGCTTAGGTTATTTTTGATGAATAATCAGTATACATGCCCTTTCTGAGCTTCAGAAAGGGCATTTTTCTGCAATAATAGACATAAGGTCGTATATTCTATACATGATCTTTTTAGAGCATATACAACCAGATATAATGTTTGGAAATTTGAGGATTCAAGAACCAGTAACAACCTTTACTGATTTCATACTTGGTATGTATTGCTTATATGTCACATACAAACTTGGCACCCATCAGAATACAACACCACCATTTAAATTCCTCCGTATTCACATATTGCTACTAGGTTTTGCTGTGATAATTGGAGGTATTCTTGGACATGGATTCCAGTACCACTTCGCTCCTACCTGGAAAATACCTGGTTGGTATATAGGTATGATTTCGGTAATGTTTTTGGAACGATCATCAATTGAATACATCAAACAGTCTGTAAGCCATAGACTTCATAAGGCTTTACTTATAATAAACTTAGTTGAATTGTTAGTGATAATGGTTATTGTAAGTGTAAGCTTAAACTTCTTCTGGGTAGAATTTCATTCTGTATACGGACTTTTATTAGTAGTATTCCCTTGCCACCTATATAATTACACCAAAACAAAAGACCCCGCGAGTAAAATCATGCTTTATGGGATTGCTGTTTTAGTGACTGCAATATTCGTATTTAACTATCCTATTATATTAAGCAAATGGTTTACGAACTACGACTTTGCACATGTATTGATGCTTCTGAGTATTATCTTCTTTTATCGGGCAGGAATCCGCTTCCAAACTAATTAAACATCTTTTCGGAAGGCAAATAAATGCGTATTCCAAACAATTTTATTCCCTGCAATATCCAAAGCTTCCTCTACTGGAATTACTATTTCAGGAGAGATAGGAAGCATATCAAATTGACGAAACAATCCTTTTAACTTTTGTGGATCTCCATATAGGTTTCGGTTGTCGAGTGAACTAAAATTAAAAGGTGTTGCACATATACAAACTCCTCCCGGACGAAGCACTCGACGTATTTCTCTGATCAGTAGCTCGGGATTTGAAACCCTATCAAAAAGAAAATAGTGCATCAATAGATCAGCACTATCATTTGTTAATGGTAAATCCTCTGCGTCTGCAAGACAAAAGTTCAGAGATGAGTTACCTGAAAATTGAAAACTTTGCGCATCCAAACCATATCGACCTAGCTCGAAAGTTACTTTTTCACCATCTACAAAAAACTTTTGAGCACTTTTTAAAAAACGCATACTACTATCTATTCCTAAATAATACTCAAATGGATATGCTTTTGAAATTTCATAGAGTTCATGACCAATACCACAGCCCAATTCAAGTACTAACTTTCCTTTGGGCATAAAACTAGTAATCAGCTGGCTCATCTCCTTACGAACACTAGCATACATATCATGCACTAGATGGGTATAAACCTGCCTTTGCAATAGCTCGTATCGTTCATAAATGTCATAAGCTTTTAGTTGCTCTGTTTTCTGATAGAAAACATTTACCCCAGTAGGATCAGTATCAAAAGCCTTTGTTACAATATTCCTGAAAATCAATGGCATTTACATTTAGTTCATAAATTAATGACAGGTACTTAAAAATAAATTCATACAAGATTTATAGGGCGTTCATGCTGAATTTACATCCAATAAATATGATGAAAATTCTCGACTATGAAACAATTATTACTTTCAACGCTTTTCTTGTTTACTCTGAAAGCAGTTTCTCTTGGGCAATCTGCTATTTCAAAAGGAAAAGTTATCGACAAGAACTTACATTCACTAACTGATGCTACTATTCTAGTAGAGGACCATGAAAAAGGAACAGTGTCCGATAATTCCGGTTCATTCTTGATGACAAAACTTCCAAACGGGAAATTAAAATTAAAAATAAGTTATCTAGGCTATCAAACAAAACTTATTGATGCTGTATTAAGTGCAGGAAAAACTACTAAAATCCTTATAAACCTTGAAGAAGGCTTTGTGCAAGGAACAGAGGTTGTTATCCTAGAAGATCGCTTGAAAGGACAAGCAAAAATACTAAACCAAAAAAAATTAATTATATTCAACCAACAAGAACTTGCCTTTAATATTTACAATTTTAAAGAGCACATAGTACCAGAATTTGAACGAATAGTTTCTCTTTCTACTATTGAAACATAGAGATGTAAACTAACCACCACTGCCCTTCCAGGCTTTCCGAATGCAATTTTTGTTGCCATGTCAGACGACAGAACATTCCACTATTATGATCTAAAGGATGTACTTGAAGAAATTCCAGCTGATAAGTAAAAATGGACTGGATGTTTTTTTTCTTATGCTTTTGACAACCTTACTGATTTCGCAATGTTTACTCTGTATATTCATTACTAAATAAACCAATGATCTTAGAAACGACATACGAGACAAAAGAAATCAGAAGAGAGATCAATGCATTCATTGGTAATCCATTCAGTTTGATGGAGGCAATCAAACTAAGAGGTATAGGATCTAAGCGAATGGTTGCTAGGGAGTTTAGCCCTAACATGACTAATTATAAGCAAACCAATAACGATAGACAATTCATTAATATAGAATTGAGAAGTCGTGGTGTTATTGTGTACATCAGAAAAAATTATCGACATTTTGCCTGGCTTGTTCCATACCACCAGTTGGCTATATACAAAACAGACAGTCTAAATATTCATGCCCAAGGTAAATATATCAAGACCACAGATGGTTTTGCCAACAATATGAAATTCGTAGAGAAAATGCTTGATATGAGGCTTGCCTACATGAAGGATCACGAATTACCATTCTAAAAAAGGGGATCATTTTGATCCCCTTTTTTTTTACCATTTCTCTTGATATTTACTTGCATTAAGGATCTTCTCTGCGTCTCTAAAATCAATAAGCATTCTAATTGCTTCTTTCTTGTCTTCTGCAAGATCGAAAAATTTCTTAGCGACTACATAGCCTATATAATAGCCAAGATCAGCAGGCTTATCCTCGAATCGCCCATAATTATAAAGCCAATCTTCATGAGATCCATTACACAAAGCTGAAGAAAAAGACTTCCATATAGCCTCCTCGTTTGCATCGCCATAAGCTTGAAGGCTCGCATTTATTTGTTGTCCAACCAAATACTCTCCAACGAAATCACAAAAGCCTTCTGATAAGCAAGCATGCAAGAGCGAGCAAGCTTGTTCAGAATCATCTAACTCATCCGGCTGCTGCGTATGAACACATTCATGAGCAACAATATTACGTATCTTTTGACTAATATCTCCAACATAATTCAAGTGAGGTAGTAACTGATTAAATGGCGCAAGCGAAAACTCGGAAAGGTCTAATGAAGCGGTTGAACAAGTCAGATCAGCTCCAATTAGTACATAATCATTCGTAACTGTTCCGCCAGTACTTAAAACACCTATTGCAAAACAAACGCTAAATGGCTTAAAATCGTCGTAGACAGAATTAAAGCGATCAAAAACAAAATTCACATCCTTTTTTGCATCAAATACATAGGATGTATTTGCCCTAAGAGATGCGTAAAACTTGGGAAACATTCGAAGTGCCTGAACATAATTAGGCGCATTCATTTCAGGACGAACAAGCATAAACTGCTTTAACCCATCTGTTGCACGA
>JAQXAY010000039.1 GCA_029252685.1 Saprospiraceae bacterium | reverse complement strand
CTCCAGATGTTGGAGAGGTGGAGTTTTCATTAAAATAGGTTGAGCTGGATGAATTTATTGGACACCATCTCAATAGATCACAGTTAGAATCTGTAGGGTCTCCAATGGATGCATTTTCTCCTGATGGAAGCGTTCCTGTAAAAGCTCCATCTGCATATATTACTATTATGGTGCCATTTTTTACGGCTGACCAGGTAGCGTCATTGCTAAATCGTATATGGCCTGGAGCAACTCCATGTCCAGAGAATGTTCCGTGTTCTATATTGTTTCCCGGACCACAGTCTGTAAATATTCCATTGTTATCATCTATGATCCACCCTCGCAAATCGACTTCACAGTTTCCAACGACTACAAGTTCAATCCATTCTCCTGAAGTACCTTGAGAAAATTCATTTACAACCAAACCTGATTGAGCGTGGATTTGGTTGCTCATGAAAAAGGCAACCATAAGAATTAAAAATCTTTTCAACTGTTTCAATAACATTGTCAAAAGGTTAAGGTTAAAGATCATTTCTATAAAATAGAATGTGTTCAAGTTTTCCAGAAAATAAGGTTCTGTTGATTCCTTTATTTGCTTTGTGAAAACATTGTTTCTTACGCAAAAAACGTGTCTTTTAGGGCTTGAGGTTTCGACATTTATCTATGGGATGACTCAGGGATTTGGTCGCTATATTTTATTTGTAGCCCATAAATTTAACCAATAGTATGTTTTTTCCCCAACTACATGT
This sequence comes from Saprospiraceae bacterium, assembly GCA_029252685.1. Lineage (GTDB taxonomy): Bacteria > Bacteroidota > Bacteroidia > Chitinophagales > Saprospiraceae > AM-2324. The sequence goes on along the minus strand of JAQXAY010000039.1, from coordinate 17,203 downwards.
AATATTTAATTGTTAATCCTTTATTTTTGCTTTCTAATACTAATAATTTAATTAAAAGTCCATCATGCAATTAAGCGATCAGGAACTGGTAAGAAGAGAGAATTTAGGAAAAATCAGAGATTTGGGTATCGATCCTTATCCTGCTGAAAAATTTGAGATCAATGCCAATGCCAAACAGATTAAACAGGAATTTGATGCTGAGGTAGGTAATTTCCAGGAGGTATCAATTGCAGGTCGTTTGATGATGAAGCGTGTGATGGGTAAAGCCTCTTTTGCTGAGGTACAGGATTCTTCAGGTACGGTACAGGTTTATATTTCAAGAGATGAAATCTGTCCAGAGGAGGATAAGACACTATATAATACAGTATTCAAGAAGTTATTGGATATTGGTGACTTCATTGGAGTCAAAGGGCGTGCATTTGTAACAAAGACGGGTACTACTTCCATCCATGTTACGGAGATGAAAGTTCTGTCTAAATCATTGAAGCCTCTTCCCGTTGTAAAACGTGATGAGGAAGGAAATGTCTACGATGCATTTACAGATCCTGAGCTAAGATATAGAATGCGTTATGTAGATCTTACCGTTAATCCAGAGGTACGGGAGACCTTCATCAAACGTACAAAGCTGATTAATTCTATGCGATCATATTTCAATGATCAAGGATGGTTAGAAGTAGAGACTCCTATTCTTCAGCCTTTACATGGAGGTGCTGCAGCTGCTCCTTTTGCTACACATCATAATACTTTGGATATGCCATTGTATATGCGTATTGCAAATGAGCTATATCTGAAGCGTCTTATCGTTGGTGGATTTGATGGTGTCTATGAGTTCGGAAAGATGTTCCGTAATGAGGGGATGGATCGAACACACAATCCAGAATTTACTTCCATGGAAATCTATGTAGCCTATAAGGATTATATATGGATGATGGAGATGGTTGAGAATTGTTTGGAGCAGGTAGCTCAAGCAGTAAATGGGAGTACAAAATGTATGGTTGGAGATAATGAGATTGACTTCAAAGGACCATACACTAGGATGTCAATGGCAGAATCTATAGAAAAAGAAACGGGTTACGATATTACAGGTAAGTCTGAAGAAGAACTTAGAGCTTTCTGTAAAGAGAAACATATTGCGGTAGATGAGACTATGGGCGTAGGTAAACTAATCGATGAAATTTTTGGTGAAAAGGTGGAGCATAAGCTTATACAACCAACGTATATCACCGATTATCCTATAGAAATGACTCCACTTGCCAAAAAGCATAGATCTAAAGAAGGCTTAGTAGAGCGCTTCGAGCTTTTTGTTAATGGAAAAGAAGTTGCCAATGCATATTCGGAGTTGAATGATCCGATCGATCAGCGAGAGCGCTTTGAAGATCAATTGAAACTTGCTGAGCGTGGTGATGATGAGGCTATGGTGATGGATGAGGATTTTCTAAGAGCCCTTGAATATGGAATGCCTCCAACCTCTGGTTTGGGTATAGGGATTGATAGGTTGTGCATGCTACTTACGAATAATTCGTCTATTCAGGAAGTATTGTTCTTTCCGCAGATGCGTCAAGAACAATAATTTTGTGATAAAATAATACATGTATTTAAGGTTTTGGGCTTTGGCTCAGATAATAGCTTAAAATCTTTTGTATATTTAAATATGTTGATTCCAGGGCATTTGAATGATGTCTTGGAATTTTTTTAAAACCATTTTACATGCAATTTAAGAGTAACCCTATACTAAGTATTCTGAGTATAATTTTAGCTTGGTACTGCTTGGTTTTCTCTGGTGATCTAAGTATAGACCTAAGTGCCTACGGTATAGATATTCCAATCACTATGCAGTCTCTTGCTGTACTTATTATTGGTGGTTTACTTGGGCCTTATGTTTCATTAGTAGCAGTTGTACTTTACATTTTTAGCGGAGTAGCAGGGTTTACTACTTTTGCTAATAATGCTTATGGTCTTTCTGTATTGTATGGAAAAACGGGTGGCTTTCTTATCGCTTTTATACCAGCGGCATTTTTTATAGGCTGGTTTAATAATCCAAAAACGGAGGCTAGTACATGGCAGACGGGCATGGGTATATTAGTAGCGAGTTTCATTATATTGTTACTAGGGTATTTGCGCTTGTTAAAATTCTTAGACTGGGAAATCGCATTTATGAAAGGTATACTTCCTTTTCTTCCTGGTGCATTGGTTAAAGGGTTTATTGCATTTGTCACCTTGTCTATGGTCAATCGAGTATTAAAAGTAAGGGCATAAAAAAAGGACACGAAATACATCGTGTCCTTTTTTTATTAGTTGAAATGAGCAATACTTGTAAGGTTGCCCTTTACAACATCGTCAATGTTTACCTTTATATCTGCATCTAGAGGCAGAAAAAGATCAACTCTTGATCCGAATCGTATAAAGCCGAAATCTTCACCTTGCTTGGCTTCAGCTCCTTCTTCTGCATAATAGAGAATTCTTCTTGCCACGGCTCCAGCGATCTGGCGAAGGAGAACCTTTCCATTTTTGTTCTCTAGTACCATAGTTGATCGTTCGTTCTCTGTAGATGACTTTGGGTGCCATGCTACTAGGTATTTTCCAGGATGATATTTAAAATATTTTACAATTCCTGAGAATGGATATCTGTTTACATGGACATTTAGAGGAGACATAAATATTGAAACCTGAATTCTTTTGTCCTTGAAATATTCTGTTTCTTCCACTTCTTCGATTACTACAACCTTCCCATCGGCAGGAGCGTAGATGACATTATCATCTTGCTTAGGTATGTTTCTTTCAGGGTTTCTGAAGAATTGAAGGATTAATATTAGCAATACAAATAGTCCGAAGCCTAGCACAAGTGCGAGTATAGGGTGGATTAGGAATGCGCCAAATGTGATCAGTGGAAATAATAATAAACTCCAAGCGGAGATTTTAAAGCCTTCTTTATGAATTGAGAATTTCATTTTTTTTTACAAAAATAAACATTGATAGCTAAAGCAACAATTAAAGTTGTCGATAAGTAGCAATAGCTGATAGAAAAAACAATTCTATTTTGTTTGGATTGATTAAATTTCGAAAAAAAAATGATCAGAAATACTTTCAAAGGATTGTCTTATTATAGTCAAGCAGCTTCTATGCTTCTTAGGCATAATTTGTGGATGTATTTTATTGTTCCAACAATTGCCTCCCTGCTTCTCGTTTTTACGGTATTCAAAACTCGAGCTGGATTTGTTGATAAAGTCCAAGATTGGTTGGGAAACATATATCCGGATACTTGGTTTTTTGCTGAGCAGATTGAAAAAGTACTTGCTTTGTTGGGTGGTGCACTTGGTGAGATATTTGTTTGGTTGATGTTGGTGATTTTAATGAAGCATATAGTTATGATCATAGCATCACCGTTTATGTCTCTCTTGTCTGAACGAATCGAGCAGATAGTAACAGGAAAAAAATCTACTGGATTTAAGTTAGACAAGTTTTTCTCAGATATTTTGAGAGGCTTGAGGGTTGCACTTCGTTTACTTATTCGAGAATTGTTTTGGTCCTTCTTGATATTTTTGCTGAGCTTTTTTATACCGCCCGTAACGGCTATTTTACTTTTCTTGGTTCAGGCCTATTATGGGGGCGCAGCCAATATGGACTTTACACTCGAGCGGTTTTATAGTTATAGAGGGTCTGTAGCCTTTATGAAGGCGCACAAAGGTGCTGCAATTGGAAACGGAATACCATATATAGCGATGTTGATGACAATTTTTGGTTTCTTAATCGCATTGCCTTTATCAACAGCAGCAGCAACCCTGCATGTACTCGATATCATAGAAGATGAAGACATGTAAACTTGATAGAATAAAAAAGGGGAGCAGCCTGCTCCCCTTTTTTATAAATCTTCAATCATGCCTAGTAATGATGACTTGATTTTCTTTAATTTATCAATTGTCTCAACCTTCTTTTTATAATAGCTACCTTTTGTTGCAAGTTCTTGCTTGGCTCCGGCTATTGTATATCCTTTTTCTTTTACGAGCTCGAAGATGAGTTTTAATTGTTGAATATTAGCTGGTGTAAACCTCCTGTCCCCTTTAGAGTTTTTCACCGGACTAAGGGTGTTGAATTCAGATTCCCAGAAGCGAATTTGGGATGTTGATATTTCAAATAATTTGGCTACTTCACCGATACTATAGTATCTTTTAAGTGAATTTTCATCAATCTCGATCATAGGTTAAAGCTTATTTCACGAAGATAATTATTTTTAAAATAACAATTTTCTACATAAATAGCTAATTTTTTTTCATTATTGTTTTTTTGAGTGTAAGTTGCTGTTATTGAGCAAGTTGTATTTGTCGGCTATTTGTCTGTCCAATAAAATTTGTTAAAAAGTCGTTAAGGCTTGGCTTAAAATTTTGATACTATTGAAATATTGTTCTATATTAGTCCTATATCACAGAATTTTTATCTAATCTTAAACAATTGCGTATAGCTTAATTTTTCTACACTAAACTTATAGAATTCAATTTGTTAACAAACAAATGTTTAGTTATGAAATATTTGAGCATGTCTGATCAGCAATTGATCCAAGAGTATCTTAACGGAAGTGAAGCAGCATTTAAAGTCTTAATTGAAAGACACCAGGCTAAGATTTTTACAACAATAAGAATGTTTGTAAAAGATCAAAACCAGGCGGATGACATATTCCAAGAAGTATTTATCAAAGTAATTAATACCCTTAGAAAGGGAAAGTATAATCACGAAGGTAAGTTCTGTCAATGGGCTAGTAGAATTGCGTACAATCTTTGTGTGGATTCTTTCCGTAAGAAAAAGAGAAGACCAACCGTACAGCCAACTGATGAATTTGACATCTTTGATGTTTTGGGTTCACCTGATGACAATATTGAGGAATCAACTATTAAAAATCAAACCTATGAAAAGGTGAGAAAATTAGTGGATCAACTGCCGCCTGAGCAGAGAGAAGTTGTTATTCTTCGTCACTATGCTGATATGAGCTTCAAGGAAATCGCAGCTCTTACCAGAGTAAGTATTAATACTGCTTTGGGGAGAATGCGCTATGCTTTGATAAATATTCGCAAAATGGTGGATGAAAAAGAAGTTGCACTTTATTAGAATCGTTAATTGATCACAATATGCTTAGAAAAGAGTGTGTTGGTCTTTTACCAACACACTCTTTTTAATTGCATTAAAGTGAATGCCCTAAGACCAGTTTAGCATAGTCTTTAGCAAAGTATGTAAGAATAATATCGGCTCCTGCACGATGTATACTGAGCAGTGTTTCAGGCATAGCTTGTTCGTAATCCAGCCATCCATTTTGACAGGCGGCAATCAGCATAGCACATTCTCCGCTAACGTGGTAAGCAGCAATAGGTACAGTGAAATTTTGCTTGAGATCGCTAATAATGTCTAAGTAGTTTAGTGCTGGTTTTACCATTAGAATATCAGCTCCTTCTGCTAGGTCAAGTTCAGCCTCTAAAAGGGCCTCTCTTCTGTTAGCAGGATTCATCTGATAGGTTTTCTTATCTTTTGGCACATCCTTTAGGTCAACAGGGCTGCTGTCTAGCGCATCCCTAAATGGGCCATAAAAAGCAGATGCATATTTGGCAGTGTATGAAATTATACCTGTATTCTGATGTCCGGCATCATCCATTGCAATACGCATATGTTCTATTCTGCCATCCATCATATCGGAAGGACCTAAATAATCAAAGCCAGCTTGTGCCTGGATTACTGACATAGCTGCAAGGGTTTCTACTGTTTCGTCATTTACAATAAGACCATTTCGAACAATGCCATCATGCCCCATGCTGCTGTAAGGATCAAGTGCTACATCACTCATCAAGACAATATCCGGGAAATTTTGCTTTATTTTTGATGCCGCTTTGTAGTAATAATTGTTTTCATCAAGGCCATAGGAGCCAATTAGATCTTTAAGTTCCTCTTTGATTTTTGGAAAAAGAATAAAGTTTCTTAATCCAAGTTTGTAGCAGGATTCGATTTCTTTGAGCAGAAGATCGAGAGAAAATCTAAAAATACCGGGAAGTGAGGGTATTTCAACTTTAATATTTTGACCATCTTCGATAAATAACGGGAATACTAAATTGCTAACATTTAGTCTATTTTCCTGCACCATATCCCGTATAGCAGAACCTCTTCGATTTCTTCTAGGTCTTATATTCATTTCTTATCTCTTTTTTTTTTTGTTTCATGGCCGTGTCCTCCCCATGGATGGCAACTAGCTACGCGTTTCAGCCCCATGATCAATCCTTTCAAAGGTCCCCATTCATTGATTGCTTCAATCATATATTGGCTACAGGTTGGACTATATCTGCACCTTGCAGGCATAAGGGGTGAGAGAATCATTTGATAGATTCTTACTGGTAGTATAAGTAACCTTTTTAGAATCTTACTGATCATGATTATTTAATAATTTTAGTTTTGGATGCCTTTTGAAACAATAAATATCGTTTAGTATTGTCCTCAAGTAAGACATTTACAATGTTTTTTTGCTGAGCAATAGATTCTGTAAGGATTTTATTATCAATGGAAAAGGTGTTTGTTTTACCTTTTTTGGGCACTTCTAAATAAATCCAGAAGGACATCAGATCCTCACTTACTTCTTTGCCGATCCAATCCCATGAAGCTACTTGTTTATTTATATTCAGCTTCAGCTTGTCTTTAACATACTTGTTTAAAAGACTGTCTACTCTAGGATCTTCTTTTGTTGTTCCTAGGTTTAGGGCTTTAAAACCATCTGCCTCGAACATATTCTCTAAGTCATCAATAAATATATTGCAACTAATCTCAAATGTTGTTTCTTTTTCAATGATATCTGTATGTGAAAAGAAATATTCATGGAGTGAAGATTCAAAAGGAAGGCATAGACAGAGACTGAAAAGAAAGGCTTTCATAAGTTATTTTTTTAGCCGAAGATTATATATAAACTGATAATTAAGCCTATCCCACTTCCGGTGTAGGTCCACAACTTTTCATTAAATTTTTCGTTTCTATTAAAAAGTATACTTCCAATAATTACAATAGGAGCAACTAATAATAATTGTGCAAGTTCAACACCTATATTGAATCCCAGTAATGGTATCAAAATCGACTCGTCCGAATTTCTCATGGCCTCAGATAGATAATTAGAAAATCCTAAGCCATGTATAAGACCAAAGAATATAACAGTTCCAAATAATAATCTGTTGCTCTTGGGTAGTATTTTTGTCGGTATTAAGTTGATTATTGCGGATATTAGGATTGTAATCGGGATCAATGATTCGATGATTCCAGTGTCAATGTCTACCCAGTTCAGGGTAGCAGCAGCTAAAGAAACAGAATGACCTATTGTGAAGGCGGTAATTAATCCTACTAGTTTTTTGGTGTGTTTTGGATTTATTGAACTGACTAAAACTAATAGGAATCCAAGGTGGTCAATTGCGGCAACATCTAATATGTGCTCAAAGCCTAGTTGCAAGTATAATTTGAACATTGAACTACAGGTTTATAACTACTTTTTTCTCAGAAGTGTAAAATTAGTTAACAGCTTGAAGTTATTGTTGATAAACAGAACATTTTTTTAATAAAGATGTTATCTTTGCACTACATTTTATTATTTCAATTGAATCTAAATAACGAAGAGCGGTTTATGGAGAATAATCTGATTTACTTTGATAATAATTCTACCACACCTTGTGATCCAAGAGTGGTGGATACGATGTTACCTTGGTTTTATCAAAACCCTGGCAATGCTGCGAGTAGGTCTCATGCATTTGGATGGAAGGCTGAGGAGGCTGTAGATTATGCTCGTGGGCAGGTTGCTGACCTAATCTCAGTAGAGTCAAAAGAAATTATTTTTACATCAGGAGCTACAGAAGCTAACAATCTTGCAATTAAGGGAGTTTTTGAAATGTATGCTCGTAAGGGTAATCACATTATCACATTAACAACCGAACACAAAGCTGTACTTGATGCTTGTGATAAGGTTGAGAAATTGGGTGGTGATGTTACTTACCTTAGTGTAGATAGAGAGGGGCTTGTTGATCTTAAAGCTTTGGAAGATGCAATTACAGATAAAACTGTATTGGTTTCTATAATGTGGGCAAATAATGAGACAGGCGTAATACAGCCAATGAAAGAAATTGGAGAAATCTGTGCACGAAAAGGTGTTCTGTTTTTCTCTGATGCAACTCAGGCTGTAGGAAAGATTCCTGTGGACCCTAAGGCAACAGGTGTGCACTTAATGGCATTTACAGCGCATAAAATGTACGGTCCTAAGGGAGTTGGTGCACTTTTTGTAAATAGAAAGAAACCAAGAGTTAAAGTTGTAGCGCAGATGGATGGTGGTGGCCATGAGCGAGGTATGCGTTCAGGTACATTAAATGTAACAGGTATTGTCGGTTTTGGTAAAGCTGCCGAAATTGCAAAAGAAGAAATGGAAGCAGATGCTAAGCGTCTGGTAGTTTTACGAGATAAATTGGAGCGGGCATTTGAAGAGCGTCTAGAAGAAGTTTATGTAAACGGATCTAGAACTAGCAGAATGCCTCACGTTACAAACATATCCTTCAAACATGTTGAAGGAGAAGGTCTAATGATGACCTTTAACGAGAACATTGCAGTCTCGTCGGGTTCAGCTTGTACATCCTCTTCCCTTGAGCCGTCATACGTTTTGATAGCTTTAGGACTGGGTGATGATCTTGCGCACTCTTCTATACGTTTCTCTTTAGGGAGATTCACTAAAGAAGAGGAAATCGATAGAGCGATTGATCTTGTCGCGAATGGTGTTACACATATGAGAGATCTTAGCCCAATTTGGGAGATGTATAAGGAAGGTGTGGATCTTGATTCTGTTCAATGGCAAGAGCATTAATTAATTTTAGTAAAAATTAAATCAAACATAAAATGGCTTACTCAGAGAAATTGTTAGATCATTTCAAGAATCCAAAGAATGTTGGAACGCTTGATAAGAGCAAAAAATCTGTAGGTACTGGTCTTGTTGGAGCACCTGAATGTGGAGATGTTATGCGTCTTCAAATTAAGGTATCTGAGGAGGGTGTGATTGAGGATGCTAAATTCAAAACTTTTGGATGTGGTTCAGCTATTGCTTCTTCATCTTTAGCTACAGAGTGGCTTAAAGGAAAGAACCTTGACGAGGCTTCTACAATTGACAACATGGATATTGTAGAAGAATTGGCTTTGCCACCTGTAAAGATTCACTGTTCTGTTTTGGCGGAAGATGCTATTAAGATGGCAATCAAGGATTACCGCGAGAAAAACGGTCAATAAGAATAAGAAAATATAAAATTATGTTATTTGTTGCAGATTCAGCAAAGTCTCAAGTGACTAGAATACGCGAGACTCAAGACTTTACAGAAGATTATTTCATCAGAGTTTCTGTTACTTCAGGTGGTTGTTCTGGTCTTTCTTATAAGATGGACTTTGACAACGAACTACAAGAGAGTGATCAAGTATTCGATGATAATGGGGTGCGTATTGTTACGGACCTTAAGAGCTTTTTGTATCTCTGTAACACAACACTTGAGTTTTCAGGTGGACTGAATGGTAAAGGTTTTGTTTTTAACAATCCTAATGCAAGCCGTTCTTGTGGGTGTGGAGAAAGTTTTGCGGTATAAAGCAAATATTATAGTCAAGAAAAAAAACTTCATTTGGATATACCCAAATGGAGTTTTTTTTTGGCAATAAAATAAGTTTAACTTTGGGTCTTATGGAAAGGATTTTGCTTATTCAGACCTCTTTTATTGGCGATGTAATACTTGCGAGTGCTCTTCTTGAGGACTTGCATATAGCTTTTCCTGATACAAAGATAGATCTGTTATTGCGAAAGGGGAATGAATCCTTGTTTAAGGGGCATCCGTTTTTGGGTCATCTATATGTTTGGGATAAGAAGAATGACAAGTATCGAGGACTTTGGAAATTGTTAAAGGAAGTAAGATCGAAAAAATACGATTTGCTCATCAATCTTCAACGATTCGCTTCTACAGGACTATTTACAGTTTTATCTGCGGCAAGAGAAACGCGAGGGTTTATCAAAAATCCTTTTTCCTTTTTATTCCATAAAACAGTAGCGCATTCAATAGGAGACGGGACTCATGAGATTGAGAGAAATAGATTTCTTGTAGACGATCTTTGTTCTGGGAAGCCTTCCCGCCCAAGATTATATCCAAATGATTTTGATCTTAGTAGGACTCCACTGAAAAAAGAATTCGTATGTATGGCTCCAAATTCTGTTTGGTTCACCAAGATGCTTCCTCATGAAAAATGGGTTGAACTGATCCGAGAGTTACCGGAAAATATCGACGTGGCTCTTTTAGGTGCACCCTCAGAGCATGGAGTTTGTGAAAAAATAATAAAGCAATTGGAGGGACGTTCCGGTTTGTATAATTTGTGCGGTAAGCTTTCCTTATTAGAATCTGCAGCACTAATGAAGAGCGCGAAGATGAATTACGTTAATGATTCTGCTCCTTTGCATCTATGTACAGCTGTAAATGCACCTCAGTTGGCATTTTTTTGTTCCACAAGTCCATCTTTTGGTTTTACGCCTTTGTCTGAAAAATCCTTTATTTTGGAGGCAGACATTAGGCCTACATGTAAGCCATGCGGCTTACATGGTAAAAAAGCTTGTCCGAAGGGACATTTTGATTGTGGAGATATTAATATGTTTAAAGCTGTTCAGTTAGCGATGAATTAAATAGTTTGTTTTGAATATATCACGGTGGATAATTTTGGTGTTGGATTTAGTCTTGGTTGCTATTGCTTTTGCAGGAGCACACTTGCTTAGGTTTGACTTTGAAATCTATCCAGATGATAATTATCGTTACTTCCAACCTGGGATATTTTTATTGTTTAGCCTAAGGTTGTCCTTCTTTTTTCTTTTTAGGACTTACGCAGGAGTCGTATTTCATACGAGTATTGAGGATGCTAGGCGTTTGTTTTATGCTTTATTAGGACCAACTTTTATATTGCTAGTCTTTAACGCTGTTGGTTACGGGGATAAGGAAGCTTTCTTATTACCCTATTCTATTATCCTTATTGAATTTTTCCTTAGCATATTTTTATTGGTTTCATATCGTGGATTTGTGAAGGTTCTATATATGTCCAACTTTGTCAATGAGGAACAGACAACTAATGTTATAATTTTTGGAGTGGGACAGGCCGCTGTAACCGTAAAAAATGTGCTTGAATCTTCAGGGAAAGGACGTTACTCTGTTAAATGTTTTATAGATTCTACTGGGAATTTCGTTAAACAAAGATTGGGAGGACTAGATATTTATTCTTTACAAAAGATGGAGCGACTTATAATTACAGCTCAGATTGATACCCTAGTTTTTGCAGACGGGTCCCTAGATAAAAACACTAGAGATGAAGTAGTTGATATATGTCTTAAGTATAAAGTTAAAATATTGAGTGCGCCTCCGTTTAGAGAGTGGAGTAATGGTGATCTTGACTTTAAGCAAATCCGAGAAATAAGAATTGAAGATCTATTAGAACGTAAGGAAATCAACCTTAATACAAAAAAGATTTCTTCTGAACTAGATGGTAAGACTGTTTTGATAACAGGTGCTGCAGGCTCAATTGGATCGGAGATTGCTAGGCAAGTGCTACGTTTTGATATTGAAAAACTAATACTGGTTGATCAAGGTGAGACTCCTTTGTATGAATTGAATAATGAACTGAGACATATAGACAGTAACATTAGGTATGAGACTGTAATTGGGGATGTTCGTAACATATCACGTATGGAGCGTGCTTTTAAATTGTTTAGTCCCGATGTTGTCTATCATGCCGCTGCCTACAAGCATGTTCCGCTTATGGAGCAAAATCCATCGGAGGCTATTCTTACCAACGTCCTTGGTACTAAAAATATAGCTGATCTATGTGGTCAATTCAAGGTTGAGAAAATGGTTTATATAAGTACCGATAAAGCCGTCAATCCTTCCAGTATTATGGGGGCTTCTAAACGAATAGGAGAGATATATATTCAGTCGTTGAATACTGCTTTGAGTGAAAAGGGTAAACATTGCAAGTTTGTTACTACAAGGTTCGGTAATGTATTAGGGTCTAATGGCTCGGTGATTCCATTGTTTAGAAGGCAGATTGCTGAAGGTGGTCCTATTACAGTTACACATCCAGAGATGACGAGGTATTTTATGACTATTCCTGAGGCTTGTCAGCTGGTATTAGAGGCTGGAGCTATGGGCAAAGGAGGTGAGATATTTGTATTCGATATGGGTTCTTCTGTTAAAATCTATGATCTTGCGAAAAAAATGATATCCCTTTCTGGCTTGCAGGAAGGTAGAGATATTGAAATTGTATTCTCTGGATTGAGGCCTGGAGAAAAGTTATATGAAGAACTACTAGCTAACGAAGAACATAATTTACCCACCCATCATTCTAAGATTATGATTGCAAAAGTGCGAACAATTGCATTTGATGGGGTTTTAGAAATGGTAAATGAATTGTTGAGTCTCTTTAGTGAACAAGATAATAATAAGCTAGTTACCCAATTAAAGCGAATGATACCCGAGTATAAATCGCTGAATTCGAAGTATGAAGATCTAGATAGCTAGTTTTTTCTTCGCACCTATTATTTTCCACTCATTATGTTTTGGATTATTTTATTTTGGCTATTTGGCTGATTTGCAAATAATTCAATAGGTATTTTGGCTTGTCTGCCGATAAAAGAATCCTATTTCCTATATTTGACTATGCAATTATTTTGCAAAAAAAATTACTAAGTCAAATTCTATGAAGCAACTATTTACAACCCTCTTTGTGACAGTTTTACTTGTTCTGTCGCATCAGCTGAATGCAAATTCAGTCATGCCCCTTAATGATAATGCTATTGCTCCTGATTTTACAGTTACAGATCTTAATGGTGTCTCTCATACCCTTTATGATTATTTGGATGATGGAAAAATGGTTATTCTAGATTTTTCTGCAACTTGGTGCCCGCCTTGTTGGAATTATCACCAGGCTCATATTTTAAAAGATATTTATAATACCTATGGTCCAAATGGAACAGATGAAATTATGGTTCTCTTTGTAGAGGCAGACGTATCCACACCTGTTTCTGCACTGTATGGAACTGGTAATACCCAAGGTGATTGGGTTACGGGTACCCCTTATCCTATAATTGATGATGGAAATGGTAGCTTAAACAATGCATATCAGATTAGTTTCTTTCCCACTTTATATGGTGTATGTTCTGACCGTAAGATTTACCAGGTTGGGCAAACCTCTATATCTGGATGGTTAAATCGATTAGAGAGTTGTGGACTTCAGGGTGGAGTAACAACAGATGATGTTACCTGTTTTGGAGATTCAGACGGAAGTGCAGATTTAACAGCTTCTGGAGGGTACGGAAGTGTTAATTATACATGGAGTACAGGAGCTAATTCTGAAGACATTTCAAATCTATCCTCAGGGAATTATGCTGTTACTATAACCGATATTTTGAATAGACAAGTTGTCGTTGAAAATGTTTTTGTAAACGAACCAGCACAGGTACTCGTAAATACTACTTTCAATCAATCAGTCAGTTGTAATGGAGGAACAGATGGAGTTGTTTCTGTGGTTGCAACAGGTGGTAATTCTGGATTTTCATACACTTGGTCGAATGGCGGTTCAGGTACAACTTTATCTAATATTTCTGCCGGTGCATATACTGTTACGGCTACGGATTCAGAGGGCTGTGTAGGGAGCGAGACTATTATTGTTACGCAACCTGTTCAGGTGTCTGCTTCAGCAAGTGTCTTGCCTGAAAATTGTGGTAATTCTGATGGTTTTCTTTTCGTTAGTGCTTCAGGAGGAACATTTCCATATCAATACGATTTTGGTAATGGTCCTGGATCAACTCCCATTTTGAATGGATTGACTGCAGGTACTTATAATGTTACTGTTTCAGATCTTGTAGGTTGTTCCTATGTGGATTCGTATATAGTTGAAGAGGTTCCTGCTCCTGTCGCAAGTATTGCTACAGCGCCAATGTTAGATTGTAATTCTAGTGTCGTGGTTTTGGATGGAACTGGCTCTTCTTCAGGATCTGACTTTTCATACACTTGGAGCACTAGTAATGGAAATATAGTTTCTGGAGCCTCAACTCTCAATCCTGAAGTTGATGGAACTGGTACATATGTGTTGGAAGTATTCAACACTGTAAATGGCTGTCTAAGTACAAGCTCTATCGAAGTATTTGAAAATACTACTTTACCAACTGCAGATGCAGGTAATGGAGGTGTGATAGACTGCTTAAATAATGTATTTACTATTGTAGGTACAGCATCTCAAGGTGCTTCATTTTCGTATTTATGGACAACAATAGATGGTAATATAATTTCTGATTCATCAGCACTTACAATTGATGTGGATGCAGAAGGAACCTATGAACTAGAGGTTTTGGATAATTCAAATGGTTGTTTCGTTTCCTCTACCACTCAAATATTAGGTAATTTTGATTTACCAGCAGCAAACATAGCCACTGCACCTGAATTGAACTGCTCTGCATCAGAAGTTCAGTTGGATGGTTCAGGATCAGAGGCTGGAGTTGATATTGAACATCTTTGGTCAAGTACTGACGGAAACATTGTATCTGGTGAAACAGGATTAACACCTATAGTAGATGCAGCAGGTACATATACCTTAAGTGTAACGAATACGGTGACTGGTTGTGTTTCTCTCGTAGATATTTTGGTTGAGGAGGATGTAGATCTACCTTTAGCTGACGCTGGGGTAGGAGGTGAGTTAAATTGTGATACAGATGTGATCACACTTGTTGCTACTTCATCAGATGCAGCAACTATGGTTTATGAATGGACTGATGCTGCGGGAACTGTTTTGTCTAGTGACTTAGAACTGGATGTAGACCAGTTGGGCGTTTATACTTTTACTGCTACAAATTTGTCAAATGGTTGTTTCAATCAATCTTCCACTGAAGTGATAGAAGATTTTAACGCTCCTTTTGCAGAAGCCGGGAGTGCAGAAGCCTTTATCTGTTCTACAGCATCTATGAATTTAGATGGAAGTGCTTCTGATCAGGGAGCAAGTATTTTATTTGATTGGAGCACGCAAGATGGTCAAATACTTAATGGTTCTGACCAGGCTAACCCAGAGATTGCTGCTCCGGGAACATACACACTTACAATTATAAATACAGATAACGGTTGTGTCTCAGTAGATGACGTTGTCGTAGAGGATAACACGGATAGTCCAGTAATAGATGCTGAATATATTGGCGCATTGAATTGTGAAAGTGATGCAATGAGTATTGATGCAAGTCAAAGTACTGGTGGTTCAAATATGACTTTTGAATGGACTACTTCTGATGGTCAAATTTTAAGTGGAGCTGATGCTTCAATTATTGAGCTCGGTCAATCGGGCTCCTATACCTTGACGCTTACGAATCAGGACAATGATTGCGTTTCTATAGAAAGTTTTATTGTAGAAGGTGCTCTTCCGGTAGAGCTTGAATTTGTGGAGGCAGTATCTCCTTTATGTTTTGATTCCGAGGATGGTTTTGCCAGTGTAAATGCCTTTGGTGGAGACGGAAATTTTGAATACTTATGGCCCGATGGGACCACTGAACCTACAAATTCTAACCTTTCCGAAGGTATTTATACTGTTCTGGTTACAGATGGAAACAGTTGTACAGCCGAGCTTGATGTGGAGGTGCTTGCCCCTCAGGAGCTTACATTGATAGGGATTGCTATTGACGAGACAAGTGCTGATGCAAATGATGGCTCTGCGCAAGTCTTGGTGACCGGGGGGACAGGAGATTATATAGTCCTTTGGTCTAATGGAGAGACCGGAACTGGAATTGATGGCTTGGAGCCAGGTGAGTATATTGTAATGGTTACCGATGAAAACGGATGTACAAGTGAAATTAGTCTTGATATAAATGCATTTGGTTGTTCGGTGTCTGCAGAAATTAGTGCAACATCAATTAGCTGTTTTGGTATGAATGATG
The DNA here is from genome assembly GCA_029252685.1 of Saprospiraceae bacterium. Taxonomy (GTDB): domain Bacteria; phylum Bacteroidota; class Bacteroidia; order Chitinophagales; family Saprospiraceae; genus AM-2324. The sequence goes on along the minus strand of JAQXAY010000039.1, from coordinate 1,239 downwards.
GTACTGCAACTGTTGAGTTTGTAGGGGATGAAATTCAAAGTGTTGAATGGTCAAATGGTGCTACAACCGCCAGCGTGAATGGTTTGGAACCAGGTATGTATTCAGTTGTTGTTGTGGACGTAAATAATTGTCCAGCAGAAGCGAATATTGAAATTTTAGAGCCTGAGGCAATGGACCTTTCTTCAAGTACAGAGGATATATTGTGTAATGGTGATACGAATGGGATGTTAAGTGTTACAGCTGTTGGTGGAACAGGTTCTTTGAACCCTCAATGGAGTACTGGAAGTACCGATTGGACTATTTCTGATTTATCGGCAGGTACATATAGCTTAACCGTGATAGATGAGAATGGATGTGAGCTTCTCGAAAGCTTTGAGCTAATTGAACCAGCAGTAATGGATGGTACTGCTCAAGTTGATGATGTACTGTGTTTCGATATGAATAACGGTGCTATTGACTTACAGATGGCAGGAGGTACAGGTGCATACTCGTATATATGGTCTAATGAGGAGGTAAGTTCATTTATTACTGATTTGGGAGCAGGAACATATTCTGTAGAGGTTCTTGATGAAAATGCTTGCTTGTTTGAGCAAGAATTTATTATCTCCCAACCTAGTGCATTAGAGCTTGACTTAATTGAAATCATTGATTCTGAAAGTGATGCTCCAACAGGTGCGGTTACTGTAAGTACCTTTGGTGGCAGTGAACCATATAATTACGAGTGGTATTTTGAAGGTGATGTTATTTCAACTGAGGAAAATCTTCAAGATGTGAACGCAGGTTCTTATACACTTGTACTTACAGATGATAACGCTTGTATCGAAGAGTTCGGTCCGTTTGTTGTTGATATGAATGTATCATCAAATGACTTTGACTTTGATTTTGATATCAATGTCTTTCCAAACCCTTCTTCAGGTTTGTTCTTTGTAGAAGTTTCAGATCTAAATAGCCAAGAAGAGATTAGTCTTGAAGTAGTTGATCTTACTGGAAAGGTAATCAGCTCATCAAGGTTGTCAGGTTCATCAAACTTCGTCGAAAAGATAAATCTAGATAAGAATGCTTCAGGTGTGTATCTCTTGAAGATTGTAATGTCTGATCAGGTTCAATTGATTCGATTGATTAATGAATAATACTATTTAGTATAAAAAAGCCGCCTTGATATTTAATCATGGCGGCTTTTTTACTTTATAACTAAGCTTATAGAATAAAAAAAGAGGGATTTTAAAATCCCTCTTTTTT
>JAQXAY010000275.1 GCA_029252685.1 Saprospiraceae bacterium | reverse complement strand
ACGGGCCATTAATTAAATAACCTTCATGCACAATAAAAAGAGTAGCCCGTAGGGGAATCGAACCCCTGTTTCCAGGATGAAAACCTGGCGTCCTAACCCCTAGACGAACGGGCCAAAATTGTGCTTAAAAAAATAATATATAAATATTATTCATTATAAAGATGCCCTTTCTTTCAAAGGCGATGCAAATATAGTTTATCAAAACTTAATTCAAAAGAAAAAGTTTAAAAAAAATCACTATTTTTGAAGTCCTAACCAATTTAAAATCGCGACACTTTTTGGCCAAAGCTGAATAAACCATATTCAACTTTTTTTAATTTATTCTTAAACAACAAATTAATGAGTAAGAGAATTGCGATTAATGGATTTGGTAGGATTGGTAGACTTGCCTTTAGAAATCTTCTAAAAAATAAAAACTTAGAGGTAGTTGCTATCAATGACCTAACAAATCCGAACATTTTAGCACACTTATTAAAATATGATTCTGCTCAGGGGGCTTTTGACGGGACTGTTGAAGTAAATGAAACAGGTTTTCTAATCAATGGAAAACAGGTTAACGTTTCAAGCGTAAGAAACCCAGAGGAGCTTCCATGGAAAGAACTTAAAGTAGACATAGTTCTAGAATGTACTGGTATATTCAGAACTAGCGAAGCTGCTTCGAAACATATAACAGCAGGTGCTGAGAAAGTTATCATATCGGCTCCTGGTAAAGGAGATGGTGTTCAGACGGTAGTATTGGGTATCAATGATGAAACCCTTGATCTATCAAATAATGTGTTCTCAAATGCATCTTGTACAACCAACTGCTTCTCACCTGTAGCAAAGATTGTGGAAGACAACTGGGGTATTGTAGCTGGTTCAATGACTACAATTCATTCTTACACGTCTGACCAATGTATTCAGGATGCTCCGCATGCAGACCTAAGAAGAGCAAGAGCAGCAGCTGTCAATATCGTTCCTACATCAACTGGTGCTGCTGTAGCAACAGCGAAGGTTGTCCCTTCTGTAGCTGGTAAAATATCAGCAATCGCATTCCGAGTTCCTGTAGTAACAGGATCGATTATTGAATTCAACTGTTTAGTTGAAAAACAAACGAGTGCAGATGAGGTAAATGCTGTATTTAAAAGCAATGCGGATGGTCCACTAAAAAATGTACTGCAGTTTCAAACTGATCCGATCGTAAGTTCAGATATTATTGGCAACCCACATTCAAGTATCTTTGATTCACTAATGACAGAAGTCAATGGTAAGATGATCAAAGTAGTTAGCTGGTATGACAATGAAGCTGGTTATTCTGCTAGAATTGCTGATCTTGCAGGTATTATAGCATCAAAATTAGCTTAATCAACCTATGAATCTAGATTTTTCAGGAAAAAAGGTAATCATGCGAGTGGACTTCAATGTTCCACTCAATGAGCACCTAGCCGTATCTGATGATACAAGAATTCGTGCAGCTATTCCAAGTATCAATCACATTATGAACGAAGGGGCAGCTCTTATTCTAATGTCGCACCTAGGAAGACCGCAGAAAAAGAAAAATGATGATGGATCAATCAAGGTGAAGGAATTTACCTTGAAAAACATTCTAAGCCATCTTTCTACTGCGCTCGGAAAAACAGTAAAATTCTGTCCTGAACTTATTGGTCCAACTGCCACAAAAATGGCAGCTGAGCTCAAGCCAGGAGAAATACTCCTACTAGAAAACACCCGTTTTGAAGCAGGTGAATCAAAAGGAGATGAGGGACTTGCAAAAGCTCTTTCAGAACTTGCAGAAGTTTATGTTAATGACGCATTTGGAACGGCACACCGCTCTCATGCATCAACAGCAGTTATTGCTAAATTCTTTGAGCCTAAAGAAAGGTGTTTTGGCTTCCTAATGAAACAGGAATTAAAAAATGCTGCTAATCTACTTAGTGCCAATGAAAAACCATTTACAGCAATAGTTGGTGGAGCAAAAGTTTCAGATAAAATAGGTTTGATCAATACATTGATAGACAAAGCCAATAATATTATAATTGGTGGAGGTATGGCTTATACACTTGCAGCAGCAAAAGGAGGCACTATTGGCAATTCGCTTTGTGAAACAGATAAAATAGAACTTGCTAAAGAGCTTCTCGCGAAAGCAAAAGAAAGAGGTGTAAATATATATCTACCAGAAGATTCACTTGTTGCGGATGAATTCTCGAATTCAGCCAATACAAAAGTCTGTTCAACACTAGCTATTGAAGATGGCTGGATGGGACTTGATATAGGACCTAAGGCAATTGAATCTTTTTCTGAAGTACTCAAAAACTCTAAGGTCATCCTTTGGAATGGCCCTATGGGAGTATTTGAAATGGAAAGCTTTGAAAAAGGCACTTTATCCTTAGCAACTGCTGTTGCTGAAGCGACTAAAAATGGTGCTTATTCTCTCGTAGGAGGAGGTGATTCTGTGGCGGCAATCAATAAAAGTGGCCTAGCAGAAGAAGTTTCCTATGTTTCTACCGGTGGAGGAGCAATGCTGGAATTACTAGAAGGAAAAGTCCTGCCCGGAGTGGCAGCAATACAATAAAAAAAGGCACCTTCGGGTGCCTTTTTTTATTTACCTATTCATATTGATTCGAATAATATTCCTTGTAGGCACCTGAAAGAATACGATCCATCCATGCTTCGTTATCTAGATACCACTGTGCTGTTTCTGAAAGACCTTTGTCCATTTGGACCATAGGCTCCCATCCAAGTTCATTTTTGATCTTGGTCGCATCTATAGCATAACGTCGATCATGCCCAGGCCTATCCTTTACAAATCGGATCAACGATCGAGAAGAACCAACTTGTCGACCTAGCAATTTATCCATTGTATCACACAACAATTCAACGAGATCAATGTTTTTCCATTCATTATTACCTCCAATATTATAAGTCTCACCAACTCGTCCTTTATGGAAAACTACATCTATTGCCTTCGAATGGTCATCTACCCAGAGCCAATCTCTTGTATACTTGCCATCTCCATATACTGGTAATTCCTTATTATTTTTGATGTTGTTTATCATCAAAGGAAGTAGCTTTTCTGGAAACTGATACGGCCCATAATTATTAGAACAATTTGACAGCTTCACAGGCATACCATAAGTATGGTAATACGCTCGAACTAAGTGATCAGAGCTTGCCTTAGATGCTGAATATGGCGATCGAGGATCATAAGAGGTAGTCTCTGTAAAGAAACCAGTATCCCCAAGAGAACCGTAAACTTCATCTGTAGATATATGATAAAATATCTTATCCTCATAAGCACCATCCCATGCATGTTTAGCTGCATTTAGTAAACTAACTGTGCCGACGATATTAGTCTCGATAAAAGACATTGGATTTGATATAGACCGATCGACATGAGATTCTGCTGCTAAATGCATCACTGCATTTATCTTGTGTTTTTCGAATAGACTATTGAGAAGATTCGAATCACATATATCGCCTTTTACAAATGTATAATTTGGCTTATCCTCAAGACCAGTCAGGTTTTCCAAATTACCAGCATAAGTAAGTTTATCCAAATTGACAAACTTATAATTGGGATATTTATTCACCATCATGCGCAGCAAGTTAGACCCAATAAAACCTGCACCACCAGTAAGGAGAATATTCTTTTTCATTTAAACGGATGTTTTAGTAGGAACGACCTTTTTGAAATATTCATAGGTTAACTTAAGACCTTCCGAGCGATTAAATTTTGGCTCCCAATTCAATATCTCTCTAGCTTTTCTTATATCGGGTTGACGAACCTTAGGATCATCTTCAGGAAGATCTTTGTGTATAATCTTAGCATCAGGATTTTGTACTAGTGCCAAAACTTCTTTTGCAAAATCATAAATTGTAATCTCATCTGGATTCCCAATGTTTACAGGCTCAGAATGATCTGACAGTAGCAGTCTGTATATACCTTCCACCAAATCATCTACATAGCAAAATGCGCGAGTTTGAGAACCATCACCAAATACAGTAAGTCCTTCACCACGAATGGCCTGTGAGAAAAATGCAGGCAACACACGACCGTCATTCACACGCATCCTAGGACCGTAGGTATTGAAAATACGAATGATACGCGTCTCGACATTATGAAAATTACGATACGCCATGGTTATTGCCTCCAAAAATCGCTTCGCCTCATCATATACACCTCTCGGTCCAACTGGATTCACATTACCCCAGTACGTTTCAGGCTGTGGATGAACCAAAGGATCACCATAAACTTCCGAAGTGGAAGCAACTAAAATCCTTGCACCTTTACTCTTAGCTAAACCCAACAAATTATGTGTACCTAAAGCACCTACCTTCAAGGTTTGAATAGGCATTTTTAGATAATCAATTGGAGATGCCGGTGAAGCAAAATGTAGTATATAGTCTAAATCGCCCGGAACATGGACGAAATTTGAAACATCGTGGTTATAATATTCAAACCTTTCTAAAGGAAATAAATGTTGGATATTATCTAAGGATCCTGTGAGTAGGTTATCCATTGCTACAACATGAAATCCTTCTGCTATGAATCTATCACACAAATGTGATCCGAGGAAGCCTGCTGCTCCAGTAATAAGTATTTTCTTCATTAATTGAAATATTCGATGACTTTGGAAGTAATGTATTCTAATTTATCAGCATCCATCTCTGTATGAATGGGTAAGGAAATAACAGTCCTAGAAAGTTCCTCTGATACAGGAAAATCTCCTTCAGTATAACCTGACCCCTGATATCCCTTTTGGACATGAAGCGGAACTGGATAATACACGGCTGTTGAAATTCCAGCTGCTTTCAAATAGTCCATAAAAGAAGATCTATCCACTCCATTCAGCTTCAATGTATATTGATGAAAAACGTGTGAAGACCAATCTGTAAATCTTGGAGTCTGAATGGAATCAAGTCCCTTAAATTTCTCGTTATAAAATGCAGCAACAGCTTGCCTAGCTTTGTTATATTTATCTAAATGTGGAAGTTTAGCATTCAAAACAATAGCCTGTAGCGTATCTAATCTTGAATTCACTCCAATCACATCATGGTAGTATTTTTTACTTGAACCATGGTTAACAACCATACGCACAAGATCACCATAAACGTCACTATTCGTAAAAATTGCTCCCCCATCGCCATAGCAACCTAGATTCTTTGAGGGGAAAAATGATGTCGTACCAAGGTCGCCAATAGTCCCAGCTTTCCGAACAGAACCATCGCTAAACTTAATTTCGGCACCAATAGCTTGTGCATTATCCTCCACAATACGCAAATCATGCTTATTACAGATTGCTAAAAGAGATTCCATATCAACACATTGGCCAAATAAATGGACAGGAATAACACACTTTGTCTTAGACGTTATCTTCGATTCAAGCTTAGTAACATCCAACAAAAAGGTTTCAGGATCTACATCGACAAATACCGGTACAAGACCCAAAAGCCCAATAACTTCTGCCGTTGCTACAAATGTAAATGGTGTTGTAATAACCTCATCACCTGGCCTTAAACCTAAACTCATCAGAGCGATCTGCAATGCATCGGTACCATTTCCACATGGTATAGTATATTTTACACTCAGGTATTCAGACAGATGACTCGCAAAATCTTTAACAGCAGGACCATTAATAAATTGCGTTTTTTCAAGTACTTCTTGAAATCCGCTAAGAATCTCATTCTGTAAGTTTGCATACTGACCCTTAAGGTCAACCATAGGAAGCATATCCCTAGAAATTAGTTTCGACATTTAAAATTTTACTTTTCTGGCGTAAATATAAGCTGAAATGACACTATTTCGATTAAAATTCACAAATTTGCGTAGAAATCACATGGATATGACTAAAACGAAAGAGACACAAAAAGTTTTTTTAGTACTACTATTTAACTTCATTTTCTTACTTAAACCTGAAGCCCAACCTGTTGTAAACCTAAACGATAACAATGGGACGATGTTCGAATTAGGATTTGAATATGGTTTATACCTGCCGCAACAAGACCTGGACGCATACTATGGAAGATATGGCGGTGCTGGCGGCCACATGCAGGTCTTAACAAAAAAGAACCTTTACTGTGGAGGTCAATTACAATTTATCTTTGGCAGTCAAGTAAGAAAATGAAGTTAAATAGTAG
>JAQXAY010000250.1 GCA_029252685.1 Saprospiraceae bacterium | reverse complement strand
GGCTGAGTAATCGGTATACCCTGCTCTGCTCGAACAGTCAGATGATTTATAACATTACCACTAAAAGGAATTAAACCAGCAATTTGATCGGCATCTATGTCGTGTGCAGCAAGATATTTCTTATCCAAACCAATCATAGCTGTTAGATAGCCCCCCGCAGAATGCCCAGAGACAAAAACAAGATCAGACCGACCACCATAAGATTCTATATTTTTAAATACCCAGGCTACTGCTGCAGCTGCATCTTCTATATAAACTGGAGCTTTCACGGTCGGATTCAGTCTATAATTAACAGCTGCTACCGCAACACCCTTTCCCTTTAAAAAGCTTGGAATATACTTATTTCCACCCTTCAATCCTCCCCCATGAAACCAAACTACAAGCGGAAAGTCAACAGTATCTTTTGGGTAATACAAATCAAGAACACAGCGCGATTCAATATATGCATCAGAAGCATTCAGACTGTCTGACCGATAAGCTATATTTTGTTCAAAAACATAGCCAGCATCCTGACTTAATACATTAAAAAATACACCCAAGTTTAAAACTATTACAAATATAAACCTCCTTTGCATCGCTATTAATTTTCGTCTTTAGTTTCCTTATTCCAAACTTGCTGGATTCCCATTACAAATAATAGAACTACCACTAAAGCACTTAGGATAGTCCAATGATTAACTACATCTGCATCTAAAAAAGATAATCCATTCATAAGCCCAAGCCCAACAAATAGCAAGCCAAAAAAACGACGGTTTTTATTACTTTTTGTAGTCATAAACAGTACTTGTAATCAAAAAATATTTTTATTAAACAAGCATACAGACAAGCTCAGAATATTTTACAAAAAAAAATCAACTGCTTGGACCTGTCTACACTATTTTCATTCTTCAAAATAACAACCAAAACTTAAATAACTATAAAACAGGTAGTTAAATTTATAAAACAACTTTTTTATGCAACCAAGTAAAATCAATTATTCAATACACAAATAAGTAGCTAAAAAAGAACTAAACTATATTAAGTCAAATCAGGTTATCTTTGTGGACAAAATTAAAATACATGACCAATACAGAAGCACTGGGTGTCTTAAAAATGCCACAACTTATTAGAAAAATGGCAGTGCCCGCAGCTGTAGGTTTCTTGGTTATGAATATTTATTTCATCGCCGATTCTATTTTCATAGGTAAATTCGTTGGATCAATGGGTATTGCTGCTGTCTCGGTAGTTATGCCTATCACATTTCTAATATCAGCGATAGGTATGGCCATCGGAGTAGGAGGATCTTCACTGATATCTAGATTCCTCGGCGCAGATAACGAAGTTGAGGCGAACAAGGTTTTTGGCAATATGACTAGCCTCACAATAGTCCTATCAATCCTGATCATGCTGATCGGTTATAGCTTTATTGACGAGATCTTAGTCCTCTTCGGCGCCAAAGGTGCAATATTTGAACCCGCAAAAGCATATTTTTCAAGTCTGATTATTGGAATCCCATTTCTAGCATGGTCCATGATGTCAAACAATGCCATGCGTGCAGAAGGAGCACCTAAAAAGGCAATGATGATCATGATTATTTCAGCCTTGGTAAATTTAGTACTAGACCCAATCTTTATAATCGGATTTGGCTGGGGTATGGAGGGTGCAGCTTATGCCACAGTCCTCGGGTACTTGAGCTCAACACTCTACTCAGTAATGTTCTTTGCCAAAGGAAACTCTACCTTAAAACTTAATAGAAACTACTTCAAAATTAAGCTTAAATACATCAAGTCAATTTTCACAATTGGTTCTGTAACCCTTGCCAGACAAGGAACGGTAAGTTTACTATCCATCGTACTCAACCATTCACTATTCTCCTATGGCTCCGAAATAGCTGTTGCAGCCTATGGAATAATAAGCAGGCTTATAATGTTTACCAATTTTCCGGTATTGGGAATAACTCAAGGCTTTCTGCCGATTGCTGGTTTCAATTTTGGTGCAAAAAAATACGATAGAGTTATCTCTTCAATAAAGCTATCTGTCGTTTATGGAAGCTTGATTGCAGGATCGATTTTCATCTTCATCCTGATGTTCCCTCTGGAATTAACCCAAATCTTTGTCGGTAAATCCGATGTTGAAATTCTGGAAATGACTCCCAAAGCTATGATTATTGTCTTTGCAGCAACACCCCTAATTACAGCTCAACTAATAGGTTCAGCCTATTTCCAAGCTATTGGTAAAGCCCTACCAGCCCTATTCCTAACCCTAACAAAGCAGGGTATGTTCCTAATCCCATTCATACTTATACTTCCAACGAGATATGAACTAAATGGAATCTGGATGGCCTTCCCAATATCAGATGTCTTAGCAACACTGGTAACACTCTTCTTTCTAAGAAATGCTATACGAAAATTAAAAAATACAGATAAAAAATTACAAGCAGAGCCTATTTCTAAATAGCCCAAATAGAGGATAAAACATTCAATTTCTTATCTTTAGTAATATTAATTCAATCTATTACAACTTAAAAGATATGAAAACCAGGTTTCCCATAGCTACCATAATATGCATTTTGATCTTAGCATTATCTTCCAAGGCTAATGCACAAGATACTACAACCGTCCAAACACTCCAATGGGAAGATAATTTCAGATCAGGCTATTATGATTTTCCCGACGACGGACAATCCTACAGAAAAATCTTGATGTACTATAACATGAGATGCCCAGATGCCGCTATAAACCCGGGAGACAATTCTCAAGGTTGTGGAGAGTGGGATTACTCCTGTAATACTTTCATAACGGATACAACAAGAGTTGACTCATCAAAAGCAACTTTCCCAAGTCACTTGATTTCTAATTTCAGTGGCGATATATTCAACTATACCACTCAAGAAACATTTGACTTAATCAATCACCCTCAGTATTCGACTACCTTTAGTTCAGTCAATAATGAGATGGAGTATTCTATCGGTGCAGCAAATACCGAATTAGAGCTTCCTGTCGAGACTCAAACCAACAAACTACAAATCTTATTTACAGAGGATGAACTTCAGGATGCAGGTCTACAAGCAGGTTTAATCAACAGACTCAAACTAAACATTACACAAACAAGTGGTTTCCTTAAGCTTTTCAAGATAAAAATGAAGAACGTTGATGAAGCCGAATTAAACCCTAACAATGTGCACACTGAAGGTTTTACTGAAGTATATCATCAAAATCTTGAGTTCTTTGCTACTGGAAACTATATCTTCAACCTCTATCAGGCGTTCAATTGGGAGACAGGAAAAAACATCTTGGTCGAAATCTCGTACATTCCAGACTCCAATGATGATAGTGCCCTTAAAATACAAGCATCAACTAATACATCGAATGTGGCAATGAGCCACCACTCCAATGACAAGTCTGCTTATTTCAACAGGAATGGCTCCTACGAACTGAATACCTCAAATATACAAGGTACTTATGATGAAATTACTGTTGCCTTCTGGTCCTTCGGCGATGAAGACATCATGCCCGCAAACAATTCAATCCTGGAGTGTGCAACAGATAATGGAAGACAAGTAAATATCCACCTGCCTTGGTCAAATGGCCAAGTCTATTGGGATTGTGGAAATAATGGCTCTGGCTATGACCGAATCAACAAACCCGCTGATCCTAGCGACTATAAAGGAACATGGACACACTGGGCATTTACCAAAAACACTGCCAATGGAAGTATGAAAATATTTTTAAATGGTAACGAATGGCATAGTGGCTCAGGTTTTAATAACAGCATTGAAATTGATGAGGTATTTAGAATCGGAAGTAACGAAGGAACAAATTCCTACTTTGGAAAGATGGATGATCTTTCCATTTGGAAAACAGCACTAGAAAGTGCTGAGATTCAAGATATCATGGGAGCTGCACCAACAGAAGCACATCCAATGTATGATCAGCTACTAGCTTTTATGAACTTTGATGACCTGTCTGCTCAACAAGTTACTACCCTCTCCTCCTATGATGTGACGGCAAAAAAACAAGGCCAACCCTTTGAAGTAGTTACACGCTCAGAAGATGCATACAAACAATTCACACTTCAAGAAACAAGACCTACACTAAGTTTTTATCAAGGAGATTATGAAATCTCTAACAACATATCTTACTACTTGGAAGAAATTCCAAAAGAACCAAATAGTGTGATTTCCTTGTACACAGAAAACAATGACTTACTTGTTCTAGACACCGCTTTTGTATACGAAGCAGGTTATCAATATGTATACAATCCACAAGGTTCAATAGTAGATAGTGTATTTGTAGACTCAGAATCAAGTATCAATGTCGAGACACTAAATTATTTCAACAAAGCTGATGCAAAATATGAGATTCTTTCCTTGGTAACTCCTTATGGATTCTTTATAGATCTTGGAGATGACGGAAAGACCTTTATATTTGATGTTACGGATTACGCACCTATCCTTCAAGGAAGCAGAAGACTTTCCATTGAAATGGGTGGTCAAAATCAAGAAGACCTAGACATTAAATTCCTCTTCATAAGCGGAACTCCGGAACGAGAAGTAATGAACATTCAAAATATTTGGCCCTTCCGAAGAGCTTATCCAGGAGGACTGGAAGCAGAGTCTTACCTTGAGCCACGATCTTTGAGCCTGGCTCCTTTCGCAAGCTATTACAAGATTCGATCAACCATCACAGGACATGGTCAAAATGGAGAGTTTGTGCCGCAAGAACATTACATCAATGTGAATGGAGGCAGCAAAGAATTTAATTATGAAGTTTGGAAGTACTGTGGCCAAAATCCAATATACCCACAAGGTGGAACTTGGATCTTTGATCGAGCAGGATGGTGCCCTGGAACACCATCAGACATTCATCAGTTTAAACTGGATGACCACGTAGAGCCAGGTGAAACAATAACATTGGACTATGGGCTAAATACATCTTCGGGTTCCAGCGAAAATTACTTAGTTTCAAATCAATTGGTTACCTATGGAGCCTATAATTTTTCAACCGATGCATCCATTGAACGGGTAATTAGCCCAACAGCTCAGGTAGAAAATGAAAGAATTAACCCAGCTTGTAATGAAGCCCAAATAGAAGTCAAAAACACAGGTAACAATATACTTAATAGTATAACCGTACGATACCAAGTACTTGGAACAGACATCATCCTGGAGGAGACCTTTACCCTTGACCTAGAATCTGGGGAAAGCCAGGTACTCAACCTTCCTGTTGATCAGGTAGGCTTTTTTGCCAATGGACAAGATTCAGGAAGATTCCAAGCAGATATTGTTTCTGTTAATGGAAGCACAGACGACTATTCAGATAATAATACTATTCAATCAACATTTGAACAGGTTGACACCTTCTCAGAGGGCGAAAACCTTATCATTCGCCTATTAACAAACAACACGCCAGAACAAAACAGCTATAGTATTTTAGATAATACAGGCACTGTAGTCTTTAGCAAAGACAACTTCCAAGCAGGCATATTGTACAAAGACGAAGTTAGCCTAAGCCCTGGTTGTTACACGCTCGTTTTCCAAGACACTGGAAATGATGGATTAGATTTCTGGTATTGGGCGGCAGTTGGACAGAATGTAGGAACAGGAAGCCTTTCTATCAATAAAAAGATCAATGACGTCATAGATCTGCCATTGAAAGTGTTCAATCCTGATTTTGGAGGAACCTTGTATTACGATTTTGTAGTTGGTGAAATTACAGATACAAAAGAACCCGTAGAAAATAGTTTACTCTCCGTCTATCCAAATCCAGCACAAGATCAAATCAATATCGAATTACAAGGCCTCGAAGGCAGTGATATGAGGATTGATCTTTTAGATCTCAATGGAAAGATTCAGAAAACAGAATTCGTAAATTCCAAGCCATTCAACTGGCAATCCAATTGGAAAATAAACGGCCTAGCTTCTGGAATTTATCTAGTGCGTATCACTAGCAAAGAATACCAATTCAGTAGAAAGATTGTTATTGATTAAAAAAAAATGGGTTCCAAAAGTTGGAACCCATTTTTTTTACTGCTTAATCAATTTCACTAGCACCGGAATATCTGATCGCTTAAATCGCAAAAAGTATATTCCTGCCGGCTCTTCATAAATAGAAACCTGACTTGTATACATATCATCATACCAAACCAAATTCCAGTTATGAACTACCTTACCGCTTGCATCAAGTATCTGTATAGGTAAGTACAGACCATCTTGAGGCACACCAGAAACCTTGATATTGAACAAGCCCATTCCAGGGTTCGGAGCTACTTCAACATAGATATCATTGTAAAGAGTACGAACAGAATTTATAAGAGCGTTTACTACAACTTCTGAGCTGCTCTCACAACCTTGCTCATCACGAACCAACAAAGTATATGTGCCACTGCCCAAATCCTCAAATAGATTCGATGACTGCCAATTAAGTCCCTCATCAATTGAATATTCTAGACCACCTAATGCGCCCCCTACTATCACAGTAATAGACCCATCAAACAGACCAAACTCACTTTCATCCGCTACTATCGCTCCCACAGTAAGAGCACATGCTTC
>JAQXAY010000130.1 GCA_029252685.1 Saprospiraceae bacterium | reverse complement strand
GAGTATTCTCAATCGCATTAGCCCAGGCTCAGAATTACACTCTTTCGAGGTTCTCCCAAAATTCCATAATGAACTAAGTAAGATTCAGGACTCAAGACTAACAGTTCACAATTCATGTTTGTCCGAAACTAAATTACTTAAAGAAGGGGATGTTGATGTGGTTATTTCATGTCTTCCTATTGCTAACTTTAATGAAGCGTTAAAGGACACAATTTTTTCTAAAGTCAAATTTTTATTAAAGGAAGAAGGTAAATTCAGACAATTTCAATATTCACTAATCGATTATCGATATGTTCGAGATTTCTTTGATAACCTAAACATGGACTATTGTTTGTTTAATATTCCTCCTGCTTTTATCTACAAATCAAAGAATATCAATCCTGTATAGTCGAACTTGATCGATCAATAGGTGGCCATTATAAGGTAGAAGCTGATCGAATTGAAAATAGGTTCTGAATTCTAGAGCTACAAAATTTTCACTTGCTTTAAATGTAGTATTATAGTTTCTCCAAGTTTGGTTGTTTATATCCGTATATACATCTAATAAAATATACTGACCACTCGTATTTATTGCGTAGATTTCTAAATCTGCAGCCATACTAAAGGAGGTCTCGTTTTTAGAATTCAAATTTGTTCTGCTATTGAAAGTCTCTGACAAATTAAGTTGCAGATCTAAGCTGTACATTGAATCCTTTTGTAGGATGCTTTTTAATCGTTGTCCTATGCACTCTAAACTTTGATCTTTACGAACAACTAAAGAAACAAATTGATGTCCTTCGAAGGCTATTGTTTTTACATCAAATATATTGCTTTCTAATTTCGAACTGTGAAGATTTGGCGGGGTGTAGCCCTTGGAACCGCAGTTGTACCAATACTTTGGAAGGGAGGATGCACCTGGTGTGCCAGTTTCGAATCCTCCGTTCATAATTATGTTCTGTCCATGCACTTCCTGAGTGGGCAAATTTGAAAATATTAAATAAAAGAGTACACATTTCAACGGATAAAGGCTTGCATTCGTCATAAGTATATAATTCTATTGAAAGATAAATTATTGCTGGGTTTTATTTATATATTGAAGAAAAACAATTAAGATGGTTTTACGTATTCTTTTCATTTCAATCCTAATAATACAATGTGGAGTCCTTTTCTCCCAAGATAAAATTGTTTGGGAGAATGGTGATCAACTAGAATGTAATGTCTTAAGTTATGGTAAGGATACGATTATATTTCAAATAGAGGGAAGCGAGCTCGCCCAAAGGATCAATACGAATTCTGTTAAACAAATTCAAATTGATGCAGGTAGAAGTAGATCAAGAAAGATAGTTGAATATGTTTCTGAATCTACTAATAAAGTTTTAGCTGGTCCAAATTCTAAAAGGACCTATAAATTTCAGGATAAAATTCGCTATCGTTCAGGTTGGCATAAGCAATTAAGTGTGAATTTTGGACTTCAATCAGAACAAGAGGGAGGAATTAATGTTACTCCTAATTTGAAATTTTCAAGTTGGAAAAAAGGCAAAGGAAAACTGTCATTAGGAGGTATCGTTTCATATACAAACTATAGCCCATCTGAAAAGAAAATGTTTATAACTCCCGCTGTTGGCTTATACTATGTACCTTCCAAAAGGGCTAGTTTCAACTTAGTCGCAGAATTAGGTTATGGTTATTCATCTTCCAAAATGGTCAATTTCCTCGATCCTGATTTGAATGTTAATGTTTTATCCTCAAAAGGTGGCTTATATTCCGGGCTTTGGCTCGAAAAACAACTTTTTGGTTTTGATAAGAAAGCCGTTAATCTTACGGCTGGTATTAGTTATCAAAGGGGGACATTTGAACTTGAGTTATTTGAAGGAATATTTATTTTTAAAACACAAGAAATTGATTTCATACGAATTTGGTTTGGTACAGGGATCCGTTTTTAATTGAATTTAGATGAAATTTTTAGTTACTCTTGGAATAGTTTTTAGTGTATTGTCCTTATCGTTTATAACACAAGAAGAGGGTGTTTTTGAAATAAGCGCAAATGGGACCGTGTGTCTTAAAACTGAATATGTGGGGCATATGAATATGATGCCACCTGTAGATTCAACACTTATTTTCCCTCCATCTTCTGCATGTGAAGGTTGCCATAGTGCTGATCCTAATGGAAATGCGATGGTTAATATACTTGGTGAAGATGTAAGCTTTATATCAGATTGGGAAGCAACAATGATGGCCAATTCAGCTAAGGACCCATATTGGATAGCAAAAGTAGCTCATGAGGTATATATCAATCCAGACAAAAAAAATCAAATTGAAACTTCTTGTACATCTTGTCATGCTCCAATGGGGCATTATACATCTATCTTAAGAGGTGATCCCCACTATTTAATGGAAGATTTGTACGCAGACACTATCGGTTTAGAGGGAGTATCTTGTGGATCCTGTCATAAGATTGCGGAGGAAAATCTTGGCACTTTATTAGGAGGGCAATTGAATATTGATACTGCACGAGTAGTATATGGCCCTTTTGCATTACCATTTGCACCTCCCATGCAACAATTCGTAGGTTTTGAACCCTTATATTCAAATCATGTTAGTAGTTCAGAGCTATGTGCTTCTTGCCATACTTTAGTTATAGAATCTCTTGATCTAGATGGTCAAGCTACAGGTAATGTTTATATTGAACAAGCGACCTACCATGAATGGTTAAACTCTATGTATAGTGCAAATGACCAATCCTGTCAGTCTTGTCATTTACCAGTGCTCGAAGAACCAGTTGTAGTTTCGGCAAATTACCAATTCTTGGAGCCTAGGCCGCATTATTCTCAGCACGAATTGGTAGGTGGTAATGTTACTATGCTTCAGATGATGAAGGCCTATAGAGATACGTTAAACATAACGGCGGATACAAGCAATTTTGACAGAACCATATCTAAGACACTCAAAATGCTGCAACAAAAATCTCTAAATGCAGACTTGGACTATTTGGGTTCCTCATCGGATACCTTGCTGTTCGAATATACCATTGAAAACAAAGCTGGCCACAAATTTCCTTCGGGCTTTCCATCCCGAAGAGCCTTTGTGGAATTTCTACTTATAGATACGGAGCAAGGAGATACTATTTTTCATTCAGGAGGATACAATGAAGATTTTGAGTTGATTGCTCATAATGAAGATTTTGAGCCACACTATGATTTTATAAGTAACGAAGATCAAGTACAGGTTTATGAGCTTGTCCCTGCTGATATAAATGGGGATTTTACTACCATTTTAGAGCGAGGTTATCAAACAATAAAAGATAATAGGCTGGTTCCAAAAGGCTTTTCAAGTGATCATCTTACTTATGATACTGTTGCTGTCGTTGGAATGGCTGTGGAAGATTCGAATTACAACCTTAATACGGATGGTAGCGAAGGATCAGGTATGGATAAGATAAACTTTGGAATTAAAATGGGAACATTTACAGGCTCTGTAAAGGCTTATGCAAAGGTACATTATCAAACCTTATCACCACGGTGGATTAATCCTTTGTTTGAGGACGCTCAACTTCCAGAAATTCAACATTTTAAATCTATGTATGAAACCTCGGACCTTCAGCCAATAGTTATTAGTAGTGATAGTATCGATGTCGCGAATATAAAACTTGTGTCTGGAGTGTTCAATCCATTAGAAACAAAACAAGCCAATATATTTCCTAATCCAATACTGTCAGGTTTTACTGTCCAAGTAGATCCTGAATTAGATATACTTGATATTCGTTGCTATAACACAGATGGAATTGAGATTCCATATAAGCAAGTAGGAAGAAATGGCCTAGAGCTTTTGACAGATTATAAAGGACTTGTGCTGATTTATATCAAGGTAGAAAATGGAGATAGGTATCTTTCGAAACTCATAATTCAATAAAAAAAGGGATGCTTAGCATCCCTTTTTTTATTGAATTAATGTTTGATGAAACTTGCTTTTAGTCTTTTATTGCCTTGCTCAAGTTCAAGTATATATATACCACTTGATAAATGTCCAATATCTAATATTCCTTTTCTGAGTTTTAAAACTTGTTTCCTTCCATACATATCATAGATCTCAATATCATCCATGCTGTTCAAATCTAAATCTTGAACCATCAGCTTATCTTTCGATGGATTTGGAAAGATTATTATTGAGGAAAGACTTGAAAGATTTTCTGTGTTGGTGTCTGGATTGTATACTCCATTTACCTCTACAAGTTCTGAGTAACAAGATTCATTTTCAACCGTTACATTCCAATTATAAAAATAGTAATAGTACGGAGTTCCAAAATTAGAAGCGATCAACTCACCCACTTCTCCTATATAGTAAGGATATTCTACATCTTGATTGTTCCTAGCAAATAATGGACTATTATCCCCATAGAGTTCGTTGTTTAGCTCCTGGTCTGTTGTCATGCTAAGATTTTCGCCAGGTTGGATCTCGAAGGAAAGGTCTAGCGATGTCCAGCCTTCTTCCTCAATAGTAATAGTTTTGGAGTGCAATACTATTCCGTTCTCATCCAAGATTTGAATAATTCTATCACCAAGGATTTCTGCATATACATCTACAGAGTTTATTATAAACGTCTCATAGCAATTAAATATAATGGACCCATTATATACCCCTCCACTAAAAATATTAGAACCTGATTGCTCCATTTCTCCAGTAACTATTTCCTGATTATTGGAAATGAAGCTTTGTGCGTAATAAGTAACATCTTCACTTAAAACAGGAGACTCAAAACTTTGTCCGAATGCTATAGGCTCATCAATAGGAGGATTATTTTCATACCAAAACGTGTTCTCTTCACTAGATTCAAATAAATATGAGTTAGGGCTGATTATGGTATCAGGTTCAACTAAAGGAGCACTAACTTCTATAAATGAAACTTCAATCTCATTAGAGTTGAAGGCATCGTCACAGTCATTGGTTGCGGATACAAAATATACACCATTCTCGGTTACATTTATTTCTGGGTCTGAAGATCCATTAGACCAGGTATAATTTTCCTCCACTCCCTCAAGTATTATATTTATTACGGAACCTTCACAAGCCTCAGTATCATCCATAGTGCTAATTGTTGGATTTAAAACCTCTGGTCCCTCAACAATGATAGAAGCAGATATTCCAATACAACCTTCATCGTCTTCAACTTGTAAAAAGTACATACCGGGTTCTGTAACAGTCAAGCTTTGAAATTCAGTACCGTTGTTCCACATATATAATGCATATCCACCGGGACCTTCCAATTCTAAAGATTCTCCATTACAGAGTGTTAGATTTTCTGAAGAACTTGTTATATCAATTGCTTCGATTTCACAATCCTGTTCAATAAGGTTTAAGGTTTGATTGACCTCAACATCCAGAAGTGTTGTTTGTATGCCAGAAGGCCATTTAATAACTAAGGAGTCAATATTGGTTGATGAACCTACACCGAATATTTGTTTCATGTCATTCATGATCCCATAGGATTCACCAGCACGTACTTCACGAATCTGAATTCCCCAATCTCCATGTATCTCTATCCATGCACCAATTGCATTTCTATTACTGATTACGCCCGTAAGGTTAAGAGCAAGGTAATTGTTTGAATTACCTTGATTCAGCCATACAACATCATCAATATCTGATGGTGAAGTGTAAATGTTTGCGTATCCGCCCATTACATCCATAAAACCGTCCGAGTTTAAATCTCCGGTTGCAAAGGATTCCATATCATTGTTATCAAAAGCCTCTACATAGGTAAATGTTTTGTCCCCATTGTTTCTCCATATAGAGTGCTTAGACCCCGCTACAATGATGTCTAAAAAGCCATCATTATCAAAATCTTCCCAAATCCCTTGAATTGGAAGACCTTCAATATTTATTAAGGTAGATTCGGTAATATCTGTAAAATGACCTGTGCCATCATTTTCTAGAATCTGACTATCAACGTCGTGGTTGGTGATAAAGCAATCTAAATCTCCGTCATTGTCCATGTCGCCAAAATCTGCTGTCCAAGATTGAGCTCCTATTTTAAGCCCATATTCTTCAGCCAGTTCCGTATAGTTATTTGATCCGTCATTGACGTAGAGTGTATTAATCCTCCTAGGATCAGAAGAATTAGATACTCCTTGACGACATTTAGCTATATAAAGGTCAATGTCTCCATCGTTGTCAAAATCAGTCCAAACAGAACCATAGTTGCCGCTATTATCACTGACTGGAGTCGTTGTTAAGTCAATAATTTCAGATTCCACGAAAGTACCGTCTCCATTATTTAGGTAAATCTTACTTTTTGCATCATCATGACAGGAGAAAAGATCTACAAAACCATCATTATCTATATCAACAAAATTACTGGCCTGCGTGAATATATCGTCGCCAGGCATATTAATAATGTTATAGCTATTTCCTTGATCGTTAGCTACGGCGATTTTTAATCCGTCATAACTACCTCCAGAAAAAACATCTGGAAATCCATTGTTATCAATATCTGCAGCGCACATAGCCCACTGACTTGAATTAGACATACTCTGGTACTGTGCGGTATTAAAAGTTTCTCCTGGTATTTGGTAACTTATAAATAGATTTCTTCCTTGATCTAGATGAATTATATCAGATAATCCATCATTATTCATATCTGATATACCTAAACCAACACCAGAGTTAAAAGTATTATTAGGGATAAGGTAATTACTGTTGTTAAACGATATTTGCGAATAGCTAGTAGCCTGAAGCAGGCAACATAGAATAATTGAAGAAAATATTTTGACCTTCATACCAAGTTTTATTTGTTGTTTGTATAACAGATGAATAAATATCTATATTACCTTAATATACTTCAAAATAAAACCCGGATTATAAAATCCGAGCATTTTTATTCTGCGTGTAAAGAAGATTTTCTTCCTAAAAGTATTTCTTCGGATTCACTTCTGTCAGGATCTGGGACACAACAATCTACTGGGCATACCGCAGCACATTGAGGTTCTTCATGAAAACCAACACATTCTGTGCACTTTTCGGGAACTATATAATAGTAATCGTCTTCAACAGGATCTTGTTTTTCATCTGCTGAAACAGCTAGACCTGATTCTAATGTAAATTCATCACTCACACTTGTACCATCACTAGCTGTCCATTCAATACCGCCTTCATAAATAGCCGTATTTGGACATTCTGGTTCACATGCGCCACAATTTATACACTCATCAGTAATAATGATTGCCATAATTTAAATTTTCGGTTTAGTTTTGCAAAAGTATAATCAATAAGGGTTATTCGCAAAACTTTATTGTCAAACAATACATATAAAATGAAGTTTCAATCATTA
>JAQXAY010000234.1 GCA_029252685.1 Saprospiraceae bacterium | reverse complement strand
AATAAAAACATTTTTAATATTTATAACAATTCCAAATATTCATTTAAACATTAACTTTTCAAGCAAATTTCTACTGCACTAAAGCAACAGACCCCTGCAAACTTATCACCTCTCCATTTGTAAGCGTTGCTTCCAATAGCCAGACAAAAACACCTGACTGTACTTTTTTTCCATCAAAACTACCATCCCATCCAACTTGCTGCGCTGCTTGAAAATTTTGCTGTTCGAAAACCATATCACCCCAACGATCAAAAACTTTAAAATCGTTAATTAGGGCAACTGACTCATCCGAAAACGGGCCAAAAACACTATTTTCAAATGATCCGTTTGGATTGAACGTATTCGGAAGGAAGATACCCGGGCTTTCATCAACATATATTATGACTGAATCTCTAGCCTCACAAAGTTGATCATCAACAACCAGAACATCGTAGATACTTGTATAAGAAGGCCCCACCTCTACATCCAAGCAATTCGAACAATTCAAAAAAGGTATATTCGCCCAGTAGATCTTTTCGATTACATTTTCAGCCTCAATATCTGCTTCAATATTTGTAAGTTCTCCATACCGTATGTATTGATCATCACCTAAAGATACCTTCAAAGCTGCTGGATCCTCAATAATTACAAGCTCTTCATAAAGACAGCCATCCGCATCTTCAACTTCTAAGAGGTACGAACCTGCTGACAAATACTTGAACTGGCTATAGGTTCCAAAATCAAGCTCACCTAACTTGTAGAGATAAGGAGATGTTCCTCCTTCTACAAAATCAATACTAATCTCTGCATCCGAATCTCCAAAACATTTAAGATCAAGAGCCGAGAAAAGCACACTTTCTATTGGGTCCCCCTTTGACCCAACACTAATATCCAATGTATCTTTACATCCATTAATTTGACTTGTTCCAACTACATAATACTCCCCTAATTCATCTACTTCAATGATACTGTCGCCTTCGAGTACTAATATATTTTCAAAAAACCACTGATACGAAATGCTATTTAGCGGTAAAGAGCTACTAAGATCAAGAACAGCATCATTAACCTCACAGAGTACATTCGGATCTGAACTTAAAATCAATTCTGGCTGATTGTAATCTTCATACACATTAATTGAAACTGTATCTGAACAAAGAGAAAAACCATCTCGAATAATTAGCTGGTAAGTACCTGCTGTATCAACCGAAGGCGTTAAAGAATTTCCATTAATAATTGTTGCATTTTGAGGCCCATACAAAGCTGCTAATATCCCATTATCTGAATTAGATGCAGAGGCATCTATTGTGACAACTGAATTCAAACAGTTCAAAGCCTCAGGCAATTCATAAATCAAATTTGGCTCAGCATAAGATTCTAGAATCTCTATAAATGCAGTATCTCGACAATTATTTTCTACATTTAAAATTTCAAGAAAGTAAATATCAGGTTGAGTCAACTGAATACTAGAGTTCTCATTTTCGCCAATAATCTCACCAGCAGAATACCACCTGAAATCTATTACTCCGGCAGGAGTTGATGCTAGACCCGTTAATGTAATGGTATCATACACACAATTAATATAATTACTAAAAGTAGTAATAATCGCCTCTGGAGATTCTGTATTTAATGTTACCAATAAGGTATCAGTATCAAAGCATCCATCATTTTCTACTGTTAAAACATAAGTTCCTTCAGCGCCTAAGGTTGGACTCAGACTATTTCCTCCAAGAGCAATCTGACCGTCTTGAGTGGTCCAATTATAATCTAAACCTATAGATGAATTACTCGCATCGACCTGAACACTAAACTGATCACAACCAATAATAAGATCTAGACCCGCATCGGCAATAGGAAAAGTTTCTCCATTAATAACTTCTACCAAAGAAGTATCGCTGCAGGCTGTAATTATGTTTTCTACGATCAAATAATAAATACCCGGCTCATCGACATCAATAAAGGTATTAGATGGATCACTAGTAATATTTCCATCCTCAGTATACCAACTATAAAAAACATTGGGTCCCACATCCGAACCAGAACCATCCAACACAACAAAATCATCCGTACATTCAATAAATACATCTGGCCCAGAATCCGATAATGGCAGATCACTATCTTGACTAATAGTGACGTAAGCAAGATCATCGCAACCTGTAATAGTATCTAAAACAACAAGCACGTAATCACCAGGACAATCAATCGTTACATTTTGATTGTTGGGATCTGTCAAAAAACAATCTTCATCTCCTTCCCAATAGTAAACTAGATTATCAAACGCATCTGAGCTCCCCTGTAATTCTAAATTTGGATTTTCACAATCCAAAGGCACATATACACCTGCATCTGCTTCAAAAATATTGGCATTGTCAATCACCTCATAAAACGAAGTATCTTTGCATCCATTTATCATATCCTGAACAATCAAAGCATGCAGACCCGCATTTGTAGTCGTAGAAATAGGAACACTAACCCCTTCATTTAATAAGTCCCAGTCCGCATTAAAAAATGTATAAAAAAAATCTACTCCTGAGGAAGACCCTGAACTTAACAGAGCTAGTGAGGGATTACTGCAATCAAGTATAGTATCTGAATACAAATTAGCAATTGGCCTTATTGTATCCATCGGAATATTAAAATTAAAGGTATCTAAGCATCCGGTCTCATCTGAAGCAACTACTAAACCATAGTACCCGCCACATCGAGCAAAATAAAATCCATCTACAGGTTCTGACACAGGACAATCATTATCAGGGCTAATCCAGGTGACTGAAAAAGGCTGATCATCTAAGACAGAAAAAGAAATATTGACAGAATCTGCATAACAATTAACACTGTCGATTGGATTAATCACAGCATCCAAGGTAGAATAATCATCCTCAACAAGTATTGTAGAAGAGCAACTCAATCCAGTTGCATTATCAACAACAAATAAGGTATAAAATCCATCCGAATCCACACAAGTTGTAGAGTTGTTTGTAGCAGAGCAAAAGTTTCCTATATCTGTAACCCAATTGTAAGAGAAATCTCCTTCATCATTTGATCCTATTGATACTAACTCCACCGAATCCACTGCACAATTTAATACTTCAGGTACACTGATTTCACAATCTGGGAAACACTGACCCTCACCATAAATAAACAAAGAATCAGCTGAAGTACAATGATTCGTTGTATCTGTAATTTCTACCAAAAGTGTAGAAGGAGAATTAGATATACTAACCATAACTGAAGCGCCTCCATTTGGACCCTCTAACTGACCAGTTTCAATAATCCAATTATACTCGAAGCTAGGATCAGTACAACCATCTAAAGCAATTTCTATCGAAGAAGAATCACAGTCAAACTGAACATTATCCGGTAAACAACCTACAGGAGGAAAAGCGCCTTCAATATCTACAAATATTGAAGCAGCATCCTCACAACCTGTCAAAGTATTTATACCACTTAAGGAATACAAGCCAGGGGCATTTATTAAACAATGCGTGGAGTCTGATCCCGAAACAATATCTGTCTCTACAAGTGACTCCCATTGAAATTGGATAAAAGATGATCCTGAATTATCAAAACCAAATAATTCAACATTATCTTCCAACTGAGAACAATCCACCACGAGTGTATCACTAAACACATCAATAACAGGATATTCACGCCCGTCTATAATTTCAATTGTATCTCTTGATGTAAAATCAAAAAGCGGATTAGTTACTTCAAAAACATAAGTCCCAATCAAAGCTTTTATAATCAATGTATCCATCTGCCCATCTATAATCCCATCAACAACACTCCAAGAGTACGTTAAATTTGAGTTTATATCAAAAACATTAGTTGCGTCTATTGAACCAAATACTTCAGGGGAATTGTAACAATTCACTATTACATCAGGAATAGTATCTAAAGACGGTGTGCACAATATTGTATCTAGGTAAACGAGTACAAGATCCTCAAAAGAACAACCATTCACTGAGTTCGTAACTGTATAAGTATAAGACCCTATTTCATCTACAGACGCCTCAAATTCTCCCACACTTAAAAAATTCCCCTCCGTCGTAGACCAACTACTCGTATGCGTATTTGGATCATCAGAAAATGAACCAACTAAATCAGCAGAACCAGTCTCACAATCTAGAGCGACATCAGCGCCAGCATTTGGACTTGGCAACTCCGTGTTCTTCTCTACTTCGATAGAGATAGTATCTCCACAGTTACTGAATGTATCAAAAACAATGAACTCGTATATCCCTGCTTGATCCACATTAATCAACGAATCCTGACCAGGTAATACACCATCTTGATTATACCAAGTAAAATTCAAAGTGATTGGATCGGTATTTAAGTAATCGGTGTAACTTCCAATCAAATCAGTTGCAGGATTGTCACAAGTCAGAATATTTGAAAATAATACATCAGCAATTATCTCTCTCTGAATAGACTCAACATTCACAGTATCCAAACTAATACAATCATTCGATTGGTTAAGCAATTCCATTACATAAATGCCCGCCTCAGTGACCTCTAATATTTGACCAAGTCCTTGTGAAACACCATCAACAGTGTACCAAGAATAATCAAAACTAGGACCATCAGGATTAGTAAGGTCTGTGCCTAATTGGATCAAAGTATTCTCACAATCCAAGATTAGATTATCAACTGCCCCCTCTATGTCTTCAAACTCAACATTACTTATAATTTCAATAGTGTCACTGCTAGAACAACCATTCTCCAGGTTTGTATATTCCATGATATACTGCCCAGCCTCATCCACGACTATTGAAAGTGTGCCATCACCTGACTCAATACCACCAATAGGAGCAGTCCAGTCAACCTGAAAATCACTCAAGGGGTCTGAATTTAATCCATTTACCAAAACAGAAGTATTGGCACAATCTAAATCATCATTTGCAATCAAAATTGTATTTGGTGCTATTGTATCCATCCCTATTGATACAGAATCAATTGTCACACAACCATTTTCAATATTCAAAACATCAAGGACATATATACCCTCGGCTGAAACCTCAAAAAAAACAGGCACATTATCACTACCTGGTAGTACATTCCCAGAAGAAGTTTTCCAGACCCAATTGTAAGGCCCGGCATAATCCCCAACAAGCTCCAAAGGAACAGCAGGGTTTACACAATTTATGACTGCGTCCAAGCCTGACAGTGGTGGTGCTACAGTATCAATCTCTACAACGAAAACTTCACTTAAAAAACAATTATTTATGGTATCAGTAATAGTTAATTCATAGGTACCATCAAGGTCTATATCAATCACTGGAGTACTCGAACCTTGTATGATATTTCCATCTGATGTAGTCCATTCAAAAATCCCACTATTAATAAAATTACTCCCTGAAGCATCTAGATTTATAGTATCGACTGCACAGTCCAATACATCAAAATCCGCTACTGAAATAACAGGCACATTCACATCTTCAAGAATTGTTGAAGTAACTTGATCCTGGCAACCAGCATTAGACGTAACAGTTAAGGTATAATCTCCAGCTCCACTAACTTGAATAAAAGCCTCATCAGTGGCTGAATCAATCACTCCTCCGGATGTAGTCCAAGCATATATTAAATCTGTTGCCCCTGAACTTTGTCCTCCATCAAGTACTATGGAAGCACTTGCGCAATCCAACACATTAGGCCCCACAAATGAAGCAATAATTTCTTCTACTTCTAAATTAAGTACTACTGTACTATCACAACCATTATGATCTTCTAAAACAATATTATAAACCCCTGATGCATCATAGTCAGATCCATCTATCGTAATCACTTCACCTGCACAGATTGTATCAAATCGTATGACCTCATTTTCAGGTAGGACCTGTAAATCAAGTCTTACGATTGAATCACAACCATTTTCATTGAAAAAGGACTCCTCATAAATGCCAGTCTCAAAATAAAAATCAATGTTATTTATAGTTGCAGAATCTCCAAAACAAAGCGTATCAGATAAAACAAGCAAATTGCCTGTATCAATATTTACCTGAAGTAATCCAATTGAATCACAGCCAATAGGATTAGGAAATGTAAATAAATACTCCCCGGCATCTATTATATTCTGTCCGAAGAATTCAATGCTATCGCCTTCGCAAATAACTAGAGTAGTATCAAACTTTATCGGAGGCGTTTCAATACTAAATTCAATACAATTGGAACTGACATCAGCACAAAAAGCAGGATCAGCAGCTTCTAGCAAATTGTGTAAAGAGTCTAAAGAAAAATTTCCAACTAAATCATCAATGAACAGGGAGTCCTCAATTAAATAGGATAGCCCACAAATAGTGTAATCACCCGGCGGGTAGTCTAAAAGACTACTTTCCTCTTCTATAGCAATAATGAGCGAATCCCCATCACTAATTATAAATCCATATTCGTAATAACTAGTATCTGGAAAACCATTTTCATTATATGGATCGATATCTAGAATTAAAGACGAATCACCTAAACAACCACTAACATCTGTATCGTTATAAATTAATTCTCCAGCATCAGCCATACAACATGGAAGACCTCCTACATCGCAGAAAATAACCTCAAAATCTAAAATCCTTCCTGTATAAGGCTGAATTAGATTCGTATTATCAATTTGAATACACCATTGACCATTAGCTGATCCATTTATACTTTCTAGACCGTCAGTGCCACTTGGGAAATAGCTGCCATTGTAAGTTGCTGATGAAAGCCAAACTTGAGCATTTGTCCACTGAGGAAGAATCCCTGGATCCGGATTAGGAGTTTGATTAGAGGGAACGAAGGTGACATCCCAATTCGTCCCAAAGGTAGTTCCGTATTGATCATCGATTTCAATATCAACATATGGTCCCACTAATTGAATACTTTGCCCACTTGGACTGCTTAAATACATTTCCACACCATAGACTAGGCTATGCGTAAAATCAACCCTTACACCACATATATCTTGATTTACTCCTAAGGAACTATTAATCAGATCTGAAACTTCATAACATACAGTTAAAAAGTCCCCACCATTAAATACAGTATCGTTCAAACAAGCAGATACGCCATAATAATCACAACCACATCCGGGAGAAGTCTGACTATTTAACATTGTGCAGGATAACAAGCCAGCTAGAAGAAAATTGAATTTTCTCAGTATAGTTTTCTTAATCATAAAGGGAATCGGTTTTCGAAAACAAAATTTCCAATGCAATAATATGCAAATATTATCTATATTAATGAAATATTTATGTTATAAATTTTACAAACTAAAAAAGCCTAAAACAATTATGTTTTAGGCTCTCTTTTTGTTTATATAATTAGGCTATTTTATTATACTTACGTCCCCCTTGAAAAGCTCTTTATGCCCGTCAATAAATAGAATTTCGGAGACAAAGATATAAGTCCCTGCTTCCACGTTCTGACCATTGACCTGTCCGTTCCAACCACGGGAAGGATCATTTGGCGCGAAATTATAATCCTCAAAAACCAAACTTCCCCAACGATCATAAATCTTCAGATAATTGACTACATCAGCCATATAATCCCCATGTGGATAAAACATATTATTACTGCTATTTATAGATATAACATTTGGGAAAAACACCGGATAATCCTTTTTCACAAACACGGATAACAATGTATTTGCAGAACAATTACCAGCATAGACATCAAGGTCAAATATGGTAGTCTCATCAGGATGTAACCAAGTATTCAAACAGGTATCACAGCTTACTAAAGTAGATGGACTCCATACAATAGAGTCAATCAAATCCATAGCAATATTAATATTACTGAATACTTGAAGTGAATCACCATAGCCCACTAATTGCTCTCCAGAAACATTAAAAAGTGGATCAATAGTAACTTCCATAGGTTCAGGCTGCTCTATAGACACAATCGCATTCGTTACACAGCCAAAAGCATCTTCAATTGACAAGGTATAATCCCCTGCCGCAAGAGAAGGGAAAACTGTCAAATCAGAATAATAATCATTATCAAAACTAAGATAGTAAGGACTGACACCTCCTTCAATTGAAAGAACTTCAACAAGTCCATTCTCATCTCCATAACAATCAACATCGCTTACTCCTATCTCCGGAATTGGGACCTCCAGATAAGCAGGAATTTCTATTGATTCTGAGGATATACAACCAGTTTCTGCGTCAACAACCTCCAAACTAAATGCCCCAGCCTCATTAATCATTAAAGAAGCGTTTGTTCCGATCACCACATTTAAATCAGACTGTTCAGACCATTCAAATACATAGCTGTCCTCCTTATAAGCACTTAATTCTACTTCGAGGTTCACACAAGTAATAGTATCAAATGCTTCTACCGCTGCTATTGGCAATGCATTCACCACAACTTCAATTACTGAACTTTCATCTACACAAGGACTCTCAGAATCAACCTGATACTCAAATTTATATAAACCAGATTGTTCACTATAGATATTCAATGTACCATTTGCAGAATCAAAGCCACCTCCGGAAGATGCTACTGCAGAAATTTCTGTCCAAGAACCTCCAGTATCTGCTCCGCTAAGTAAGTTTGATAAATCTACAAAAGCATCGTCCCCCTCACAAAATTCTAGAGTACCTAAAGGTGTACCTGAACTTAGTTGACCAGACAAATGAATATTCAATGAATTTTCCAATACGCAACCAACTGGAGCTGTTCCGTTAAATAAAAGACCAAGCGTATAAAGTCCAGGAGTAGAACCTGTGATATCTAATGTTGACGTTGTAAGATTTGGAGGACTATAAACACCAACTGGTGGTGTATTACTTAAATTCCAATTTACAAGTACAGTAGGATCCTCTAAATATTGACCAAGATCAATCAAAGCATCACCGTTACAATGAACTGCTGGAATACTTACATTTAAATTTGGACAAGTACAATCGAGAACAACAATAGTAAATTCTAATACTTCGTCTTCACAAGGTGCAGAAGCTGTAGTGGTAGAAACTCTAAAGGTATAATTACCCGGAGCAACTCCCTCAAAATCTAGTGCAGGCATAGTACCCGAAGCTAGGCAATTATCTAAATTCTCCCATTCGAAAGGTCCATTCCCAAGCTCAATAATATCTGTAAGATTAAAGAAGGTTGAATTCCCAGAATCCGTGCTATTACACACCTCCACGAGCTCAGTAATTTCCAGTTCAGGAACTTGATAAACAATAACATCTGTATCTGCACCTGGTATACCAATGCAATCTTGTCCTATTATCGATTCTAATACTAAGTTGTAATTGCCTGGAGCAAAATCACCTAAAACTAGTTCATCACCATCTCCTACACAATAAAATTCAAAGGTGTTGCCCAAACCATCACTAATGATAATATCTGCACAAGCACTGTGCTGAATAGACATAGCAACCACCACTGACTCTTCTTCACAAAATGCCTGCTCATTCAACACAAAAGAAACTTCGGGATTCTGAGTAAAACTGATTGAAGCCACCTCTGACAGCGACAAACAAGGATCACTTAGATCTGTAGTCCCCACAAGCTCATTACCCACACCAATGACTACAAAATATTCCACACCATACTCCATTCCTGGAACAAAGAGTACAGAATCATCTTGACTTACATTCATGATAGAGGCAGGATCAATTGTATCAATAGGTAATTCAGATAAGATATAATAAGTTAAAATATCATTTGCATCGAGTATTGTATCAAGTCCCAGCTGCAAATCATAAACTTCATCACCACATAAATTGATTTCTTGATTTACATAGGTTCCAGCATCTGAGATACAAGGACAAATGTGCTCCCCAGACAACACAACTGGTCCACAGCCATTGTTATCATAAATCTCTACATCATAGGAATCACCTGATGGTATAAGATCCGAAGTAAATATATTCCCAAACCAAGTACCACTCAATCCATATACAGTATAAGGTTCTGACCCATTCAAAACTTCAATTGTAATTGTATAGTTATCAGCAATATCATCACAAACAGGGGCTGTAACCACTCCAAGGATTGGTATT
The DNA here is from genome assembly GCA_029252685.1 of Saprospiraceae bacterium. Classification (GTDB taxonomy): domain Bacteria; phylum Bacteroidota; class Bacteroidia; order Chitinophagales; family Saprospiraceae; genus AM-2324. The sequence continues at coordinate 39,040 of JAQXAY010000234.1, read as the reverse complement.
TCATCAAATCTAATCTCCACTTGATCAAAAGCCACACAGCCGGAGTCATTGATTTCTAATTCGAATACATACAAACCAGATTGATCAACCGTGACCTCCGTGGAGAGTTCGTTTTCATTTTCAAAATATACTGATCCAGGCCCTGAGACCAAAGACCAATTTATAAGACCCGAGCCGCCAGATCCTTCAAGACTATATGATAAACCACAAATAACATCATCTAAACCAGCTATAGGCTCTGGTATATCAACTACATTAACTTCAATGCAAGCTTGACTAATACCACACTCATTCTCAACACTTACACAAATCTCACCAAGATCAGATCCAAGCCAATTCACAACAATCTCATCTGTATTTTGGCCGCTAAAGATAAATCCTATACTATTTGTAATCGTCCAATCTATTCCAATTATATCTGATTCAAGATTTAGGATCGTATAAGTCTGACTTTCATCAATACAAGATAAACTTACACCATCCAAAATAGGCACAGCTGGCAGACCATCAATATCAACATCCATACAGACCTGCGGACTCAAACCACAAGTATTTGATGTTTGAACACATACTTGCCCAATGCCTTCTGTATCCCATTCTACAGAAATACAATCTGTAGAAATCCCATCAATAATCTGACCTCCAAGAATTGTCCAATCATAGTCTTCCGCACCTTGAGAATCTACACAGTATGAATCTAAGCTCGACTCACAAGAAGCGTCAACACCCTGTATAACAGGAGATTCAGGGTTTGTTTGAACACTTACATCAAAGCAAACCTCAGGACTATTATCACAAGGTCCATTTGCAATTACACAAACTTGACCTCCAACTAAGCAATCAGTCCAATCGATTTCAATAGAAGAAGTACCTTGGCCCGATAAAATAAGACCGCAACTAGTAGTCCAGTTAAAAGATAAAACCTCAGGAATACCATTTAAAAGAGAGTAGGTAACAGTAGTGCTATCACACACCAAGTCCTCTCCTAAAATCTCTGGTACTTCCATATTTGCCTGAACAAATACAGCAAAATCTGCTACTGGAATAAGCCCACAATCAGTCGTCATACTTAACGTTATTGTTTGATCGCCACCCTCAGTCCATATAAGCTCTATGGCCTCCGTTCCTTGACCAGCTAAGATTGTTGCACCAGAGAAAGACCATATATAGTCTGTAGCTTCTGCGATTGGAGGAATAGAGTACAAGTATTCTGTTTCTAAACATACAATGTCCTCACCGCTAATATCTCCAGCAGCAGGAGGTGTATTCACCAATACATCCAAACAATTTTCTGGACCAAATGCACAAGCATTCGTAGCACTTACACAAACTGATTCAATAGCGCAAAACTCTGAAAAAACTAATTCGATTTGATTCGTCCCTTGACCAGAAATAAGTGTTGCACAATCTGGAATATCCCACAAGTATTCTAATATATCGGTTTCACTACCACTTGCTTCAAAAGATATGGTATCAAATGAACAAACTTCATCTGGACCCAACAGATCTTGCGCAGCAGGAATAGAAATCATTTCCACATCAAGGCATGTAATTTCAATTTCTCCACACACTCCAGTGGCTTCTAAACAAACTTGACCACCACTTGGACAAGAAGTCCAATCAACTGAAATACCTAAATCACTCGTCACATTACCAATAATTACCCCACAAGAACTAGTCCATAAATAAGAAGCAACTAAAGGATCGGGACTAATTAAAGAATACTGAGCCGTTGAATCTGGACACACAGAAATTAAACCTTCAATTAATGGAATTGAAATAGTCCCAAGAACTTCAATCGATAAACAATTAGGATCTAGCGTATGGCACTCAGTCGATATCTCAACGCAAAGGTCTATAAATCCAGGATCAAAAAAGTCTACATTTATTGTATCATTACTTTGACCTGATATAATATTTCCAGCAGAAGTAGTCCATAGGTAAGAAATCGCTTCTGGGAGATCAGGCTGAACAAACTCATATGTTCCAGCGCAAACCTCGATAGGTCCTTGTATGCCCTGAGGAACCGCAACTGGAATTACCGCTACATCAAAACAATCCGTTTCACCAGCACCGCAAACATTATAAGTTTCAACACAAATAACTCCACCCGAACAATCCTCAGGCCAGGACAGCTCAAGCTCTTCCGAATTTTGACCACTCAATATCTGTACACAGGAAGGAACATCCCAAAATATACTATCTGTGTTCGTATCTACATCCAGTAAATAACTTGTCATGCTACCTGCACAGATCGTATCTTCTCCACTAATTGTTGCTACAGTTGGAGGAAAATTAGCAGCTACATCAAAACAAGATGCGGGTCCTGTCCCACAATAAGAAAGGCCACTGGCACATATGGTTCCCCCATCCGTACCCCAGAAAACAGAGACCTCTTCAGTAAATTGTCCACTAAGTATAGAACCTCCAGTTATAGTCCAAAAGAAATCATCTGAACCATCTACTGAAGCGCTATAATAAACTGCATCTCCAACACATACCAAGGCATCTCCATCAACGACAGGCGCTTCCAATTCAAATTCAAAACTAATTGCTAAGCAAACTTCATCTGAAAAACCACAGGCTGTTTCTGTCTGCACACAAATTTCACCTGTAAATATTGAGTTCCACTCTATTTCAACACTTGAAAATCCATCTCCCCCAGATAATATTACAATATCGGCAGGTAGATTCCAGCTATAATCAATGTATGCTGGATCAGGATTAATAATAGAATACACAATAGTATCTCCTACACATAAAAATGTCTCTCCATCTATGATTGGATCTACAATCTCAGGTAAAATTTCACCAATACAAATAAAGGCAGTATCTGTGCAGAAATATCCAGACGAATCTCTAGACACTATAAGGTCATAACAACCTGCTATAGTCACCTCAAAATCTTCTCCCGTATTAACAAGACTACCATCAGAATCAAACCATTCATAAAGACCATCAATAGAACCATAAGCCTCTACTTGAACCATATTGTTTGTGCAACTCAAGCTATCCAAACCTGGAACCAAAGGATAAATACCAGATTCTACAATAAATTCAGATACTATAATTGATGTTGTGCTATCACAACCATTTGCTGCTATTCCATTAATTAAAGTATCGCCTTCACCATATAAAATACCACCAATCAAAATCGAATCTCCTGCACACACTAATTCTTGTATAGAATTAAAAACAGGAAAAATGGGATCTAAAAATAGGTTAACTACGCTGTCACAACCGTCTTGATTTACAAGATTCATGGGATGCAAACCTGGAGTACAAAATATAAATGCTCCAATTTCATAACAATCTCCTAGGCAAAGCACATCTGATATATCTGTATCGTCAGAATCCTGAAGCACAGTTACCTCGTAACAATTATCTGATAAATCTCCACAGAATGACGGATTCCCAGAAGAAAGATCCTCAACTAGTGTATTATATTGTTGCCCAACAAATAACTGAGCATCACCAAAATCATCAAAATAATACGATAGACCACAAACAGTGTAAGTTCCAGGGTCTGCAGAAATTAGATTGACTGTCGGCACTATACTAATTATAGCTCCTGTATTATCATCTACAATAACAAATGCATAACCATATTCGGCTGGATCTGGTGTATCTAGTGGATTTTGATAAAAAGGAAATGGATTTTGAATTAACTCGGGTTCAAATCTACAAGATTCAACATCAGGCTGAGTCAATTCTCCTCCATTTGCCGAACAAGTAAAACAATCCAAAAGACCACATTCAAAACTAAGACTCCAATTCGTTAAAAATCCTACATCTTGTGCACAAACATCTGTTATTGAGAGAACCCACAATCCATTCACTGGATTCCCGGCTACATTAAATGCATTTAGATCACAGCCTGGTGCTTGCACAGCAGTACTTAACGGACTATTAACTCCTCCACAAGGAACAGTCCAATCGTTATCGAACAAACAAGGATTTACATTATTACAAACATACTCTGTGTTATTTGTCAGCGGATTACCTGTACCTAAAGTAATGCACACATCAACATTTGGTTCATTAGTTCCACAGCCTCCTCCAGCGTTACCAGCATCTGCCATTACAAAATACTTTAAGTTACTGGGAGATGTTAAAGTGACAAATAAATCTCCTACCCAGGTATGGTCTATTGTAAAACAAACTTCCTGAAGAGGGCATAGACCTAGATCATTGGGGCCAGAAGTCGAAACAGTCAAATTAGCATCAAAAGTACCGTTATCCGTAATTGCAACAGGACAGTTCGAACATTCACAGGGTTCTTGTGCAGACAGATTTGTGTACAAAAAGAGGAGTGGAATGCACAGCAAGTGCATCCAAAGTTTGGAGTAGCTCATAATGTATCAATTATTCTTATATACCAGGGGGTTTATTCTTTAAACCATTGCAAAGTAAAAAATTATATTCTTTATTAATAAATAATTAACATTAAAAAAGACCCCTGAGTAAACACTCAGAGGTCAAAATACTTAACACCTACAATTATTCTTTAGCGAACAAGAGAAACACTACCATGGTACTGCTTAATCCGTCCATCAATAAATTCAACTTCAAATGTATACACATAAACTCCAACACTTACCGACTCACCTCCAAAATTACCGTCCCAGCCTTCAGCAGAATTATTCGGTAAGAATTCTGAATTTCTAAACATCAAACTCCCCCATCGATCAAAGACTTCGAAATCTCGGATCACTTGAACCTTATCTCCCCCTTGAATAAAGAAAATATCATTTTTACCATCATTGTTTGCAGAAACCACATTAGGAACAAAAACATCATAATCTTTTCGAACCAGTAATTGCATATTTTCATAAGCAATACAGCCTCCAGCAGTAACTTCAACACCCACATTTGTAGTAAATTCAGGGTATGCATACACGGTTAGGCAAGTATCACAATCTACCAAATAAGAAGGGCTCCAAATAACAGACTGAATATTCCCAATAGACGTATTTACAATGGCATCTATCTGGATACTATCTCCAACCCCTATAAAACCATTTGAAAAAATACTATAATCTAGATCGACACTTATCTCAAGTGGATCTGGGTTAATCAAGTCCACACTTTCGACCCCTACGCAGCCATTTAAATCTTCAACAACAACCTCATAAGTACCTGCAACTAGGTTATCAAATACAGTCTCCGAAGTAAAGTCTCCCCCATTCAATGAATAAACGTAAGGCCCTTCACCTCCTAAAGTATTTTCTACCTCAACAATACCAGTTGCCTGGTTATGACAGATGACATCTTCAAAATCAAGACTCAAAACAGGCGTTTCCTGGTATGAATCAATAAACACAGAACCCTTGGACTCACAAAAAGTAAGTTCATCGATCACTATCAGTTCATAAGAGCCGCCTAAGTCAACCTCCACAGAATAATCCTCTGAAACCAAAAAGCCTCCAAATAGCCATTGATAAGAATAACTACTTTGTTGAAGTGTACTTATCTCTCCTAATGGATCGGTACAGGTCAATGGACCAGTATCCTCCATATCAATAATTGGATTAGCATTTACCCGAACGAAAACATCAGTAGCATTGTCCAAACAAGGATCTTCTGAGTCCACTAAATAGCGGAAATTATATAAGCCCACGTTTTGGGTTTGAACATCAAATGTCCCAGCTATAGCAGAAAAAGCGTTTCCTGTGGAAGACACAACAGATTCTTCTGTCCATATACCTCCTACGTCACTACCCTGCAACAGTTCACCTAAGGCAACTTGTTCTCCACTCTCAAAACAGAATTCAAGTATACCGAGTGATATTCCAGCTTCAAGTTGATCCGATAACTGAACCTGAAGGCTATTTGTCAACACACAACCTAAGGGCGCACTTCCTGTAAACTCTAATCCAAGCTGATACACCCCTGGTGCAGAATTTGTTAAATCTAACCCAGAACCTATGAGAGATGCTGCTGCATAACCAGCAGTACCTGGCTCAGATATGATATTCCAATCAACAACAACTGTGTTATCTATTATTAAATCATTGAGCTGCAAGAATGCTGCACTGTTACATAAATCCCCCGGAACAAGAACATCAAGTTCTGGACAATCACAATCTTCAACAGTTAACACAATAAACGCTGGAGCTGAAATACAATTAGAAACTAAAGGATCTACCTCACAAGAAAAGGTATACTGACCAGGACTTACTCCCTGAAGATCTATAATTGGAAGATTACCGCTAAAGGGACAACCTGAAATATCTTTCCAAATCAATGAATTTGAAGTATTTGATATTATATAATTAGAAAGATCGATTTGAGTAGTCATACCTGTTTCAGTACTGTTACAAACACTTGCATCTGTTTCTAACAATACCCCATCAATTTCTTGAATATTCACTTCAAATTCAGCTAGTGAGCTATTCGTACAACCATTCTCGTTGCTTAAAGATATAACCGTAACAGTATAGTTACCTGGAAGATTTAAGGGCAAAATAATAAGATCTCCATCCTCTAAACAAGTGTAATCTTGCTCTAAGCCATTACCAAAGTCTAATTTCACATCTGCACAAATTGCATCCTGAATACTAACTTCAGCAACAACAGGCTCACCAAAACATAGGTCTACACCTGGAGTGGCAAATGAGAAATTTGGTAAGGCCGTAAAACTAAACTTAATTGAAGTACTGAAAGAAACGCAAGCATCATTAGGATCTACTAATCCCAAAACTTCATCACCAACCAAAGCTGTTAAATAATACGTAGTATTTTCAAGCATTCCAGGGATGAATGTTACTATATTATCGGTTTTGTGCTCAATGAGACCCGACATAAGATCCATACTATTTGGAGGAACTGAAGTAATTATATAAGATAAAACATCATTATCATCTAACACCAAACCTGTAGGATCTGGAAGGTCTAAAGTTTCATCAACACAAAGTAGATACGTAGTATCAGCAAATTGACCAACCTCAGAAATACATGGACATGCATGAGTTCCTTCAATAATAACAGGACCACAACCTTTTGCATCAAAGACTTCAACTGAATAATTCGATGAACTAGGAATGAAATCAGAGGTAAATACCTGTCCCACCCATGTGCCAGAAATTCCATTAATCGTATAAGGTGAGCTACCCGCAAGCATTTCTATACTGAACTGATAATTCTCTGAACTTCCATCACAAGTATAATCCACAACAGGGGACGCTGTAGGCACTTCATTAAATTGAATAAGCACCGTATCTGAAACGATACATCCAGATATATCTTCTTCTAGTACTAAGGTGTATACACCTGGAATAGAAACACTAATAGCAGGACTAGCAACTCCTATACTACTAAATACAACATCTCCAGGACCGTCTGCATCCCAAGACAGCATACCCATTCCAACTGAAGCAGAAAGATTATAATCCAAACCACAAACCTCATCATCAATTCCTGCATCAGGAGTAGGAAGTGCTTGAACGAATACAGACTCACATAACCAGGGTCCAAATCCGCAAGAATTTTCAACTCGGATACATACCTCACAATCTCCAGCATTTAGCCATTCTACATCTACACTCGATGAAATCGGATCAGATATAATTGATCCACAAGCATCTGGGATAGCCCATTCTACGCTTATTATATTAGTTGATGCAATCGTATAAGAATAGGATTGCACTTCGTTTACACATGAAAACAGGGAACCTTGGATATCTGGCACAGGAGGAGCATCACCTAGAACAACATCGTAACAAGTTTGTACTGAGCTACCGCAGCCATTTTCAGTGACTAAACAAACTTGACCAACTCCCGATTGCTCCCAAGTTACTTCCGCACACAAGTCCGAAGCACTTCCAATGATAGTTCCTCCTACTACAGTCCAACTATACAAGGAGGCATCACTTGATGTACCACAATAAGTATCAGTGATAGCAACACAACTTGTATCAGCTCCATTAATTACTGGATCACCTGGAATCGTTCCGCCAGTAACATCAAAACAATACAAGGGACTGTCAGAACAATCTCCAGATCCGTATACGCAAACCTCACCGCCTGATGGACAGCCTGTCCAGTCTATTTCTATAGATGCTGAACCTTGACCACTTAAAATCAGACCACAGGTATTGGTCCAAACAAATGTATTAATCAAAGTATCAGGATTCTCAACCGTATAATCAACGATACTTCCATCACAGACAATATCCGCCCCAATTACATTTATACTATCAACTTCAGGCAATACATATACCTCCAAACAAGAAGAGGAGTCGACATTACAAGCTCCATACATATCTAGGCAAATACTGCCCACACCTGCATCAGTCCATAAAACATCAATCTCATTACTACCTTGTCCAGAAAGCAGATTACCTCCTGTCACAAACCATTCATAATTAATAGCATCAGCGTTTAAAGGCACTTGGTAAGTTTCTGTATTATCTAAACAAAGTGTTTGATTACCAGTAATATCACCTGCAATTACGTCAGCTATCTGAAATGCTTCAGCACAGGAACTTTCCCCGAAACCACAAACACCTTCTGAGGTTACACAAACCTCAATCGAATCACAAGGCTCATTCATCAAAAGTAAAAGAGTATCTGCTCCATTACCACCTACGACTGATGCACAACCAGGAATATCCCAGCTAAATCCAATATTCAATGGATCAAATGCCTGAGCTGTAAACATCAAGGTATCCAAATCACAAAATAAAGACGGACCTGTAAGTAAGGGAGCAGCTGGCGTAGAATTTACTAAAACTGGGAAGCAGGTCATTGGACCACTTCCACAATCAGAAACACCATTAGCACATATTTGCCATACCCCAGGACTATTCCACTGTACAGAAACTGTATCCGTACCCTGACCATTGAGTATTGTCCCATCACCAATCAAGGTCCAATTAAATCCATTACTTCCAGATAAAACTGACACATAATCAGCAATATCACTTGGACAAAGTTGATCCAATCCACTTATGGCAGGAGGATCTAATGCAATTGAAAATCCAATATCTAAACACCCTGGCAAAGAAGGTCCACAACTGCCTTCGGCGACTACACAGACTGTCCCCGTATTTGGACTATTCCAAACTAAAATAGCGATAGGAAATCCATCTCCACCATTTAAAACTTCAACCCCAGAAGGGAATGTCCAAGTATAATCTTGATAATCTGGAACAATCGAGGCATTTAATGTAATTGTATCCCCATAGCATATTTCTGTAGGACCAGTTAGTGTAGGTACTTCTGTCTCTTCTATTAATTCTACAACACAAACAGTTGACGTATCCGAACAAGATATCCCTGTAGAGTCTCTTGATACAACTAAATCATAACATCCACCCTCAAAGACTTCCACTGCAGGAAGACTTGATATTTGATTTCCATCCTCATCATACCATAAAAAACTAGAACCAAAAGAACCACTACTTGTAATGATTACTGAAGGATTTGTGCAAGTTATTGGAGGAGGTGTAGAGGTTGATGCAGCTACAAAAAACTCTGTTATTATAATGGTTGTGGTACTATCACATCCATTATAAGCAACATCCGAATGATAATGATTACCACTGGGATATTCGCTTCCACCTATTTCAAGTGTCTCTCCTGGACAAACCTGACCTTCAATAAACACATTAGAATCAGATAATGGGCTGATCATTAGATTCACTAAACTATCACAACCTAAATATGATGTGATCATCACAGGATACAAACCAGGATTACAATAATCCACTCCATTATATGTATAACAGTCTCCTATACAAAGATCCACAGCCTCCATACCTGGAGTAGGCAAAGGAGCAACAACTAACTCGAAACAATTAGTTGAAAGATTTCCACAAAAAACTGGATCCAACAAGGCTAAATCAGCTTCAAGATCTGCATAAGGCGAACCAATATAAGTTGGATATATAACTGCATCAACGAAAGCATAGGATAATCCACAGATAGAGTAATCCCCAACAGGCAATGCGGAGAAGTTAGCATTTAACTCAAAACTATTTATTAAACCTGTGGCTAGATCAGTGACTGCGTATACATATCCATATTCTGTAGCAGAAGGAGGGACACCCGATCCATAATCTGGGCTAACACTTAAGTTCAAACTTGGATCAAATTGACAAGAAGTAACATCTGGTTGATTCAATGTACCTCCATCAGCTTCACATAATATACAATCAATAACACCACACCCAAAAACAAGAGACCAGTTAATCAGAGTTCCAACATCCTGAGCACAAACATCATTTATCGTCAGAGCCCAAGTACCATTTGCAGGATCGCCTGGAATATTAAAATCATTTAAGTCACAATTCGGTGCAGATACAGCACCTCCAAAGGGGTCTGTCACATTACAGGGAACATTCCAAACACCTATTAGGCAAGGCGCAGCCCCACCATTGTTACAACTATATTCTGCACCTCCTGTCAATGGAGACATTGTACCTAACTCAATACATACATCAATATCGTCTTCATTAGTACCGCAGCCTCCGCTTGCATTATTAGCATCAGCCATGACAAGATAATTCAGACCTGCAGGTGAGGTTAAACTTACAGACAAATCACCTATCCAGGTATGGTCTATAGTAAAACAAACCTGTTCAAGTGGACATAGACCAAGGTCATTTGGACCATTAACTGTAACATCCAAAAGACCATCAAAAGAACCGTTATCTGTAATTGGAAGCGGACAATTAGCACATTCGCAAGGTTGAGCGAAAGCCAATATGGAATTTATCATAAAAAAGCATACCACAGATAATCTGCGGATTGCCGATGCAAAAGCGTCGTTCATGTGTAGGTGTTGTTCTATAGTTTTCAAAAACCTGGTGTTAACAGGTCAATTATTAATTTACATTATTTTTGAGCTTCTAAATGCAAATTAGAAGTCAAAAAAACACATAATTTTAAAGCAACATTATATTCACAATCACCTAATTATCATAAATTTATGTCATTAAAACGACTTATCAAAAATTAATCCCAAATTAACGAATAAGTGCAATATCTCCCTTAAACATTCTGCTTTCTCCAGTCTCAATTTCCACCTCTGCATACCAAACATAATCCCCTTCCGCCGCTTTCTGTCCATCAACAAAACCATTCCAACCTAAATCAAGGTCATTTGGAGAAAAATTATAGTTTTCATAAACCAATCCCCCCCATCTAGAAAAAATCCTGAAGGAGCGAATTATATTGATGTCACTACCCGAAAAAATAGTTACCCCATCATTTATACCATCGTTATTTGGAGAAAAAATATTAGGAACGAAAACCTTGTATTTATCTAAAGCTTCAAGCTCTATTTCGAGCTGGCGTGCGCAACCAGCGCTATTTATTGCTTCCAAGCTTACATTTTGATTAAAGAAAACGGTAAGGTCAAGAAGTGGTCCATAATCATTGTAGTTACCCGAGATAGTTTCCCAATTAAAGACAACATCAGGATAATTACTTTGAGCTTCTAAGGATACCTGTGTCCCAATCTGTACGATTGGATCAAAAGGCAATAAATTTAAAACCATCTCACTAGGCTCAGAAATAGAAAGTGTTTTTCCTATCGTACAACCCTCCGAATCAATCATTAGTAAATCATAGCTACCAGAACCTAAGTTCTCAACAGGGTTTAGATAATCTACCATTTCACCATTAAGAAAGATCGTATATGGTTGGTATGTCACGTCGATGGAATTAAATTGTATTTCACCATCTGAGTCCCCAAAACATGTAATAGGGTCTACATTGATGTCAAATTCTGGCTCATCTTCAGCTTCTGACACAAACACCGTATCTACAGTTTCACAATTCGTATTCATATCATAAACAATCAACTCATAGACCCCTGCATCTGTAACTAATGGCTGACATGCATAAATATCACTTAATTCTGAACCAGATATGGTATGCCACAAAAATTCATAATTAGATTGTGAGCATAAAGCAGAGCTGCCTATTTGCACTGCATTTTCATAACAATATTTCTCAATAAACTTGTCAGCTGGATTCAAACGCTGAGGAACATCAAGAACTACAACTTGAAGAGAATCCATTCCAATAGCACAATCTTGAGTAGCATCTGCATTAAAATAAAGTATATGACTTCCCACCTCCGCAAGTTCAATCACATCCTCATTTAAGACTACATCCTGTGTGCCCATATAAGACCATGAGCCAGGAACATCCTGAGGTTCGAAATCACTTAAATTCAATGGCAGGTCAGAAATACAAATATCAACTCTTTCTTCGCTCAAAGACACAAGTTCCAAGGAATTGATTTCCAAATACAAAGTATCCATTGCAGGACAACCTAAAAACCCTAAATCTGTATAATCATAAAACAAAGAAAAATCTCCTGAGACAGTTGCATCGAAAATTAAGGTTCCAAATTCAATAAGCGGGACAGAGCCAACAGATCCAGATAAATCTAAACTCCAAACACCTCCTTCTAATCCATCGGGAACAAACAGACTCAAATCCAAATAATTTTCTGAATTACAAATAGTGTAAGCATTCGATTCTAGCCCTGGGCAAGCACATGCAACAACCTCAACTGTCAAACTTAAAGATTCAGATGGACATGATCCTATTTCATCAGTGGTAAACTCAACCGTATACAAACCAGGCTCAATTCCATCGGCATCAAATATAGAACCCAAAAGCGCACCCGAATTCGAGACATCAGTCCATGAACCTGGTGTACTATTTGTTAAAAATGTAGAAAGATCTACACTTGTAGTTTCTCCATCCCATGTTGAATTGCACAATTCAGCAGCTGAAGTAGTCAATCCTATGTCCCCAGGCACATGAACCTCATACAATAGATTCATATTCATATCTACAGTACACCCATTTCCGTCCTCATAATACTCTAATGTATAATTACCTGTTAGGCTCGGCAATAAAAGAATATTACCGGTACTTGAAAAGTCGTATCCAAATCCATTAACATAGACCATAAATGGTCCTCCAGTTCCCTCAACATTTAATTGTAATGGGTCTCCAATACAGATATCAGGTATATTTGCAACTATTGGTTCTGGCTCTTTATACTCAAATACCAACTGATTACTGAAAGTAAGACAAGGATCATCCAGATCAATAAAAGGATCATTAAATATAGGTAATGGCTTTCCTCTTACACCTGTAACGTATAATAGTACCCCCGTAGGTATTATAGTTGCATCATATTCAAAAATGGGTAAATCAGAAATCATCAAAATAGAGTTCAGCGCATCTGAAGGATCAGAATGAAGAATATAGGCTGTCGCATATAAACTATTATTCAAAGGGCCAGTATTATCGAATTCAATAGGTTCACCAATGCAAATTTCAGGCGAACCTCCAACCAAAAAAGGATCTGCATTTCCACAAATACAATCATTCGTATTAGAAACAGAAATCAACCCGCAATTCGCAGATTCAAATTCTATAAAATAGGTAAGACCTCCAGCTAAATTTTCAGCAGAAAAAGTACTCCCATCAAAATCAAATGTATTGATAGTGCTAGAAACAACGGAAAGTCCTATTCCTGATACTACGATTTCAAGATCAAAACTTTCTGTGCTTAGATCACAATCTTCAAAAACATTAAGAATAAGAGGTTCTTCATCGACATCTAAACTTATACAAGATGACGCACCCTGACCACATGCATTTAGACCTGACACACAAATATCCTCACCAGATAAAATTTCAGAAAAGAGAACTTCAATACATTGACTACTATCATCGCCTATAACACCTGCCCCACTTGGCAAAACCCATTCATAGGTATCAACATTACTATCTAACAATACACAAAATGTAATCTGTTCATTGATACAAAGACCAGTTTCAAATAAAGTAAAAATAGGTGCTTCAGGCAATTCTCCGAGATCATCTACTATAATCATACTTGTATCCATACAAGTGCCATTAGATGCCACAGAAGAGGCCTCCAGATAGTATGTTCCAGCAGTATTTATTGAAAGACTATCCTCGCTTCCTAAGAGGTTTCCGGCATCATCAAGCCACCTTAAGTTCTCAAAAGTTGAGCCCGAACTAAAAAGCTTGATCAAATCTATTGTACAATCAAAGTTCAATGCATCCGAAGTAATAACAGCATCAACGGGAACCTCCTCTACGGAGAGTGTTACTGTACTATCACAGCCCAAGGTAGAATTCAACAAAATTGTATACGTTCCTGCCGAATAAGACTGACTATTGTACAAAACCTCCTCTCCAGCGCAAACGAAAAATTGCTCCGTACTAATGAATTCTTCTTCAATATTCAGGTCTATACTCATCGATGATATACAGCCCCCAACGCTTTCATAGTTGACAACATACAATCCTGAAGTACAATATTCTATATCATCTAAACCAGTATGACAATTACCAAAACAAAGCTCTACAAGTTCTGTATAAGCTGGAATAGGGTCAAATATCTCTATCCCTAGGCAGCTGGCTGAACCATCAAAACAAATCCCTAGATTTACACCAATTGAAGAATAAGCTGTACCTACAAGACCTTCTACTGCAGCTAATTGTCCAGTCTCATAAGAGATTCCACACACGGAATAGATTCCAGCTCCGTAACTTTGTAAATCTGGATTGGAACTAACCTCCACTATAAAACCAGAATCTATAATCAAGTAGGTATAATCAAACAACAATGAGTCAGGAGCAGTACCCATGTATACCGGGTCTAATTCCAGATTGAGCTCAGCAGCCCCCACACAAGCCTGAAAATCAGAAAAAGTAAGATCACCTCCGTCCGCATCACAACCCAAACATGAAGATGTACCACAATCAAAACTTATGGACCAATCAATCAATTGCCCTATGTTAAGATCACAAATATCATTTATAACTAAGGTCCATTGACCATTTGCAGGATGTCCTGGAACATTGAAATCAGCAAGATCACAATTTGGAGCTTGCAAAGCTCCATCAAATGGATCCGTTACACCGCCGCAAGGAACAGTGTAACCATTGCCTTCCATACAAAAAGCTCCAGTACCGTTGCAGATATATTCCGTATTATTCGTGATTGGATTACTTGTTCCAGTCTCTATACAGATATCAATATTATTTTCTGAATTTCCACAACCGTTTGGAGGCATATTCTCTGCATCGGCCATGACTAGATACTTTAGCCCTGAAGGAGAAACCAAGGAAACGGATAAATCACCAACCCAGGTATGGGCAATGGTAAAGCATACTTGATTTAGGCCGCAATCACCAAGATCATTAGAACCTGCCACCTGCACATCAATCGTACTAGTATGTGTCTGTAAATTAAATATATCTATTGGACAATCCACACAAGAACAATCCTGTCCCGAAAGATCATTTACTGCTATCAACGAAAAGGCAATAGCAATAATCCTAAAGCAATTAAATCTCATACTCACAACAATTTTTAAAATCCCATAAAACAAGCACTTACTTGACAGTTACGATAGTCTTAAGGTGAGGATAAGTTGAGACCATTTACGGGTAAGGGTACCAGGTCTAAATTATCAATTTGAACTTTTTAACCAGGATAAAACCTGTTAGAATAGAATATTAGGTAGACTTTTATTTGAGTATGATAAATATATATATTTTGTTCATTCCAGATTTTGATTAAATATCAATTGGCATATTTATGACAGCTTAAAATCAATTAAATATTTGCAGCTGACAAAGTGCCTAAAAAGTAATATTAAAAATAAAAATGGTCGAAATTTCATGAATTAATTTCGACCTTCCACCTAAACAACTCATTATCTTTTAGTTATACTTTTATTAAAATATAAATCGAGCAATATCCTTCAGATTTGAACTACAAATAGTATAATTCAGCAGATTAATGAGCAATATCTATACTTGATTTTAAAATTCCAGTTGTATACTCCTAAGTTTTACTGTTAAGAATGTGGCCATACAAATCTATCGAAGAATAATTTTCCCCAGAATCACCTTAGAAGTTCAACCGATGCACAATAAAAAAGTGGGCAAAATTCAACTAAGATTTTTGCCCACTTTCTGTACTAGATTTATACAGTTTCTAGATCTTTATTATTCTTTCGACAATTTTCTTTCCTTCAGATTCAAATTCTAAATAATACAAACCAGCTGGTAGATCAGAAATATCAAAACTAGCATTCAATGTGCCATTAGATACTTTGTATGTTTTAACCTCCAGATCCCTTCCTAAAAGATCAAGAAGTGTAACCTGAAGCTTATGCTCAGCCTGATCCTTAAGCCTAAGATTAAACTCAAAGCTTCCACTAGTTGGATTTGGGTAAATATCTAAAGCTGCCAATTCCCCTATTTCATCAATTGAAACTGGTGTATATTCAAGCTCGATGATCATTGTATCGCTACCACACTCATTCGTTGCAATAAGTTCAACAGCATAGACACCGGCTTCTTCATAAAAATGAAGCGGAGAAATAACGTTACTTGTATTACCATCACCAAAATTCCAGGTGTAATTGGATACATCACTTGAATTATTAATGAATTGTATACCTCCTAGCGCTCCATTCTGATAAGAAAATAAAGCTTCAGGGCCTTTTCCAATCTCAATATAATTGCTAAACTGAATCACATCTGATCCTACAGCATTCGAAACGGTAAGTGTTACATTAAACTCTCCAATATTTTCATAAACAACACTTGGATTTGTTTCTGTTGAAGTTTCTGGAACGCCACCTTCAAATTGCCAGAACCAATCTGTAACATTGTCTGTAGAAAGGTCAATAAAGTCTACCTCAAGTGGAGCACATCCACTCGTTGGCTCAGCAGTAAAAAAGGCTGAAGGTGCTGTTTCATCAATAACCACTGTGTTTTCAACGACAGCAGTGTCACACGGATTCATAACTGTAAGACTTACAGTATAAGTGCCTATTTCAGTATATAAATAACTTGGAGTATCTATATTTGATGGATCAGATCCATCTCCAAAATCCCAGCTGTAAGAAACTCCATATTGAGAATTATTAATAAAATCTACAGTAAAACCAGAAACAGTATGATCAAAACCTGCAATAGGGGCTTCGTATACAATTATTTCTCCTACTAACTCATAACTTCCTGTACCATTGGCATTAGAAGCTATCAAAGTAGCAGAATAGACGCCTGCAGTTTGATAGATAACAGTAGGATTCTCCTCTGTAGAAGTACTTGGCTGTCCACCTGGGAAGGTCCATTGATAGGATTCTGTATTCGCTGAAGACAGATTAAAGAATTCAACATCAGAACCAGTACAGAAAGATTCTTGATCAAATTCGAATAGTGCTATTGGTGCGCCTACTGAGATTATTACTTCTTGCTGTATATCAACGGATTCACAGTCATTAGTAACGCTTAGAGTAACTGTATATACGCCATCTGAGCCATATGTATGAACAGGATTTTCCTCATTGCTAGTCTGATTATCTCCAAAATCCCAGAAGTAAGTCAAACCATTATTAGAAGTATTCGTAAAGTTTACCTCAGTTCCATTCACTGAAGCTTCAAAATCCGCAACTACCCCCAATCCAATTGTTATATAATCTTCAAGGTTAAGTGTATCAGATCCTACTGCATTGCTAACAATTAATTGTACATCAAATATCCCTTCATTACTGTAGATAACTACAGGATTCTCCGTTGTTGAAGTGGATGGTGTTCCTCCCTCAAATAGCCAAGAGTACGTATCTGCATTATCTGTTGAAAGGTTTGAAAACTCAATCTCATAAGGTGCACATCCATTCGTAGAATTCGCCTCAAAGGCAGCAGTTGGAGGTAATACAATCTCTACTTCCTGCGTAAAACTATCAACGCCACAAGCATTAGATACAATTAATAATATCTCATAAATGCCGTCCTCTATATAATCATACTGAGGTTCAAATACATTACTTTCTCCCCCGTCACCAAAATACCACTCATATTGAAGTCCATTTAAAGAAGTATTTGTGGTACTTAGAGTAGCCACATTTACAGAAGCAGAAAACTGGGCTACAGGATTTGGATTCACAGTTATTACATCTGTCATGATCATAGAGTCCTGACCAGCAGCATTTTCAACAATCAAACTAACATCGTACTGCCCAGGAACAGAATAGAATACTTCCGGATTCTCTGCTGTCGAGGTAGAAGGTGTTCCTCCTTCAAATGACCAATTGAAACTGGTAGAATTAGAAGAAGAGTTATTTGTGAACAGTACAGAACTACCTTCACATATTGAATCAGCTGATATAATAAAGTCTGCAGTTGGCGGAGTAACTATCAATACCTCTTGACTAATAGAATCTATCCCACAAGGCCCCTCTGCAATCAAAAGAACAGTGTATGAACCATCTGTGCTATATGTGTAAACAGGATCTGTTTCATTTGAAATAGCTCCATCTCCAAATTGCCATTCATAAGTATCCGCATTTACTGAAGTATTGGTAAATGAAAGCTCATCATTGTTAACCACTGTAGTAAATCCGGCTTCTGGCAGCCCAAATACCGTTATGTAATCTTCTAAAAATAGTGTATCTGTGCCATCTGTATTTCCAACAACAAGTTGTACATCATAACTACCAGGAGCTGAATAAGTTACCGTAGGTTGCTGAGCTGTAGATGAAGAAGGATCTCCTCCCTCAAAGGTCCATTCCCAAGTTTCCACATCCGGAGATGCACCATCGTTAAATGCAACAGTCAGATCAGGGCATCCCTCTGTAAGATCTGAATTGATTATTGCCTGAGGACCTAGATTTACATTCAATAGCTCCGTAATTGAAACAGTATCACAACTGTTTATAGCATATAAAGTAACTGCATACGCACCTATATCACCATAGGTGTGTGAAGGATCTGTTTCTGTACTAGAGTTTGTGTCACCAAAATCCCAGAAGTAAGTATCTGCAAACTGACTGTTATTGGTAAAGTCTATATCAAGTCCTGAACCTGAAGCAGTAAATGACGGAACAGGTAAAGCGAAAGTCTCTATATAATCTTCAAAAAGTAGTGTGTCAGAACCAAGTTCGTTACTTACGATAAGCTGAACATCATAAATGCCTTGTGTATCGTAAGATATCAGTGGATTCTGATCTGTTGAACTTGCTGGTGTCCCTCCTTCAAAGGTCCATAACCATGAGTCTGTATTCGCAGATGAAGCATCAGTAAATTGAATTTCAACAGGAAGACAAGCTCCCTGACTATCCGATGTAAAACCAGCTTCAGGCAAGGTCGCTATTTCTATTTCTTGTGTTAAAGTATCAGATCCACAATTATTAGATGCTACTAATACTAAAGTATAGAAACCATCCGCAGCATAATCATAAACAACATCTGTTGACGTATCTGAATTACCATCACCAAAGGTCCATAGATAAGTATCTGCGTTATTAGATTGGTTTGTTAATGTTATTGTTTGGTCGGTTATAGTGAATGAAAAATCACTCACAGGAATATCATTGACAATTACATAATCTGCTAATGACACCGTATCACTACCGTTGGCATTTGTAGCAACTAATGTTACATCAAACACACCAACGCTATTATAATCAACTGTTGGATTTTGATCTGAAGAAGTAGCAGGTGTTCCTCCTTCAAATGTCCATAACCATGAAGTCGTATTTGCGCTGGAAATATCTAGGAAATTAACAGTTAATGGCACACAACCTATATTAACATCTGAAGTAAATCCTCCTTGAGGAAGTGAACTAATCACTATATCTTCCGTAATCGTATCTGAACCACAAGAATTACTTGCAATGAGCTCTATTGTATAAGCACCATCTGAAGCGTATGTATGTGTAGGATCACTAGCTGTGCTTGTCCCACCGTCACCAAAACTCCAGTTGTAGCTAGTTGCATCCAAAGAATTATTCGTCAATGTGACATCAAACCCAGAAATAACACTTGAAAATCCTGCCTGAGGCTGTGGATCTACAGTTATGAAATCATTACTAACTAAAGTATCATTACCCAATGTACTCGTTACAATAAGAGTTACAGGGAACACACCAGCTGTATTGTATAAGATTTGAGGATTCTCCTGAGATGAACTTGATGGTGTCCCTCCAGGGAAAGACCAATCCCAACTAATTACATTAGAAGTAGATTCGTCAACAAATGAGACTATTTCTCCTGCACAGATATCTGTTTCAAGTGCTGAAAACTGAGCAACGGGAAGACTTTCAACGAATATAGTCTGTTCAAAAACATCAACACCACAAGGACTTGTAACAACTAAAACAACCGTATATGGGCCATCGTCAGCATAGGTATGAGTAGGATTTACTGAAGCAGATCCATTGCCATCTCCAAAAGTCCATTGATGGGATAAGTTATTTCCCGTACTATTATTTGTAAAAGATACTGTTCCATTATTATTTACTGCTGTAAACGAAGCAACAGGAGGCCCTTCTACTACGATCATTCCAGAAATTGTTTCTGTATCTGACCCAGCTGCATTTATAGCAGTCAAGGTTACTGAATAAGTCCCTGGAGTAGAATAAACTACTGTCGGATTCTGTGATGAAGAACTAGCAGGAGTTCCACCAGGAAAAGACCAGTTCCAAGAGGAAGGTGAGTTTGTAGACTGATCATTGAAAAATACTACTATAGGGAAACATCCACTTGTTGGTGCCGCAGTAAAAAGAGCGACGGGTGGATTCTGAACAACACAAGAACTGGTCATTCTTATATTATCCACATACATATTGTTTCCCCAGTCATTTTTATTGACAATCTTAATTACAACATTAGATTGACCATCATAGGCAGATAGATCTAAGTTCAAGCAGCCTGGGCCAAAGGTTGTCCCAAAGCACCAATCACTTTCCTGACTAGGAACAAATTCATTTGTACTTTGCGGAACAGTACCAAAGTTTCCATTACCATTTTCTGTATTTGCAAAAATAGTCGTGTAGGTACTTCCTCCATTAGTAGAGACATACACTTTTAATGAATCCTTATTATTGTTATTATATCTTGTATAGGCATATTCAATGTCAAGTTCACTGTTAGTTCTGCCCGTAAAATCTAAAACAGGAGAAATTAGAGCATCCTCCTCACCTTGAGCATTGTAATCATAGTTATTTACATACATCGCTTTAGAACCCTCTCGAGTCCCTTGCACTGTCACATTTGTCCAAGTATCACTCCCGTCAGGGTTTTCCACAGTAAACTGTCCAGCTCCAGATTCAAATCCCTCATAAAAGAATATATCTGTTCCACCATTTGCTAAAACTGTAACTACCCCATTGGATGTATTTGATCCGTTTGCGTTAGTAGCTGTTAAGCTTATTGTGTAAGTCCCAACATTATTAAATTGTATGGTTGGGCTTTTCTCTGTACTCGAGCTTGGTATTCCTCCAGGTATATTCCATGACCAGGATGTTGGAGAATTGATTGACTGATCAAACAAGGTCACAAAAGAACCTGGACAAACAACGTTATAATTCGGTGAGAATATGGCTACAGGCGGCACTGGAGGAGGACAAAACACTAAACAGCCGTTCGGTGGGTCAACATTAGGAATATATGCATCAAATTCATTTTGCGATTGTGTAGACCAGGTAGTAGCAGAATTAACTGAAGGTGCCATTATAGTGTTTGAACCACCACTATCGTGATTAAAACTAAAATTATGCCCCATCTCGTGCGCATGTAGTACGCGTAATAAATTTGCATTTGTACTAAAATTCTCCAATATATGATACCTAAAATTAGCACAGACTACTCCTACCCACGCTAGTCCAATAGTACCTCCATCGAAATTCCTATCACTCCATAGCGCTCCAAGATCATGCGTTGCAGAGAATCCTGTAGGACCCCAACTTGTAAAATCATTTAATAAAGTTCCTGAATTAGTAGAACTTGTAAATGGATCTGCAGCTGCAGAAGTTGGAACAAAGATTTCTACAATCAAAAACTGAATTTCATCACTAAACTCGTCATCATAATTACCTTGTACATTATTCAAAACGCCCGTCACATGTGCCTCAACAGCAGCTACTGAGCCAAACTGTTGAAACATAAGAAAGTCATTGGCATAGGCAATTTCTAACTCAAAGCAATTCCCAGGCATTCTTGAATGGCTATCTTCTTTTTTTGAATGATTATGTTGGTGGATGGTCTTCCCGCGCTTTTGCATCTCGGTAACACCACACTTGAGGGGTGCACCCTTTATTATCTCACTAGCTTTGTAGGCAACAAATAAGTCCTTAGCTGCTCCATCTACAAAATAATTGAGTGGCTCTATAAATACTGCATCATCACCTGTCTCAACATATCCGTAGAGAAAATCTTCCATTACAGTCAGTCGAACTTCATGATCTGTTCCATGAACTATACCACCAAATGTATAAATTCCATTGTTTATAATACCATCTATATCTCCCGCATCACTAGCTATGCTCAATCTATAGTTATCTGCTTTAATCTTATTTGGCTCTAGGGCAAGCGCCCAGTCATAAGTATCCCCTATGGATAGTTGTGTGAAAAAACCAAGTTGATCATTAGACCTTTGGTCTAATAAATCCTTTGTATCGAATTGAAAGACATTATAGTCTTTAAATTGATTATTTAAGATCTGTGAAATTTTATCATCACCAGGTAGTTCTGCTCGTGATTGAGCATTCAATAACATACTACAACCAAAGAACAAAATAATATATGTAGAACAGATTAGCCTTCTAAGCATTAAATTGATTTTTACACGTTTTATAAATTGGGAGCTTATTATTTGGGCAGAGAATCGGGTAAAAAAGTATAAGTTATTTGTGCTAAACACAAATTTAATTCAATACAGATAATTTTTTGCACAAAATTATACTGCATTTTTTACTTTACATACAATATTTAACCGAAACTTGTTTAAATCAGTAAAAAACCCCTGCACAATTTGAGCAGAGGCCTTTCGGTCGTTCTTTCCCATTACAACCTTAATTCGCAATGGATATGTCTGGTTTTCAATAGTTAATATTGCAATACAATGACGGGGAAAAACAATTGATTATTCTTTATGACGTTGTACTTTTAGGAATGGATCACAATGACAGCGCCTTACATATTGTTACTTAAATGAATATAATACAAATATACCTCTTAAAGCAATTATTGATAAAATTTTAATCAAGTCTTGCTTAAAATTTAGAGTTTTACTGAATAAATTAGATGAAAATTTAGATGTATGAAATTGAGAATAACGATCATTTTAATAAGTTTTTTGACCCTATCTTTTATACCCACGGATACCTCTGCACAGCGAGGACGGTCTAAAAAGAAATCAAAATCTTCTGTAGACAAGGCTTTTGATAAAGATGGAGACCTTTTGGACAAACTTTGGTTCGGTGGTATGGTTAGCCCTGGATTTAGTTCAAACAATCAGATTAGTGAATTTGCTATAGGAATTTCACCAATGGTCGGTTATAAAGTCACTGAAAAACTATCCATAGGCCCTAGGATATCTGCAACCTATAGACACTTAAGAGGCCTAGGCTTTAATGGATTTAGTTTTACTGATGATATAAAACGAGGCAATACATTTTCTACGTCATTTGCCTTATTTGGAAGATATAAAATACTTCCTGCAATATTTGCACATGCTGAATATGAAAAATCCATAACAAATTATACGCCAGTTTTTAGAGATAACTTCAATCAAACATTTTTAGCAGTTGACCCAAATACAGACGACGTCCTTGTTGAGCGTGAAATCCGAAACAATGCTTATCTCGGCCTTGGATATACCTCAGTTGGGGGAATTCTAAACACCGAGATTTCAGTTCTATACAATGTACTGGACAATAGCCAATCCTTATCTATACCTATTGTTTTCCGATTTGGTCTGAATTATAACTTTTAAAAAAAGGGAGCTGAAAATTCAGCTCCCTTTTTTTTAAAACTCAAGACTTAATCCAAGCAGGAAGTTTCTTCCAGCCTGCGGATAAAGCCCCAAAGAATAACCTACAGAACCACTATCCGAATTCACATAGCCATAAGACCATGCATTCGAAGAGAACTTCTGATTAAATATATTTCGCAAGGTAAAATTGATTCCAAGCTTTGGACCTTGGCTAAATTCCTTAGAATACATCAGTCTAATATTTGAAAAATTATAAGCAGGAAGACTTGCATCTTCATTACCCATATTATCAATATATTGTTTGCCTACATATTTCGAAAGTAAAGCTAGATTAAGATCTTGATCATCAGAATCAGTCATTAGGTTGAAGCCTAAATTCAATGCTCCTATCAAGGCAGGACTAAAAGAAAGAGGTTTTCCTGAAATCTCCATCTCTTCTACTCCAAGCCAATTAAAGTCTCCATCATAAACATCTAAGAAAGCAGTATAATCTCCAATTGTATTCTGACTAAGTGTAGCATTTGCTCCCAATTCAATCAGCCTATCAGCAAGCGTAGCACGGACATCCAACTCAAGCCCCATACGCACTGATTCTGGAATATTTGTGCGAATATATGCCCCTACTGAATTCAAAGCACCTGTTGACACCAGCTGATTCTCATAATCCATGTAGTATGCATTTGCATTAAACACTAATTGCTTTCCAGCAAATCGATATCCCAATTCATAATCTGTTAGTGTCTCATGAGTAGGACGTTCATTAACTGGGTTATCCACATAGTCATCGCGGTTTGGCTCTCTATTCGCAATCGCAAAGGATCCATATACAGATTGTTCATCACTTAACTTATAAGACAATCCAAATTTAGGATTGAAAAATGTAAGAGATGCGTCACCTACTTTTTCTGTTCCATTATCATCTATCCCAACAAAGGTATAGTTCAACATTCGAACTTGTGCTTCTCCCAAAACAGATAACTTATCCGTTAAGTCATAATCGGCCTTCAAGTAAAGATTGAAATCACTCTTCTCTGAGTCATTATCATAAAGACTATATGGCTCATCCAAGATAGGCTCACCTTGTATCCAAATATATTCACCAAAGTGACGACCCAGGTATTCATTGTAAGCACCACCAAGAGATACATTCAATTTAGTGTCTGTTGACCTGTAATTTAAAGAGTAAGTGGCTCCGTAGAAATGATTATCCAACCATTTTCTTCTTACTGCATCTCGCTCTTCTAGAGAATCACTCAAGATAACTTCTCGCTCTGCCTTGTAGCTTTCATAATAACCCAATCCGCGAGTATAGTGCCCCGCAACATTAAAGTCCATATTCTTATTAAGCTTGTAGTTGTAAAGCAACTGATAATGATCTTGTCTATAATTATCAACCTCATTTTCGTAAGGTTCTCCTGCTTTTTCTGTACCAGATACGTTATATGTTCTCAAAGAGTCAACTTCTACATAAGAAGGGTCAGTTCCATTCCATGCTTGGTAGGTAATCTCATGCCCAGAAAAAGCATTCAAGCGAAGTAAAGAACGTTTTCCAACATAGGCTGCAGAAGCAAACCAAGAATCAAGATCAGAACTAGCACGGTCTATATATCCATCAGAATCGATCTTTGAAATACGACCTTCAAGTAAAAACTTGCCAGCCATCAGACCAGTACCTGCCCGAACATTAGTTTTGAAGGTGTTGAATGACCCCACTGTAGAACCAAGATTTACATAAGGGTCCTCTTCAAGTGTATTAGTATTCAAATTAACAGAAGCCCCAAATGCACCAGCACCGTTTGTAGATGTACCCACTCCTCGCTGAATCTGAATATCCTGAACAGAAGATGCAAAGTCAGGTAGATCCACCCAAAATGTTCCATGAGATTCTGCGTCATTTAATGGTATTCCATTAATAGTTACATTGGTTGCAGTAGGTGCAGATCCTCTAATACGAATTCCTGTATACCCAATACCTGTGCCTGCATCAGAAGTTACTACGGCTGAAGGAGTCCATTGAAGTAAGTAAGGCACATCAACACCGAGGTTATTCTCAGTAATTTCCTCCTTATTCATATCCGTATATGCAAATGGAGAACCCTCTTTGATTCTGGTTGAATATACTAGCACATCCTTTAACTGATATGTGTTCTCCGTAAATTGAACATTTATCATTAGGCGTGTATTAGCCCTAGTAAACATGATTGTTTTATAAACCGGCTTAAAGCCTACAAAAGAAAACCGCACTTGATACTCTTTATTAGTAGTAAAACCACCTAGCTGGTACCTTCCATTAGAATCTGAAACAGCTCCTTTCTGAGTTTCTGATACATAGACGGTAGCACCTTCTACTGATTCGCCATGCAAGTCAGTTATCTGACCTATTATATCAGTTTGTCCTACTGTTAGGTTTAAACCAAAAAACAATGCGGTAAGTGTAAAAAATAATTTGCGCATAATAAAAACGTTTTTGTTTCCGGAAGGGCTCCAGTCACATTTTGCAGAAATATAGAACCTGCACGCACAAAGACGAGCATTTCCCTTCCCAGAATTACCTGGGCAGGTTCTATGGGTATGTTCTCAGCCTAATCAGTAGGCACCCCAAATGAATTGCACAAATGTAAAACAAAAATCGAAATCTTATTGTCCTAATCAGGTAAATTTAAGCCATAAAGAAATTTCTTTCGCTCCTCTAATGTACCCGCCAATACCTGATACCTCAACTGATACTTATTTAGTAGAATTTTATAGTGTTCAAATAATTCATTGCGACTATGCTCATCCTCTCTCAATGGATCTGGCTCCCAAGGAATATCCGGTTTGCATAATATATATAGAGCCAAATTGTCCTGAACAATTGAACTGTCTACAAACTCAAGTTGAGCACCAAACTTTAACTCTGCCCAAGTTTTTATAACAAGCATACCTGTATCACAAACTGCCTGACGCTCAAACTGATCCGCAGATTCAAGTAGAGCTAATTGTCCCTTACCGATCTCCTCAAGATCTTTGAGCCCATAGTTATCATTACCAGATTGAAAATAAATCCTTGCAAACTCAGGTACATAAACACCACCAATCTGTTCAGCATACCACTTAGCCATAGTGGTTTTCCCGGATGACTCTGGACCAGTAAATATTACTTTTTGCATTTCTTTTTCAGTTCTGTGACATTTGAAACAACATCGAGCCAAAATATCGCTTATTTTTGCATAAAAAAAATGCATGACATAGAGCCTTTTTTTCGTTGGAGGGATTACTATAAGGTAGAGAACGATTCTAAGTCTCCCTACTTCAAGAAAGAATATAGTGAATTTGAATTTTCACAGAAAGTATATAACTATTACATCCACCCCCAATGGGACTCCTTCGGCTCTGAAACACTTTATCTAAAGATACTTTTTACCGACTACGATAAAGGTTTTGCAATTATAGAATTAATTGGCGAATGGAATGATGCTATAGAAAATGATGTGATGTTTTTGAAAAGAGAAATAGCAGACCACCTTATTAATGAAGGAATTATTAAATTTGTGCTTATTTGTGAAAATGTTTTGAATTTCCATGCCTCAGATGATTGTTATTTCGAGGAGTGGGCTCAGGATGTGGGGGAGGAATTCGGCTGGCTTTGCTTGCTGAATGTGAGAAATCATGTGTATGAGGAGCTGAAGGAAACGAATATCGACACGCACGCTTTCATATTTCCAGACACCTATTCCGTTAACTGGAGAAAATTCAAACCTTTAACTTTTATGGAACATCTTCAATCCCTTTTGGATAATAAACCAAAATGGATCGAACAAAAGTAATTTATGCATAAATCGGGATTTGTAAATATTTTGGGAAGACCAAACGCAGGTAAATCAACATTAATGAATGCTTTGGTTGGTGAACGCATGTCCATTATAACGAGTAAACCTCAAACAACAAGACACAGAATTATTGGAATCTTAAGTGGAGAGGACTTTCAATTTGTATTTTCTGATACACCAGGCCACATAAAGGATCCAAACTACGGAATGCAAAAGGCAATGAACAAATTCATATACAGTTCCTTTGACGATGCAGACCTCATCCTCCTCGTAATTGACCTTAAAGATAAGTACGAAGAGGAAGACGCTTTTATCGAGGTGGTAAAAAAACAACCCGTCCCTAAGATTATTGTTTTGAACAAGATGGATCTAATGAAAGAAGGGGAGATTGAAGAAGCAAAAACCTATTGGAAAGAAAGAACTGGAGCTGAACATGTTATAGCAATTTCAGCACTTAACAGCACAAATACGGATGTACTATTGTCTACCATTACTGATATACTTCCTGAAGGACCAGCTTATTATCCAAAAGATCAATTAACGGATAAACCCGAACGATTTTTTGTTAGTGAAATCATTCGAGAAAAAATCTTAGAGCAATACAAACAAGAGATTCCATATTCAGTTGAGATTGGAATCGAATCCTATAAAGAGACCAAAACCAATGCAGGAGAAGACCTTATCAGAATCTCCACATTGATATATGTAGATCGAAAATCTCAAAAACCTATTTTGATAGGACACAAAGGTGAGCGGATCAAGAAATTAGGTACAGAAGCACGTAAATCCATTGAGGCATTTTTACAAACAAAAGTATTCCTCGAAATGCATATAAAGGTCAAAGATGGATGGCGAGATAATGACCAATTGCTTAAAAACTTTGGTTATCAGGATTAAGAACTGATATTTTTATTGTTTATCTTTTATTAATGACTTTTTTCGGCAAGGAATCCGTTTCTTTGCACTTTATAAATAAAAATGACTTATGGGCAATCTTGTTGCAGTGGTAGGAAGACCGAATGTGGGGAAATCAACGCTATTTAATCGCTTGATAGGACAGAGACAAGCCATCATTGATGACCTCAGTGGTGTTACTAGAGATCGCCAGTATGGTAGTTCATACTGGAATGGAAAAACCTTCACTGTAGTAGATACAGGAGGCTTTGTTCAAGGATCTGACGATATTTTTGAAAAAGCTATTCGTTCGCAAGTAGAAATTGCTATTGACGAAGCTTCTATTATCGTTTTTATGGTTGATTGCACAACTGGTATCACAGATCTTGATGAGGACGTAGCCAATATGTTGCGTAAAGGTGATAAACCAGTCTACCTAGCCGTAAACAAAGTCGATAACAATGCTCGTTTGCTTGAAGCGAATGAATTTTGGTCCCTAGGTTTTGAAAATACATTTTTCTTATCTTCTATTACAGGTAGTGGTACCGGTGAACTTCTAGATGCTGTTGTAGAAAACATGGATGAAGAAGATGAAGAGCAGACTGATATTCCAAAATTTGCAATAGTAGGTCAGCCTAATGTGGGAAAATCATCTTTCACCAATTCACTATTGGGAGATGAAAGAAATATAGTTACAGACATCGCAGGTACAACTAGAGATTCCATACACTCCGTGTATAAAAAATTCGACAAGGAATTTATGCTTATCGATACGGCAGGTATGCGTAAAAGAGCAAAGGTTCATGAAAACCTAGAGTTTTACTCTGTTATGCGTGCCATAAAATCGATAGAAGAATCAGATGTTTGTTTTTTAATGATTGATGCCCAAACTGGAGTTGAAGCCCAAGACATGAAAATCTTCCGCTTGGCCCAACAGAGAAACAAAGGGATGGTCATACTTGTAAACAAGTGGGATTTAATCGAAAAAGAAACTAATACAGCTCGTGATATGGAACGGGAGATCAGAGATAAGATCGCACCGTTTAACGATATTCCAATCGTATTCATATCTGTAAAGGAGAAGCAACGTATCTTCAAAGCCATAGAGCAAGGAGTTCGAGTGTTCGAAAATCGAACCCGTAAAATTCGAACATCGGATTTGAATGAATTGATGCAGGAAAAGATCGAAAGAGTACCACCTCCAACGTACAGAGGTTCTTATGTAAAGATCAAATACGTAACTCAGCTACCTATATATTATCCAGCTTTTGCTTTCTTCTGTAACAATCCAAAACACTTAAGAGAAAGTTATAAGAACTACCTTGAGAATCAACTTAGGGAGAGTTACGATTTCTCAGGAGTACCAATAACCATACATTTTAGGAAAAAATAAGAAGAATGCCTTTTATAAAAACTGAAATCGAAGACCTAATAATCTTCGAACCACAGATTTGGGAAGATGACCGAGGTTATTTCTATGAAAGCTTTAATGAAGCTACCTTCAAAACTGCTGGTATTAAAACCCACTTCGTTCAGGACAATCAGGCAAAATCTTCTTATGGTGTATTAAGGGGCCTACACTATCAGGTAGGTTCCCATGCTCAAGCAAAGTTAGTTCGTGTTATTTCAGGAGAAGTATTAGATGTAGTTGTTGACCTTCGTCCAAGTTCTAAAACATATGGAAAGAGCTTCTCTATCCTACTAAGTGCAATAAATAAAAAGCAGCTATTTGTTCCTAGAGGTTTCGCTCATGGCTATGCAGTGCTTTCGGAAACTGCTGAATTCTTTTACAAGTGTGATAACTTCTACAACAAAGAAGCAGAAGGTGGTCTTATCTATAATGATGAACACCTTGCAATCGACTGGAAGTTAGATCAGAAAGATATTTCACTTTCAGAAAAAGATAGAGTGCAACCAGCTTTTGGCGACCATAAACCTGCTTTATAATGAGTACAAAAAAAGTCATATTAGTAAGCGGCTCCTCGGGTCAACTTGGACAAACATTGCTCGAAAAAAAAGACCTTTACACAAATCAATATGACTTCTTCTTCGCCGACCGAACTCAATTAGATCTATCCTCAGAGGCATCAATTTCCGAGTGTTTCCTAAAAATAAGACCTGACATTTTCTTAAATTTTGGTGCTTACACTCAAGTAGATAAGGCAGAGGAATCAAAAACTGAAGCCTTTCTTATAAACCAAAAGGCATGTGCAATCCTTGCAAAGCTTTGTGTACAAAACAATTGCCATCTTGTCCACATCTCTACAGACTATGTATATTCGGGAACAGGTCTTGAGGCATTCAAGGAAACACATATCCCAGCTCCTGTAAACACCTATGGTAAATCCAAACTCGCTGGAGAAAAGGAAATAATAAAGTCCGCTTGTAAGTATACTATTGTTAGAACATCCTGGCTTTATTCAAAGCACAGAAATAATTTCGTAAAGTCAATGATCAAGTATGGTCAAGAACGCTCGTCACTACGTGTTGTTAATGACCAAATAGGAAGTCCTACCTGGACAGAAGATCTTATAGATGCTATTTTTACTTTAGTGCAGCAAGAACAATTGGGTATTTTCAATTATAGTAATGAAGGCGCATGCTCTTGGTATGAATTCACAAAATTAATCTTAGAGTTAAAGCAGATAAACTGTATTGTTAATCCTATTCCTAGTACTGAATTTAATACAACAGCAAAGCGTCCAGCATATAGTTTAATGGACAAGTCAAAATTTAAAAAAATAACAGGAAAGGAAATCCCAAACTGGGCAGATGCTCTAAAGGATGCACTCCAACAATTCTAATTCCGTCCTTAAATAGGCAGGAAACTTCTTTTTTCTTGCACTCTTTTATTAAAGCACTACTTAAAAAAACTAATTATTTTGTTATTTCGTTACTCTGTTGACTATCTTATGATAGGGTTCAACATGTTCCAGCTTCCCACAAATTAAATTTCAAAGTATGCCAAAGAAGAACATACACTTTTTATTTTTCTTCATTCTTATGACTACTCCCCTATGGCTCCATGCTACCCACAATAGAGCTGGAGAGATTTCTGTTTCACCGATTGGGGAATGTACTGATTTTAGTGTGCAGGCCATTATCACAACATACACTAAAGAATCCAGCCAAGCTGCGGATAGAGATTCTTTGGAAATCTGCTGGGGAGATGGTACCTGTGAAATGGTGATGCGTTCGAATGGGCCAGGTAATGAGGGAGAAGGGCTAGGGAACGATACTAAAAAGAACCTTTATATTGCCACCCACACATATACAGCAAGTGGCACCTATACTATTTCAATGACCGACCCCAACAGAAATGGAGGCGTTCTGAATGTCAATGCTCCCAATTCTGATACTGTACCTTTTCATATACAGACCAGTTATACTTTTCTAAATTGTCAATTCGATGGGCCTAATAGCACTCCTATGCTCTTACAGCCTCCTATTGATGTAGGTTGTGTTGGACAGCCATTCATTCACAACCCTAATCCAGTAGATCCAGATGGAGATAGCTTATCCTTTGAAATGATTACGCCATTGCAGAGTATTCATACTGAAGTTCCAAATTATCAATATCCAAATTTCATTGGCCCTGGACCAGATAATATTTATACGTTAGATCCTATTACTGGTGATTTCTTGTGGACTTCTCCTCAAATAGCTGGAGAATACAATATAGCTATGATCATAATATCCTGGCGGGATGGAGAGCCTATAGATACCATGGTTCGGGATATGCAAATACTAATTGAAAATTGTAATGACAATCAACCCCCAACTATAGACACAGAAGATTATATCTGTGTAGTAGCTGGACAGACATTATCTGTCGATGTTTTTGCTGATGACCCTAACCCTGGCGACAATGTATTACTCACGGCCCTAGGAGGACCTTTAGAAACGAGTTTCTTTGGTAATGCAAGCTT
Organism: Saprospiraceae bacterium; assembly: GCA_029252685.1. Classification (GTDB taxonomy): domain Bacteria; phylum Bacteroidota; class Bacteroidia; order Chitinophagales; family Saprospiraceae; genus AM-2324. Next base: position 6,608 of record JAQXAY010000234.1, on the reverse strand, counting down.
TGATGCACCATTAAATTATACTTCGCCAATTGTAGAAGGCACCTTTGAATGGAATACGCTCTGTGAACATATAAGCGACCAACCTTATTTCATAGTGTTTAAGGCATTAGATGATAATGGGACTACTGGACTTGCGAATCTTAAGACCCTTCGAATAAAAGTAGTTGGGCCTGCACCAGAAAATGTAGAAACAGAATCAGTTAATAACACCATCCGTGTGACTTGGGATTTGCCCTACATATGTGAGGATGCAGAAGATGATTACTTTTATGGATTTAGTGTTTGGAGAAAGATAGGTTCAAATCAATTTCAAATTGACACCTGTGAAACAGGTCTTGATGGAAAAGGATATGAACGCGTAATTGGAATCACCAATGAATCAGAAAATGGTAAATACATTTACATTGATAATGATGTAGATCAGGGAAAAACATATTGCTACAGGGTAATTGCAAATTTTGCAAAACTCACAAATACCAATTTCCCTCAACCCTACAACTTGGTTGAAAGCCTACCATCTAATGAAAGCTGTGTGCAACTCAATCGAGATGTTCCACTTATGACTAACGTAGATGTTAGTAGTACTGATCTCACTTCCGGAACTATATTTGTTCGTTGGACACGACCTATAGCCGAAGACCTGGATACGCTACTGAATCCAGGACCTTATACCTACGAATTGCTAATAGCTGAAGGTATCAATGGGACAGACTTTTTCCCTACAGGGTTCTCAGCAACAGCAGACACTTATTCGGAAGCTATAGACACCTTCACTACAGTTGAAAATCTTAACACAACAAGTGAATCTTATCGATTTAAAGTTAACTTCCTTACGAATGGAAATACTTCTGAGGTGTTTGGATCATCAAATGAAGCATCTTCAGTTTTCCTTTCGATTCAGCCTAGTGATGAATCAAACCTCTTAAACTGGGACTTCGATGTACCCTGGGATAACATTGAGTTTACGGTGTTCAAAGAAACCCTCCCAGGAATATTTGATAGTATTGCAACTACGGAAGTACCTAGTTTCCTTGAAGAGGATCTTGTTAACGGAAGAAATTATTGTTATTTCATTCGGGCAACTGGAGATTATGGTGTTGAGAGTTTAGATTCTTTGTTAATTAACCGATCGCAAATAGCTTGTGCCACACCGATAGATCTTATAGCACCATGCCCACCAGTGCTCGAAGTCAGTAATATTTGTGATGAAGCTATAAACTGTGTTGAAATAGATCTTTTCAATCAATTGGAGTGGAATAATCCAAACTTTAGCTGTGAGGATACAGACGATGTTGTTGCCTACAATATCTATTTTAAGAATAAGGTAGATAGTGACTATGCACTTATAGAAACTATTGGGGATCCATTCGATACTTTATATCTACATGCTCCTGAATTTGGTCTAGCCGGATGTTATGCGGTTACCGCTATTGATTCATTTGCAAATGAAAGTACTTTCTCCAATGAAATCTGTGTAGATAATTGTCCTCGATACGAACTTCCAAATGCTTTTACACCTAATAGCGATGGCGATAATGATGTGTTTATCCCATACCCATATTGTTTTATTGACAGAATAGAGATACAAATTTTCAACCGTTGGGGCGAATTAGTGTTTCAATCTATGGATCCCAACATTAATTGGGATGGAACAAATCAAGCCGGGGACGATCTTCCAGTTGGAACGTACTATTATAAATGTCGAGTTTTCGAAGACAGAGTTAATGGTATCATAGAACGAGAGGGTATTCTTTCCGGCTATATAGACTTATTTAGATAATTACATTTTATGTTTACTGGAATCATAGAATCGACTGGTACAATTACCAAGATCGAAAAAGAAGGCACTAACGTACATTTTACGGTAAAATCGCCTATCACGAATGAATTGAAGATCGACCAAAGTCTTGCTCATGATGGCGTCTGCTTAACAGTAGTAGTTATTGAAGGAGATGAATATGTTGTAACTGCGATCGATGAAACATTAATTCGTTCTGCCATAGGCGACCGAAAAGTAGGTGATGAGCTAAATTTGGAACGGGCAATGATCTCCAATGGGAGACTTGACGGGCATATTGTTCAAGGCCACGTTGATGCTACTGGCACTTGTGTAGGAAAAGAAAATAAAGATGGATCCTGGATATTCACCTTTGAATACACCTTGACTCCTGAGCATTTACTTGTTGATAAAGGCTCTGTCTGTATCAACGGCGTGAGCTTAACTGTAGTGAGTCCTGTTGAAAACAGATTCAGCGTTGCTATCATTCCTTACACCTATGAGCATACTTCGTTTAAGCATATCGAAATCGGGTCAAAAATAAACCTTGAATTTGATATCATAGGCAAATATATGGCTAAGTACATGCAGGTTTACGCTAAATAATTTAGCGCACAAGCTTCATTATTGATCCAAAGAAAAAAGGCTGAGCAGATAACTGCTACAGCCTTTTTTTATGATTTAAAGGATTATTTTATTGCTCGTAATCCTCATCGTCTTCATACATTGCTTGACGCTCTAAATAAGCTTCATGCTGTTCTTTACTTGTAACGAAAATTTCTTCGTACTTTCTGAAACCTGTACCTGCTGGTATTGGCTTACCTACGATTACATTTTCTTTAAGCCCAAGTAGATTATCAGACTTAGCACCGATTGCTGCAGTACTTAATACCTTCGTCGTTTCTTGGAATGATGCTGCTGAAATCCAGCTCACAGTTCCTAGAGAAGACTTGGTAATACCTTGCAGAAGTGGAACAGAAGTTGCAGCAACTGCATCTCTAAACTGAACTACTTTCTTATCGTTGCGCTTCAAGTAAGAATTCTCTTCTCTAAGCTCTCTCAATGAAACGATCTTACCAGCATAGAATGCTGTAGACTCGCCTGCATCTGTAATGAACTTCTTGTCAAAGATCCAATCATTCTCATCAAGGAATGCAAGCTTCTCAACAGCCTCACGCTCTAAGAATTTTGTATCACCCGGATCAGCGATAGTAACTCTACGCATCATCTGGCGAACGATCACCTCCATATGCTTATTGTTAATACCGATACCTTGAGAACGATATACATCTTGAACTCCATTGATCAAATACTGCTGCACTGATAATGGGCCACGGATACCTAGAAGATCTCTTGGAGCAGTAGCACCATCAGAAAGTGGTGTACCAGCTCTTACAAAGTCACCATCTTGAACTAGAATGTGCTTAGAAAGACCAATTAGGTACTTGCGTTTCTGATTATCTTTAGAAAGAACTGTTACCTCTCTATTACCACGCTTTATTTTACCGAAACTAACAACACCGTCAATCTCCGAAACAACTGCAGGATTCGAAGGATTTCTCGCTTCAAATAATTCAGTTACACGAGGAAGACCACCGGTAATATCCTGAATCTGAGACTGCTTACGTGGAATCTTAGCAATCTGCTGACCACTAATTATTGTTCCTCCCTCACTAACAGAAAGCAATGAACCTACTGGAAGATTGTAACTTCTAAGTTCTTCTCCTTCTTTGCTAATGATTTTGATCGTAGGAATCTTACGCTTATTCTTAGATTCAATGATTACCTTTTGTACGTGACCTGTTTGATCATCACGCTCAGAACGGTAAGTCATACCTTCTTCGATACTCTCGAATTGAGTAGTACCTGAGAATTCTGAAACAATCAAAGCGTTGAATGGATCCCAATCACAGATCTTGTCACCTTTAGCAATTGTTCCACCTTCTTCAACATATAGATTAGATCCATAAGGAATGTGGTGGGTTACAAATACTTTAGTTTCTTTTTCATTAGTGATTCTGATTTCACCTGTTCTAGAAAGAACAACATTCTTTACAGTATCACCATCTTTATTTTCTACAGTACGAATACCGTCAAATACTAATTTACCTTCAAACTTAGATTCGATCTCTGACTCAGTCTTGGAAACTGAAGCGATACCACCCACGTGGAAGGTACGAAGTGTAAGTTGAGTACCAGGCTCTCCAATTGACTGAGCAGCAATGATACCTACAGAATCACCAAGTTCAGTGATACGTCCTGTCGCTGTATTTAAACCATAACATGTACGACAGATACCTCTTCTTGAATCACAAGTAAGAACTGTTCGAATAGCTACTGTTTCAATACCGATCTCTTGGATATGTTCAGCCATTTCATTAGTAATGAATTCGCTCTTAGCCAAAAGTTGGTCTCCAGTCTTAGGATTTAACACAGGTCTTAGTGTATAACGCCCTTTGATTCTATCAGAAAGATTTTCAACAACCTTATCACCTTCAAAAAGAGTTGATGTTTCAACACCTCTAAGTGTTCCACAATCCTCTTCCATAACTACAACATCCTGAGCAACATCTACAAGACGACGTGTTAAATAACCTGCATCGGCAGTCTTAAGTGCTGTATCGGCAAGACCTTTACGTGCACCGTGCGTTGAGATAAAGTACTCAAGTACTGAAAGACCATCAACGAAGTTTGAAAGAATTGGATTCTCTACAATAGCACCTCCAGAGTCACCTGATTTCTTTGGCTTAGCCATAAGACCACGAAGACCACAAAGCTGCTTAATTTGCTGCTTAGAACCACGTGCTCCTGAATCAAGCATCATATAAACAGAGTTGAAACCTTGCTTGTGTTCAGCAAGCTCTGTCATCAACACATTTGTAATATGATTATCGGCAAAAGTCCATTTATCAATAATCTGGTTGTAACGCTCTGAGTTGGTGATTAGTCCCATCTCGTAGTTACCCCATACTTCATCAACTTCACTTTGAGCCTTATCTAGTGTATCAAGCTTAACTGATGGAGTAATCAAATCACCTAGGTTGAATGACAAACCTCCTTTGAAGGCCCACATAAATCCTAATTCTTTGATTTTATCTAAGAATTCACCGGCAATTGGCAAGCTTGTACGCTTGATGATTTTACCAATAATTTTCTTAAGGTTACGCTTTGTCAATAGTTCATTGATAAATGGAAGGTGTTCAGGAACTGCCTGATTGAATAACACACGACCACAAGTAGTATCAATACGCTTAATGACAAGGTTACCCTCTTCATCTTCTTGTCTAGCCCTTACATTGATCTTTGCATGTAAATCAAGCTTACGCTCATTGTATGCGATCATAACCTCTTCAGCTGAGTAGAAGTATCTACCTTCACCTTGAATCTTCACTTCTTCCGTAGAGCTTTTCTCTTTGGTGATGTAATAAAGACCAAGAATCATATCCTGAGAAGGAAGTGTAACGGGTGAACCATCTTGTGGATTCAACATATTGTGTGCAGAAAGCATCAATACCTGAGCCTCAAGAATAGCTGCATGAGATAACGGTACGTGTACCGCCATCTGATCACCATCAAAATCGGCATTGAAGGCACCACATACAAGCGGGTGAAGCTGAATTGCTTTACCTTCTATCAACCTTGGCTGGAAAGCCTGGATAGATAGTCTGTGTAGAGTTGGTGCACGGTTCAATAGTACCGGGTGACCTTTTAATATATTTTCAAGGATTTCCCAAATAATTGGGTCCTTGCGATCTACTAATTTCTTAGCTGACTTCACGGTCTTAACGACCCCTCTTTCAATCAGCTTTCTAATAATAAATGGCTTAAATAACTCAGAAGCCATTCCTTTAGGAAGACCACACTCGTGGATCTTCATCTTAGGACCTACAACGATTACTGAACGACCTGAATAATCCACACGTTTACCCAAAAGGTTCTGACGGAAACGTCCTTGCTTACCCTTAAGAATATCACTTAATGATTTTAGCGGACGACCACCCTCCGCTTTTACAGCATTGGATTTTCTTGAATTATCGAACAATGAATCTACAGCTTCTTGAAGCATACGCTTCTCATTTCTTAAGATTACCTCAGGAGCTTTAATCTCTAACAAACGCTTTAGACGATTATTACGGATAATTACTCTTCGGTACAAATCATTAAGATCTGAACTTGCGAAACGACCACCATCCAACGGCACTAGTGGCCTTAGCTCTGGTGGTATTACAGGAAGATATTTAATCACAGCCCATTCAGGACGATTATCTATGCGTGTCTGACCATCACGGAAAGCTTCAACAATCCTCAAACGCTTAAGTGCTTCACTCTTACGTTGTTGAGAAGTTTCAGTTGCAGCTTGCTGACGTAATTTAAAGGCTAAGTCATCCAAATTAAGGCGTTCTAGCAGATCATGTACTGCATCTGCACCCATCTTTGCGATAAACTTATTCGGATCAGAATCATCCAGTTGTTGATTCTCTGGTGGCAATTTTTCCAAAAGCTCCAGATAATCATCTTCTGTTATTAGATCCATATGAGCGAAACCATGTTCTTCTCCAGCACCTGGCTGTATCACAACATAACGTTCATAATAAATGATCGTTTCTAGTTTCTTTGAAGAAAGACCTAAAAGATAACCGATCTTATTAGGCAGTGATTTAAAGAACCAGATATGAACTACAGGAACCACAAGTTTGATGTGCCCCATGCGCTCTCTACGAACCTTTTTCTCAGTTACCTCTACTCCACATCTATCACAAACGATTCCTTTATATCGAATTCTTTTATACTTCCCACAGAAACATTCGTAATCCTTTACAGGACCGAAAAT
>JAQXAY010000229.1 GCA_029252685.1 Saprospiraceae bacterium | reverse complement strand
ACATTGCAACGAAATTAACAGATGCCCGATTCCTGAAAGTCCATAGAACTTACATTGTCAACCTCGATAAGATTGTTGATATAGAAGAAAACACATTGGTTATTGGCCGAAAAGTGATTCCAATTAGTCGGGCAAATAAACCTATTTTAATGAATCGATTAAATATACTTTAATTGAATCTAAAAAAAATGTATACGACGCTAGTTATATGCAATTTTTTACCATTTATCGAAAACTGAGTTTATCCCTCCTTGATTTAATGCATTTTATCAAAAAATAGGGAAATGAAAAAAATTCTTGTGGCTGATGATCAGCCCATGATATTAACTGCAATAACTCGCCATCTATCGAAAGCGGGTTTTGAAGTTATTAAAGCGGAGAATGGATTACGGGCAATAAATAAGTTTGACGATGAAGCACCAGATGCTGTTGTTACAGATCTTTTAATGCCACAAGCATCTGGAATAGATGTGATTACCCATGTTCGTACTAAAAATCAAACAACACCTATTTTAGTCCTTTCAACTATTGGAAACGATTCCGTTATTGTAGAAGCCTTTCGATCAGGCGCTGACGATTATGTTAGAAAGCCTTTTGTTCCTAAAGACCTTGTGGCACGATTACAAAATCTATTCTAGAAGTTTGTGTTAAATAAAACTAAAGTATTTTAAAATATATGAAATAATTTATATATTTAAGTCCTTGCAGAAATACGCAAGTTTTAAAATCCAAAAACACCTTTCAACCTTACTGTCCAGTTTCAAACACGTTAATCAAGTCCGGAAATAATTTATGACTTTCAAATAATTGTTTCCCATGAATAAAAGAAGATGGTTCTTTTATAGCACACTTGTTATAGCTACACTTTTTAATTTTTCAGCTTATTCCAAATCATTTATTGTTAATGATATACCCTTTTCAAAGGATACAGGTCAAAGTATGTCTTGCCAGGATATTGTACAACTGAGTTTAGATTCCAACTGCTTGGTTGAGGTTCTTCCAATTCATTTGTTGACGTCTAATGCCTCCGGTAACTATACCATAGAAGTATATCATAACATGAACCTATTAGCCAACCCTGTGGATGGGACACATGCTTTTGACTTACTTAATTATGTGATTACAAGCGAAACCTCAGGAAATAGTTGTTCTGGGACCTTAATGGTAATGGATCTTATTGGTCCAGTTTTTGATTGTCCACAGGAGGCCGTACAAATTTATTGCAATGAAGATCCTGCCAATGTTCCAGCTCCTACATTAATTGATAATTGTGCTTCTGTATTTAATTTTATTGCATCTGAATTATGGTATGATACAGATTTCTGTGATGATGGAAAGAAAGCTCTGTATAGAACCTACCATGGAGTAGATTATTATGGAAACGATTCTGAAGATTGCCTGCAGCATATTGAGATCATTCGGCATAGTGAAGTTGATTTCCCAAATAATGTTATTTGGTCTTGTGACCAATACGCTTTGTTACCAACTATAATTGATACTTCTGAGCTTGAAGATTCATTTTTATTGCTGCAGTCCGATACGCAGACGCTAGATTTATCCAATCTACCAGTAGATAGTACTTTGCTCTTAGAAAGTGGTTCAGGTGTTCCTACTGGACTAATGGGCGTGATGTGTTCATATTCTATGTCCTCTTCTGATATTGTGCTGACAACTTGCGGAAGCAGCGAGGTAATAATAAGGACTTGGATGGTTCTGGATTGGTGTACTAATAATGTAGTATTAGAAAACGCTCAGGGAGAAGATAACGTCCAGTTGATATTCATTTCCGATGTGAGTCCTCCAATTGTTTCCTTGCCATCTGACCTAAGTCTGAATGCAGAAATTCCAGCCTCAGGTAACACACTTTGTAAAACTATGGGGTATATCCCTGCTCCATTGGTTTCGGACAATTGTTCATCATTTGATGTTGTGATTTTTTGCGAACTGGGTGAATTAGTTTATCAAAACGGTGTAGATGGTAGTGAAGGTGGTTTTATCCCTTCTCCAGGTTTAGGACTTGGAACACATAGTATTGAGTATAGAGTTAGAGATGCCTGTAACAATGAGACAATAGAGATTGGAACACTTATTGTCGAGGATAATAGTGTACCTGTGATGATTACAGCACCTTCATCTTTGATTAGTCTTAATGAGCTTGGTTTGAATGAGGTACTTGCACAGACCTTTGATCAGGGTAGCTTTGACAATTGTTGCTTAGATTATTTTGAAATAAAAAAGCAAACCGACCTTTGTGGCTTAATGTCCAATTTGGAGTTTGCGGAAACAATTCAATTCTGTTGTGCTGAGATTGGTACTGCGGTTCCTGTTGTAGTGCGGGCGGTAGATTGCTTTGGTAATACTAACGAAGCTGTGATTACTGTATTTGTTCAAGATAACCTTGACCCAGAGCTTGTATTTTGCCCCGGTTCGGATAGTATTCAATGCAATATATTTGTGGATGATTACTTAGCTGCACTTGATGCCGGGGATTACTCGGGATTAGATGTCTTTGGTGTGGCTCAGTTCAATGATAATTGTTTTTACAGTGAAGTTTATGATGTAACACTTGAGATAGATGCCTGTACTGAAGGTTATGTTGAACGAAGCTGGGAGGTGCTGGATGCCTCAGGCTCTATAAAGGATGTTTGTAGTCAAAATTTATATATTCATCAAACGGATAATTGGGGAGTTCGATTTCAGGAGGATCTAGTTATTTATTGCCCTACGGACACTTTAGGGGTGTATGAAATTCCAGCTGTATTTGATCAGCAATGTGCTTTGATTGCTACTGCTTTTAACGATATTGATTTTAATGTAGGGTTGAATACTTGCTATGCCTTCTTTAGAGAATGGACAGTAATAAATTGGTGTACTTATGATATTCAGCAGGGTAATATTAATGTGGACTGGTCTGAAGTAGATGCTCAAATAGATTTTGATGAAAACGGTGTTTTAGATAGTCTAGTCTTCCATTCTTCATTTGGTACACAGAATAATTCTGATGGAATTATACAGCATACACAATTAATCAGCATCATTGATGAAAATGCCCCTGAAGTTGAGGTTTCAAACCAATTATTCTGCTTAAATGAAAGTAACTGTTTCGCTGACTTAATGCTGGCTATGCCAGTAATAAATGATTGTTCATCCTCCACTAGCCTTACTGTAAGTACAGATATACCGAACGGCGATCAACTTGGTCCTTATATTGATGTACCTGCAGGCATTTATGAAGCAACCTATCTTGTAACAGATAATTGTGATAATTCCACAGTTAAAACAGTAACCATAGTTGTTGAGGACTGTACAGCTCCTATTGCAGTATGTCAGGATAGTGTTTATCAGATCACAGTTAATGATTCGGTCTTTATTCATGCTTCGGATCTTGCAATAGAGAGTGTTGATAATTGTAGCGCTCTATCATTTGTATTTGAATCCTTAAATGGTCTTAGCAGTTATGGTTTTTCATGCGAAGATCAAGGAGAATCTACTTATTCAATTTTGGTGTCCGATGATTCGGGTAATGTTGCTTCATGTACCTCAACGGTTGTTATACTAGATACTATAGGTTTTTGTTTGGCTGATGATCTCCATATAGCTGGAGCAGTAATGACAGAGAACATAAGTTACTTAGAGGATATTGATATTCACTTAGAGGAATTATTGTTGACGAATTTAACAGATAACGAAGGTTCTTTTGAGTTTAATAATCTGTTGGAGAATGATACATTTACGCTGCGTCCTTTTCATGACGGTCCTATTGATGAGGGTGTTACAACCTTAGATGTTGTGCGGGTAAAACAACATATTCTTCAAATTCAATTACTCAATAGTCCATACAAGCTTATTGCAGCTGATGTTAATAATAGTGGTACGATAACGACTATTGATATTGTGATGATGCGGAAAGTTATTTTAGGTCTAGATGCTGCCTTTCCAAATAATGAATCGTGGAGGTTTGTGCCCGTTAATTTTGAGTTTGAAAACCCTGAAAACCCGTTTCAAGAGGATATACCTGAATACATTATACACAGTCCGCTTGAAGCGAGTAATTCTAATACAGATTTCTTTGCCATAAAGGTTGGAGATGTAAACAACAGTGTGGATAACTTGATTGAAAAGCAAGTGGAGGAACGAAACTATGAAGTGACTTATCCGCTTAATTTTTCTAATCAGGACCTTTTAGCGGGGCAGTCTTACACGCTAACTATACAAACCAAGTTAAGTCAATTATTGGGACTACAAGGCCGACTAAATTTTGATACGGAAGCAATTGAAATTGAAGGCTGTAAGAAGCCTCATGGCTTTGATCAATCTATCCTAAACCTTGACGCTTTGAAGGAGGGTGTTTTGACCTTTGCCTTTGATAATATTGGTAACGATGACGCCTCGGATATCTTTATGATTGAGCTAAGCGTCAAAGCAAAGCGACCTTGTAAATGGTCAGAGCTTATTTGGCTAGATTCATCATTTGTCAATGAGGCATATTTGAAGGACGGCAGCATAGCCGAGTTGAGTACTAATTTTATCGATTTAAAATTGAGACCTCAATTAGAACTTGGCCCAAATCCATTTAAAGATTCATTTACTATATGGCTTAGTTCAAATTATAAGTCCCGAATTGGAACATTAAGAATGTATAGTCCTTCTGGATTAATGCTCTTGGAACAAAAGTTAGAATTCAATAGCGAAGACTCAAGCATAAACGTATCTGCAGAGAATATTAGTGGACTTTGCTTTTATCAATTGGAAATTGATGGATATAAATATAGCGGACGTCTAATTGCCTATTGATCAGAAAGAGCTTGATAGAATATTTCTACAGGATGTAGTGGAGTCCTTTGGGAAAGGTCCTCTATTTGATGCATACAACTTATGCCTTGGGCTGCAATGGTCCAGTCATCTGTTTTATCATCGATAGCTGGAATCAAAGACAGCTGGGCCATCTTTTTGCTCATGCTGTAATTTTCTTTTTCATATCCATAGGATCCTGCCATACCACAGCAGGCACTATTTACATGCTGTACTTGGTGCCCCATAGGAATACTCAATGCTTGAAGGGTTTTGTCTGGATTCCCCAGTGCTTTTTCATGGCAGTGGGTATGCAGTAAAATGTTTCTCTTTTTAGAATTAAAAACCTCTTTGGTGAAAAGACCATTTTCAAAGGACTCAGCAAGAAAACTGCTGAATGTCCAGCTAATCTTAGCCAGTTTTGATGTTTGAGCTTTATCGAGATCTCTTAATTTTTGGTATTCGTCCCAAAAACAGGATATAGCAGATGGCTCAAGACCGATTACCGGGATTTTGTTTTCTATATAATAGTTGAGATGCGTCAAGTTATGTTTTGCGACCATCCTACCTTCTTCGATATATCCTTTTGAAAATAATGCTCTCCCGCTTTGTTTCAAATCGATTACAGATACTTCAAATCCTATGGTCTTCAGAATTTGGGCTGCCATTGGAAATAGGCTTGGGTTGTTGAAACGATTAAACTCATCAATTAATAATCCTACTTTGTTATTATTGGCCTTATCCGTTCTTGCTTCTAGTTGCTTTATCCATTTGCTGAAGTCAAATTTTTTGAGCCTTGGCAAAGATCGTTTTTGATGAATGTTTAGGGTTTTTTGTAAAGTGTACTTACCTATTTTTGATTGAATAACAAGATTGGAAATCCCATTTAGCTTGCTGCCTAATTGATTGAACATGTAGATATTTCCAAAGAAGTATCTTTTAAATGAGAAGCCTCTTGATTTGTTGTAGTATTCTTCAAAAACCATTTTCAACAAGCCCATATCTACATTCGAGGGGCACTCTGTGGAACAAGCTTTGCAGCTAACACAATGCTGTAAGACTTTTTTTAGATCCCCATCGTCTAGTTTTAACTCTTGCTCAGCATGGATTTGATGAAACTCCCTAAATGCATTAGCTCTTGCTCGGGTGGTGTGAATTTCTTCATCCGATGCCTTAAAGGATGGGCACATTTGTCCAAGTGCGTTTACACCTTTTCTGCAATCTCCCGATCCGTTGCATTTGTCAGCTATTTGGATTAAGTCGATTGACTGATCCAGTGCCTCTGATTTTATTATATCCTTGAACGGTATTTGGTCTCTTAGGTTTTGATCCATGGGAGGAGCGAAGACTATTTTACCTGGATTGAAAATATTATTTGGATCCCAGATCTGTTTTAGTTTCACGAAACCAGCATAAATAGTCGGGCCATAAACGGACTTTAAGAACTCTGCACGTACTCGTCCATCTCCATGTTCTCCCGACAATGAACCTTTGTATTTTTTTACCAGTTTAGCTACTGCCGCACTGATGTCTCTAAAGTCTTTTTTACCTTCTGCAGTGCTTAAGTTAAGGATAGGTCTTAAGTGTATTTCACCAGCACCGGCATGAGCATAGTAGACGGCCTCTTGCCCAAAATGCTTCATGATTTGTGTGAAGTCATTGATATAGGCAGGCAGATCCTCTAAGGAAACGGCTGTATCTTCAATACAGGCAACTGCTTTGCTACTTGTGCTTAAGTTTGCCAACAATCCAAGTCCAGCTTTGCGTAATTCCCAAACGTCTTGGCTTTGTTCCTTTTCAACAATAGATATGTGTTTTGCTTTTGTTTTCTGTTGCAAGTCTTTCATTAGTTGATCAACTTGTATTTTTAATTTTGCAGGATCAGAAGAGCGAAGTTCTAGGATTAGCAGGGCTTTGGGTTTGCCATGGACAAAAAATCTTTTCTTTGCATAAAGTGGGTTAGATGCTGTACAACTTAGAATTACATCATCCATCATTTCACAGGCATATAGCGGGTGTTTCATGCACGCCTGGACAGCTTCTAAACATTCAATTACATCATCGAAGTGTGGGCATATAAGACTGAGGTTTTCTGGTGGAAAATCGTCAAGTTGCAAGGTGATTTCTGTACAGATTCCGAGTGTACCTTCTGATCCTGAAAGGATATCCAATACTCTATTTTCTGCATCACTACCTGAAAGGCTGTCTAGTGCATATCCTGAATTTCTTCTATGAATATCCTTTTTAGGAAAGTACTCATTCAGCGCATTTTTAAGTTCTTCCTCTTGCCCTAAGGAAAGGGTATTTGATATTATACGCTTTACTTCGGGATGTTGATATGTTGTGGCTTCGCGTTCGAAGGTTTGGATATGGCCATTGTTTAAAACGACTTTAGCTGCAAGGGTTTTAGTTCGGCTTGTTCCATATCGTATTGAACTTGTTCCACTTGAGTTATTTCCAAACATCCCTCCAAGGGTACATCTGTTGGCTGTTGATGTATTTGGTCCAAAAAATAGATGGTGTTCTTTAAGTTGATAGTTGAGTTCGTCGCGCACCATACCGACTTGTACACGAACCCATTTTTCAGCTAAATTTAGTTCTAGTATTTTGTTTAAGTGCCTGCTAAGATCTACTACAATGCCTGCTCCAACGCATTGGCCTGCAAGAGATGTTCCTCCTCCCCTAGGTATTAAGCCAATTCCTTTTTTAGCTGCAAAAGCAACCAATTTTTGAACATCAGAGGTGTTCTTGGGATAACAGATAGCAGTTGGAAGTTCTCTATAGACAGATGCATCAGTTGCATATACCGATCTATGAAGTAAAGTTGTTTCTACTTCCCCTTCGAAATTGTCCAAAAATGCTTTTTCAAAGATCCCTTCCATTCCTCAATTATTAATATGCTTCAAATCTAAGTAGTTTATGTCTTAGGCTTTCTTTATTTTTGCTTAAAAATGGTCAAAAATTATAAAATCGAACTGAAAGAGAGGCCGCGAGGCTATCATATCATCGATTCTGAGGTCAAGCAAAGCATTCCGAATTGGCCTAATTCAGGATTATTGACCTTGTTTATACAACACACTTCTGCTGCAATTTGTATTAATGAGAACGCAGATCCAACAGTACGAGAAGATTTTGAACTGATTTTTAATGGCCTAGTTCCGGAGCATATTCCTGGTATTAAGCATATAGAGGAGGGACCTGACGATATGCCTGCTCATATAAAAGCTGCAATGATTGGAAGTAGTATTCAGATTCCAATTGTAGACGGTGCGCTCGCCATGGGTACTTGGCAAGGTATTTATCTTTGTGAATTTAGAAATAATGGAGGCAGACGTCGATTGATAGCAAATATAATAAGCTGATGAATTCTTTAATTGAGGGAGTGTTTTTAGGATTGACTTTGAGTATAATGATAGGGCCATTATTGCTTGCGCTTGTCAGTACAAGTCTCGAACATGGTGTTCGAGCAGGCTTAATGGTTGGTGTTGGTGTTTGGTGTAGTGATGTTATATGTTTTTCGGCTGCCTATTTTGGAATTGGAGAATTATTGAATGTAATTAAAAATCCCAATTTTGAACCTATTGTTGGTATTGGTGGAGGAATTATATTAACAGTCTTTGGTTTGGGGCTTATTGTAGGTGCTAGAAAGAAAATGAAAGATACCAATGCGATTAATCAAGGTGATTTAGAAATTGTGGAGGCAGAAGAGGTAGAGCGGAAGCACCCTCTTAGCCACTTGTTGAAAGGTGCTTTAATTAATGCGGTCAATCCTTTTACCGTCTTGTTTTGGGCAGGAACTGCAAGTACAGTCTTAGTGGGTAAGAGTAATCAGGATGCCTTTTTATTTTTTTTAGGGATCATGCTTACCCTCATAACTTTAGATTCGGCAAAAGTCTTTATGGCCGCTAAGATTAAGCATAGGATTGAATCAGGTTTTATATTGAAATTCACACTTATATCGGGTATAGCAATAATCTTTTTTGGAGTAGTAATGCTAATCCGGGTATTATAAAAAAAGACGCATATTTGGTATGCGTCTTTTTTTTATTTTTTCGAGAAGATGTTGTATTTAACAATGCAGTAGATTGCTCTAAAGCCATCTCTCCAACCTATTTTCTTTCCTTCTTCATAGGTCCTTCCATAGTATGATATACCAACTTCGTAGATTCTTACCTTTGGCACTCGTGCTATCTTTGCTGTTACTTCAGGTTCAAAACCGAATCGTTTTTCTTTAAGATTTAAACCTTGAATAATTTCCGTTTTGAAGAGCTTGTAACAAGTCTCCATATCCGTAAGGTTTAAGTTAGTGAAGGCATTGGATAATGCGGTTAGGAATTTATTTCCAATAGAGTGCCAGAAAAACAATATTCGGTGTGGATTACCACCCATAAATCGAGATCCGTAAACTACATCTGCAAAGCCCGTGAGGATAGGTTTTAGTAAGATGTTGTATTCTTCAGGATCGTACTCAAGGTCAGCATCTTGGATGATTAAATAATCTCCTTTAGCTTTTTGAATTCCCGTATGAAGTGCAGCTCCTTTTCCCTTGTTTACTTCATGCGCATAGTAACTAATTGAAAGCTCTGGATGAGATTTCATATAGCTTTTGATAGCTCCTTCTGTATCATCAGATGAGCAATCATTAACTATTATAATCTCTTTTTCAATATTGTTCACAAGTTTTACCGCTGCTACCTTATCTAAGATTAGGTGCAAGGTTTTTTCCTCGTTGTATGCTGGTATAAGAATTGATAATGTCATTTTCCTACTCATTGTATTTTACATTGGAAACGCAAAGTTATAAATATTAATTAGCTAATTAAAATAAAGCTGAACATAAGACATTTATCAGTTTTTGCATGTACAATATTTGTCTACTCGAGGCTTCTTACTAAATTAGCAGACCTAACAAAAAAGATGATAATTTGAATCGTTTGATCGGAAGATATTCGGAAGGGAACAAAGGTCCACTATTGATTGTGATTGGAGGGATGCATGGCAATGAACCAGCAGGTATTCATGCCGTAGAATCTCTTCTCCAAATGCTTGAGCAGGAAAAAGGAAAGAACCCAGGCTTTGATTTCAAGGGCGCTTTTGTTGGTCTTAGAGGAAACCTTCAAGCAATAGAACAAGGGAGACGCTTCAATGAAAGAGATCTAAACCGATCTTGGGTAAATAAAAAAATAATAGATATTGAGTCGCAGGTCTATGGAGATTTAACCTTTGAAGATAAAGAGATTGCTGACTTGTTAGCTGCTATACGAGCTGCTATTGAGCGTTACGATGCTAGAGAGGTCTGCGTATTAGATATACATACAACCACAGCCAGTGGAGGTATATTTTCTATACCTAATGGAAGTGAGAAAAGTTTGAAGCTTGCCAAGTCTATGCATGCTCCAGTAGTACTAGGAATGCTAGATGGTATTAAGGGAACTTCTCTACATTATTTCAACAATCATTATTGGGATCTTGATATGACTTCGATTGTATTTGAGGCAGGTCAGCATATTGAGGCTCTTTCAGAAAATCGAGCTATTTCAGCTATGGTGAGTTGCTTGAGAGAGTTGGGTTGTGTACATCCCACTGATGTTGAAAGTCATCATGATAAGATTCTTAAGCAATATGCAGAAGGTCTACCTGAAGTTACCCGTTTATTATATGCTCATAGTATTGGAAAAGACGATGATTTTGTAATGCAGCCAGGCTTTTTAAATTTTCAAGCAATAGACTCAGGGACTTTGCTTGCAAGAGATAATAATGGACCAATACATGCAGATCGCAGTGGTTTAATGCTCATGCCTTTGTATCAGGCACAGGGTGAGGATGGCTTCTTTTTAATTGAAGAGGTCACGGGCTAATCCTCTAGCCCGTGTAAAGCATCTATCAACGTTTTTAAACCTATGATCATGATTTCTTTTCCTTCTTTTGTGAAGTTGAAGTAATTATCCTCTTCTTCTTCGTCAATCAGTGAATCTTCAATTAGTGCAAGCAGGTCTTCTTGCGGGTAGTTTAGAAAAAATGTATCTAGTTTATCAGTGACCGTTTTACCCTTGGCGTCATTCCATTTTTCCCAGTTTTGTTCTTCATATTGACCAATAGTCGCTTCTGCAATAGCTTCAAGGTCTGGGTTAACAGTATTGAATGATTTATAGATAAGTAGGGCTAGGTAGAGAAATATTTCTTTTTCGCCATCCTTTAGAAAGGAAAAACTATCAGAAAACAAATAGGTGTATAGCATTTGTTGGTTTTCCTGAAACGTCATTTTGACTGTTTTTTCAGTTTTTTCACTCAACTCAAAAGCCGCCATGGCTTCTTCGATTACTTGTTCACTAACGAAGTTCATAAGGTGTTTTTAATACTTCTTTTGAATAATTCCCAAAGATACATTTTATTGTGTCTTAAGTCATAATCAAATGTCAGATATGAAATTGATAGAGAGTCGAGCCGAAGGATTGTATTGTGCAAAGGGTGATTTCTATATAGATCCACTTCGACCGGTAAAGCGGGCGGTTATTACTCATGCGCATGCGGATCATTTTTGCTCTGGCTGTGATTCTTACTTTGGACATCGGCACACCATACATTTTTTGAAATTGCGTATGGGCAGGATTGCTCCAATGCATGGTTTTGAATATAATAGCAGTTTTGAATTTAATGGTGTGAAGCTTAGTCTTCATTCTGCGGGTCATATGCCTGGTTCTTCCCAGGTTCGTATTGAGTATGATGAAGAGGTTTGGGTTGTAACAGGTGATCTTAAGCCAGGAAACAATCCATATTGTGAGCCATTTGAGCAATTGACATGTGATTTCTTGATAACAGAGTGTACATTTAGCGATCCTCTGTTTAGGTGGCCAAATGAGCAAGAGGAAGTTTCCAAGATTAAAAATTGGCATCAGGATTGCATAGAAAAAGAACTGCATCCTGTTTTGTCAGCCTATGCAATTGGAAAAGCTCAAAAAACGCAGCAATTACTCGATGGAAATGGAATACCAATTCTTGTACATCCAACCATTGCAAAGTTTAATGAGTCTTACCGAGAACTTGGATTTAAGATTCCGGATTATAGAATCCTAAAAGATGGTATGAGCAAAAAAAAGATTGGAAATGCTCTTGTTTTAGTTCCGCCATCTGTTTTTAATACGGCTTGGATGCTTCGTTTTGAAAAGTATAGTGCTGGCCTTAGTTCTGGGTGGGTTCTCAAACCGAATACAGTAAAAGATAGAGGTGCAGACTGTGGGTTTGTCTTATCTGATCACGCTGATTTTGATAGCTTAGTCAAAAATATAAAACAAAGTAAGGTTAAAGGGGTTTATTTGATGCATGGAGATAAGAGTCTCATGCTTCAGAACCTCCAGAATTTGGAGCTTGATATAAAGATACTTAGGTACCAGTAGTGCATTTATATTTCTATTGTTTGACATAAGAAAAGTTTTGCTTTTGTATCTTTGTAGCTAATTTGAACATAATGAATATGCAGGTAGAAGATTTATTACAAAAAGCGTTAAACCTTGAGTTTCTGAGTACAGAAGAGGGTATTTTTCTTTTTGAGCAGGCAAGTACCGCTGATCTCATGTACGTAGGAAATGCACTCAGACAAAAGCAGAGACCTGGGAATGAGGTGAGTTGGATCATTGACCGAAATTCAAACACTACGAATGTCTGTATTGCAAATTGTAAATTCTGTAATTTCTACAGAAGACCTGGGCATGGAGAAAGTTATATTACTAGTATAGAGGACTACAAAAAGAAAATTGAGGAGACTTTTTCTTTCGGTGGAGAGCAATTATTGTTGCAGGGTGGTCATCATCCAGATCTAAATCTTGAGTATTATGTCAAATTATTTAAAGAATTAAAATCACTTTATCCAAACTTAAAGCTGCACGCTTTGGGACCTCCAGAGATTGCACATATTGCAAAATTGGATGGGATGACTCATACAGAGGTTCTCTCTGAACTGAAAGATGCTGGTTTAGATTCTTTGCCAGGTGCAGGTGCTGAGATTCTTTCTGATCGAGTACGACGTTTGATTTCAAAAGGGAAATGTGGCGGCGAGGAATGGTTGGATGTGATGCGAGCAGCGCACCAGCTTGATATTACAACATCTGCAACTATGATGTTTGGCCATATTGAGACGAACTGGGAACGAATGGATCACTTGGTACGTATGCGTCAGGTGCAGGCAGAGAAACCAGATCATGCAAAAGGCTTTGTTGCTTTTATTCCATGGCCTTTCCAAGACGAAGATACAATCCTTAAGCGTATAAAACGGGCAAGAAATACTTGTACTGGAGATGAATATATTCGTATGATAGCGATGTCGAGAATCATGTTACCTAATGTAAAAAATATTCAAGCATCTTGGTTAACTGTTGGTAAGAAGGTTGCTCAGCTTTGTTTACATGCTGGAGCAAATGATTTTGGCTCTATTATGATTGAGGAGAATGTTGTATCTGCAGCTGGTGCGAAATTTAGATTTACAGCTCAGGGTATTCAAGATGCAATTGCGGAGGCTGGTTTCATACCTAAGCTCAGGAATCAGGAATATGAGTACCGAGAATTGCCAGATAACATAGTGCAGCAGGTACTGGATTCAAATAAAATGATTGTTGATTAATAAGATTTGGAACTATGCTTTTTGAACAGGTAGAGGAGGCTCGAAAATATCTTTCACAGTATTGCAAGAACGAATATAAGATTGGGATGGTTCTTGGTACAGGCCTAGGTGCTCTCGCAGAGGTTATTGAAGTTGAATCCTCGGTACCATATGCGCAAATCCCGAATTTTCCAGTATCAACGGTGGAGTCTCATGCCGGGGAGTTGATTTTTGGACTATTGGATGGTGTTCCTGTGATTGCTATGTCAGGTCGGTTTCACTACTATGAGGGGTATTCTGCTAAAGAACTTAGTTTTCCGATTCGTGTTTTAAAAGCATTAGGCGTTGAAAAACTTATTTTATCCAATGCAGCTGGAAGTACAAATGAAAGTATTGATGCAGGGGATATTGTCGTGATAAGAGATCATATCAATTTACATCCGGACAATCCATTAAGGGGGATGAATGATGAGCGATTGGGTATACGATTTCCAGATATGTTGCATACCTATAGTAAACGATTGAGAATGCTCTGCAAGAAAGCTGCTGGGGAATTAGATATAAAGATAAAAGAAGGTGTCTATGTGGGCTTGCAAGGTCCTAATCTTGAGACACCTGCTGAATATAAATTTATAAACATTATTGGCGGTGACCTTGTAGGTATGTCAACCATTCCTGAAGTTATTGTTGCAAGGCACAGTGAGATGGAAGTTCTGGCAATATCTGTTGTATCCAATAAATGTTTTCCAATTGAGTCACTAACAGAGACTACTTTGGATGAAGTCATAGAAGTTGTAAATAAGGCAAGTGATAAGTTAATAAAATTAGTTCGCTCAATACTTGCAGACATTTAGATCACAAAAATGAAAGAGAAGACAAATCAAACCATAGGAAAACAGGATGATTATATTGGGATCATTGGCGCCCGTGAGCATAATCTGAAAGATATTGATCTGGAAATCCCTAGGAATAAGCTTGTTGTAATAACAGGAGTAAGTGGTTCGGGGAAATCTTCTCTAGCTTTTGATACAATCTATGCTGAGGGTCAGCGAAGATATATGGAAACTTTTTCTGCATATGCCCGCCAATTCATTGGAGAAATGGAGCGACCGGATGTGGAGCAGATATCAGGTTTGAGCCCTGTAATCTCAATTGAACAAAAGACAACAAGTAAAAACCCTAGGTCTACAGTAGGGACAGTAACAGAGATATATGACTTTATGCGTTTGTTATTTGCTCGAGTAGCTGATGCATACTCCTATGAAACTGGAGAAAAAATGGTCAGATATACTGAAGAGCAGATGCTTGAAGAGATCATGAAGAGGTTTGCTGGAAAGAAACTATTACTACTTGCCCCTTTAGTTCGTGGTAGAAAAGGGCATTATCGAGAGCTTTTTGAATCTGTGCGTAAACAAGGATATACAAAAGTAAGAATTGATGGTGAGGTAAAAGATCTAGAGGCAGGAATGCAAGTG
Organism: Saprospiraceae bacterium; assembly: GCA_029252685.1. Classification (GTDB taxonomy): domain Bacteria; phylum Bacteroidota; class Bacteroidia; order Chitinophagales; family Saprospiraceae; genus AM-2324. Next base: position 2,374 of record JAQXAY010000229.1, on the reverse strand, counting down.
GATAGATATAAAGTCCACAATATTGAATTGATTGTGGATAGGATCAAACTCAATAAGGATAAAGAAGATCGCTTCAGATCCTCCTTGAAGTTAGCCTTAAAAATGGGGAACGGATTGATTTTTATTGAGGATGTTGATTTGGATGAGCTTGTTGGCTTTTCTAAACACCTGATGGATCCTATTTCAGGAATATCTTATGAAGAACCTAATCCGAATTCTTTTTCGTTCAACTCCCCTTATGGAGCTTGCCCGACTTGCAACGGTTTAGGGAAAGTAAATGCTGTTGATGTTAAAAAGGTGATACCAGATGATACAAAAAGTATCAATGAAGTCGCTATTAAACCATTTGGTGAGGTTCGCGATAACCTAACATTTAAGCAATTGAGACTAATTGCAAAGAAGTTTGAGTTCACCTTCAGTACACCCGTAAAGGATATTCCAGAGGAGGCTATGAACTTGATTCTGAATGGTGGTGGCAGTTTGAACTTCAGGAGAATTACTAAGAGCAAGAATGACTATGTGTATAACCTTGCAGAGGAAGGCTTATTAAACATGCTTAAGCGTTGGTATGGTGAGTCTACATCGGAAAAAACTAGGTCTTGGGCCGAGGAGTTTATGGTTGTAGATACTTGTCCAGATTGTTCTGGGCATCGCCTAAGAAAAGAAAGTCTTCACTTTAAAATCAATGAGGCACATATTGGTGATTTGACTAAAATGGATGTGCAAGTACTTTATGACTGGTTGGTTGCTGCAGAGCAAACACTAGAACCTCGAAAGGCTCAAATTGCACATGAGATTCTTAAAGAAATTAAGCTCAGGCTTGGATTCCTTTTGCATGTAGGCTTGGATTATCTTTCCTTGGATAGGCCTGCAAGGACCCTGAGTGGAGGCGAATCGCAGAGGATACGTCTTGCTACACAGATAGGCTCTCAGCTAACTGGAATTACTTATATACTTGATGAACCTAGTATAGGCTTACATCAACGGGATAATCACAAGCTTATTCAGTCTTTAAAGGAGCTGTCTGAGATAGGAAATACAGTTATTGTAGTTGAGCATGATAAGGATATTATGCTAGCTTCTGATTATTTGGTAGACCTTGGGCCTGGAGCAGGAAAATATGGAGGGGCTATCGTTAATAAAGGTAAGCCAGCCTCATTCATCAATGATAAATCGGAGACATCTAGATACTTAGCAAATATTGATCGAATAGAAATTCCGGAGGTAAGAAGAAGTGGAAACGGAAAGTACCTTGAGCTTAAAGGAGCCCAAGGAAATAACCTTCAAAATGTAGACTTGAAAATTCCTCTAGGTACATTTACAATAGTAAGTGGTGTGTCAGGATCCGGTAAGTCAAGCTTGATCAATGAAACGCTATATCCGATCTTAAGACAACATTTTTATAATAGTATAAAAAAGCCTCTGCAGTATGATTCCATCAAGGGGATTGAACATATAGATAAGGTTATTGAAATTGACCAATCTCCAATTGGAAGGACGCCGCGTTCTAATCCGGCAACTTATACTGGGGTGTTTAATGAGATCCGAAAATTGTATTCAGATCACCCCGAATCAAAGATCAGGGGATATAAGCCAGGTCGTTTTTCCTTCAATGTAAAAGGAGGAAGATGTGAGACTTGTAAAGGAGGAGGAAAACGTGTGATAGAAATGAACTTCCTTCCAGATGTTTATGTCGATTGTGAGGATTGCTTAGGAAAACGCTATAATCGCGAGACCTTGGAAATCCTTTACAAGGGAAAGTCGATTAATGATGTGCTCGATATGAATGTAAATGAAGCTTGTGAGTTCTTCAAGAATATTCCTAAGATCTATAGGAAGATGAGTACCCTTAGGGATGTTGGCCTTGGTTACATTTCTTTGGGGCAACAGGCCACTACGCTTTCTGGTGGAGAGGCTCAGCGTGTAAAACTTGCAGAGGAATTATCAAAAAAAGACACTGGAAACACACTTTATATTTTAGATGAGCCAACTACTGGACTGCATTTTTCTGATGTTAAACAGTTGTTGTCTGTTCTTCAAAAATTAGTGGACAAAGGGAATACAATTGTAGTAATTGAGCACAATATGGATGTGATTAAGGCTGCAGATCATATTGTAGATATTGGCCCTGAAGGTGGGCGTGGAGGTGGAACCATAGTGTCGCAAGGTACTCCCGAGCAAGTGGTTGCAAGTAATTTAGGACATACGTCTGAATACCTTAATTCTGAGCTATAATTTTTTAATTAATTTTTTTCTAATTCGATTGATAATTAGTACATTGATATTGTAACTAACTCAAATTTCTAAATTTCGAAGATTCATTTAGTAATCTTCTATCGTTTCCCATTTTCGATGAAAAAGGTAATCAACAAGG
>JAQXAY010000228.1 GCA_029252685.1 Saprospiraceae bacterium | reverse complement strand
AGCTGCTGATGGTACAATTCGTAAGCTGTATGCAACTAGCATCGGTGAGAATGCTGTTCATGGTTCAGATTCAGATGAGAATGCTGCAATTGAGGGATCTTTTTTCTTTGCTGCTACTGAAATGTTCTAATTGTTAGAACTCAAAATAAAAAAGGCCAGCTTTTTAAGCTGGCCTTTTTTTATCCTAATTCAACAAGTGAAACACCATCTCCACCGCCTTCACGTTCAGGGTGCCAGATGCGTTCAACAGATTGATATTCTTTGAGTTTTTTATGAACAGCTTTTCGCAGTGCTCCTGTACCTTTACCATGCACAATTTTCAAAGTTACAGAGTTTGAAATTAGTGCCTCGTCCATAAATATTTCTAGACCTCTCATGCCTTCTTCTATCGTCATACCTCGAATATCAAGTTTGGCTTCGAAGCGATTCCTGCGCATGATCATTTCTGTATTGACTGATTTTTGCGTTTTGATTTCTAATGGTTCATTGGCGTGAATAAGATCCCTTAAGGGTAATTTCATTCGCATGAATCCCATTTGAATAATGGCATTGTTTTTTTCAATGGATTCTACTTGGCCCGCAGCTCCACCTGTTCTTATTTTTACAAAATCACCTGCTTTGATAGGTGTGTCGTTTTTAGGATCAGCTGGGCTATGGTAGATATCTTCTTTTAGCTCAGTAACTGTTTCAACGAGTTTTTGTCTCTCTTCTTTTTTCTTTTTAGACAGCTCTTTAGCTTTTTCAAGATTCTTCTCTTCTTTGAGTTTGCGAACGAGCTTTTCCATCTCTTTGTTTTCTGCTGCTGTTCGCTGCAACTCAATCTCTTTGGCAGATAGTTTGATACGTTTACGTCTATGCTCAAGATCCTTGTGCATAGTTTCATAAGAGGTGATTAATTTATCTAAAGTTCCTTGTCTTTGTGATAGTTTTTCAAGGTTCTCTTCCAGTTCTTGCTTTTCTCTCTGCAGATCTACAAGTAGTTGATCTACTGCTTTTTCATTCTTACCAGTCTTATGCCTAGCATAATGTAAAATTTCCTTTGAAAGGCCGCTCTTTTCGGCTATTTCGAAGGCATAGGAAGAGCCTGGTTTTCCAACCTTAAGTTGATAGGTAGGAGAGAGCTCCTCTTTGTTGAAAAGCATGGATCCGTTCACCAAACCTTTCGTCTTGAAAGCAAAAATTTTAAGGTTTGAGTAGTGGGTAGTAATGAATCCAAATATCTGTTGGTCATTCATTTGTTTAAGAATTGCCTCTGCTATAGCACCTCCGATTTTGGGGTCAGTACCAGATCCAAACTCATCAATCAATACTAAGGTTTCTTTATCGGATTCATCCAGAAAAGCTTTCATATTAGCAAGTCTAGAGCTATATGTACTCAGATCATCTTCTATGGATTGTTGATCACCAATATCTGCAAATATTTTAGTGAATAAACCCATTTCTGAATGTTCTTCTGCGGGTATTAGCATACCACATTGGAGCATTAGCTGGAGTAATCCTATTGTCTTCATACTGATGGATTTACCACCGGCGTTGGGACCTGATAGAACTAGGATTCTATTTGGCGCTAAAAGAGTTAGGTCAAAAGGAACGGTTTTTTTATCTATTTCTTTGTTCTTGAGATATAGTAGAGGATGAATTGCTCCTTTGAGCCCCATTCGGGCTTTGCCAAATACTTTTGGCTTGATTGCATTCATCGATCTAGCCAATGCAGCTTTTGCTTGAATCTCATCAAAATAGACAAGCAGCGATTGGTATTCTTCTAGATTTTCAGCGAAGGGTCTTAATACAGCACTTAATTCTTTTAATATCCTGTAGAGTTCCTTTTTTTCTTCAGTAATAAGATCAAAAATATCATTGTTCACATCTATCACCTGTTCAGGTTCTATAAATGCGGTCCTACCTGTAGTGGATTCATCATGAATGATACCCCTGATTTTTCTTTTATGTTCAGAAGGCACAGATAATACTCGACGGCCATTCCTAAAGCTTTCGAGGTTATCAGTAAGCCATCCGTTGGATCTGTAGGTTCCAATTAGGTTTTTAAATATTTTATCAAGCTCTCGCTGTTTGTTGCCAGTTTTCTTTCTGATTTTTGCTAATGCTGGAGAAGCATCAGGTTTGATCTGGTTGTTGTCATCGATGACACGCTCAATTGCATCAATTAACCCTGGCTCAAACTCAACTGGTCTAATTAGTTCAAAAAGAGTTGGATATAATTCTGGTCGATCTCCTTTAAAGTAACCATGAATGTTGTGAGTAGCTATAAGCGTTTGATTGATTTTGCCGAGACTTTCTTCTGAAAGAACAAAGTCTTCAATAGCGAGCATTTTTAAATCTTCATCGATTGATTTATAGCTACGCATCGGTATGGGCTCATCATTCGCTTGAGCTTGATGGAATTCACTAGTTTCATCTAGTTTTTTTACGACAGTAGTTTTGTCTGTAAAGAACTCTAGTGATTTTATTTTTTGCTTGCCTAGCTCTCCATAGCAATAGGTACTTGCAATATCAGTTAGTTTGTCAAATTCTAATTTCTCGAGTAAATCTCTCGGGAGTAAAAGCATAAACCTTGTCTTTTTCTATCTACACAATTCAATAAACGTGGTAAAGTTATAGTTTGGTAACAAAGATGCCATGCAGATGTTTTAAAAAAAAGCAGGAATACATTATTTTTCTTAAAAAGCAATTACATTTATTGAATATGGCAGGTAATATATTTGGAACAGCATTTAGAATTACAACCTATGGTGAATCACATGGGCATAGTATTGGAGTTATTATAGACGGATGTCCCGCAGGTTTAAATCTTAGTTCAGCGGATATTCAGGTAGATCTTGATCGCCGCCGACCAGGCCAGTCTGCTATTGTTACCCAGCGAAAGGAAGGCGACAAAGTCCAGATTCTTAGTGGTGTGTTTGATGGAAAAACAACAGGTACACCAATTGCGTTGCAAATCTTGAATACAAATGCCAAATCAAAAGATTATTCTCATATAAAAGATAAGTATAGACCTTCTCACGCAGATTATACCTACGATCAAAAATATGGAATTAGGGATTATAGAGGTGGAGGAAGGTCATCCGCAAGAGAAACTGCTGCAAGGGTTGCAGCAGGAGCAATCGCAAAGAAAATTTTAGAAAAGGAAGGTATTGTTCTTTATGCTCATGTTTCTGCTGTAGGGGCTGTGAAATTGCTCAAATCAGATGTAAAAAATCGGTCAATTATAGAGCTGAATGAGATTCGTTGCGCTAATGCAGAGCGGGCAGAAGAGATGATTGCATTGATCCGTGAAATTAGAAAACAGGGTGATACAATAGGTGGAACTATTGAATGTGTATTAGAACAGGTTCCTGCGGGTCTTGGACAGCCAGTATTTGATAGGCTAGAGGCTGATCTTGCTAAGGCTATGTTATCTATCAATGCCTGTAAGGGATTTGAATTAGGATCAGGTTTTGAGGGTACTTTGATGCGAGGATCAGCTCATAATGATGCTTTCTACAGAGATGCATCGGGTCAAATTCAAACAGATACAAATTACTCAGGCGGTATTCAAGGTGGTATCAGCAATGGAATGCCTGTAGAGTTTAGGGTAGCCTTTAAACCAGTTGCCACCTTAATGCAAGACCAGCAAAGTGTTGATAGCAAAGGTGAGCAGGTAACAGTTACAGGGAAAGGTCGTCATGATCCCTGTGTCCTTCCAAGAGCAGTGCCGATTGTTGAGGCCATGGCAGCCTGTGTGTTTGCGGATCATATCCTAAGGTCGAGATTGGACAGAGCTTAACTTGTTTTGGAATATTGCAGGATTAATAGGAGTTAATCTTAGAGATTTTATTAATTTTGCTCTCTATATTATTAACCCTAAAACTGTTTTAAATCTTATGGATTTTAATCAAAATAAGGATGGTCAATTTTATCTAGACCAGTCTGCTTCAGGTTCAGAAGTACAATCTCAATTTTTTACTAAGGTTTTTACATGGATGTTTGTTGCATTAACCATTACTGGTTTTACAGCCTTTACTGTTTCTACAAATCCTTCATGGATGGAGGCTATTTATTATTCTAATCTTAAGTGGCTAGTTATGTTGGCACCACTTGGTCTTGTGTTTTTGATAGGAGGCAGAATTGAACGAATGAGTGCAATGATGACAACCATCCTTTTCTTTGTATTTAGTGTGCTAATGGGTGTGTCAATGTCTTATATATTTATGGTATATACAGCTTCTTCAATCACATCAACCTTTTTTATTTGCTCAGCGACCTTTGCTGCGATGGCCGGTATAGGCTATTTTACGAAAAAGGACTTAACGAAAATGGGTTCTTACCTATATATGGCTCTAATTGGTTTGATCCTTACTTCTGTGGTTAATTGGTTTATAGGCTCATCATTGGTTTATTGGCTTAGTTCAGGTATAGGTATACTAATATTTACTGGTCTGACGATATATGACACGCAACGATTAAAGGAATTGGCTCATGCTTATAATACAGATGAAGAAATGATGCAAAAAGGAGCTATATATGGAGCTTTATCCTTGTATCTTAACTTTATTAATTTGTTTATTTATATGTTGAGATTCCTAGGAGATAGAAACTAAAAAGAGCCAAAACACATTGGTTTTAGCCCTTTCCTTTTATGTATGTAGAATTTTCAATTTGTTGAATTTTGAGAATAATTGCTATACCTATAAAGAGGTATTGGTTGGTTTCCGGCCTAGCTCAATTTTATTTAATGGATAATTAACTTTTGTAGATTCTGTATACTTAATGTTTGCCAATGCATAACTGAGATGAAAAAGTATTATTTATTTCTCAAAGATCACTTAGTACAAACTTATGATCTGCGGACTTTCATCGGTTTATTTATACTGTTGTTTGCTTTATTGACATTGAATTATTCGATAGATTTAGAAGATCATTATATCGATAAGCTTTTCCTTAAAAGTCCAGTCCGAACACTGCTGTATTTTTTGCTTCAAGGAGGAAGCTTTCTTTTGGCTATGCTTGTTGTAGATAGGCGGAATGAGTGTTTTAAAAACCCACTGTTTTGGTTTTTCTTTCTTGTATGCTTTGGTATATATGCTTTTGATAGAGGTTTTTATGGTCATTTATTTCTGGGTAAATATTTTAACGGATCCATCCAGCGGCCCTTACTTTATTTTATTTCGGAGTTAAGAAGTTTATTCACCATATTTTTACCCTTCTTACTTTTTTATATAGTATTTGATCGTAAAAATATAAGTCATTTTTATGGTCTCAAGCGTAAAAATGTGGACTGGAAACCTTACTTGGTAATGTTGGCAATTATGCTTCCTTTTATTGGCTTATTTTCTTTTACTGATGCTTTTCAAGATACCTATCCAATGTATGGCAGAATTAAAGGATTCCGTCTAGCTGAATACCTTTCTGTGCCTGAAATTTGGATTATCCTCTTTTATGAAGTGCTTTATGGGCTAGACTTTTTAAATACGGAATTATTTTTCAGAGGAGCATTGGTTTTTATTTTCGTTCGATTTTTTGGACCTAAGGCAATCTATCCTATAGCAGTAACTTATTGTGTATGTCATTTCGGTAAACCTCCAGTAGAAGCTATTAGTTCTTTTTTTGGTGGATATATTTTGGGCGTAATTTCATTGAAATCTGAGAATATTTGGGGAGGTGTGGTATTGCATGCAGGTATAGCCCTTATTATGGAATTTTTTGCATTAGTTTTTTAATTCCTATTGTATCTACTAATTTAGTAATACCATTTTGAAGGTATTGTTGTGAGGTTTTTCTTTATTTTTTTTCTGGATTCAAGGTTTTATACCTTTTCAATGTTCATAGATATCTGTTTTTTGTCTCTATAAATCTCACTTTGTGAGCATTATTGGCAAATTTAGAACTCATGAACAAACTTTTCAACACTAAAATAGGTGGTGCTATAGCATTACTTACTTTCACTTTTGCTTTTCTTGGTTTTGTAGTAAATCCAGGATTAAAAGTTGACAATTCATCTTCAGTTATTACAAGTTTTAATCCATTCGGTCCCGCTCAGGGTTTTGGTGCATTTGCATTTGGGGATGTTGATTTGATCGGTTCTGAATCAGAGGGCCCAATTGCTATCGGCGGGGATCTTATAGGTTTTAATAATGGCTATACAGTTGGTCCCCCAGTATCTCCAAATCCTTTTCCTGGGAGTGGTACACCTATAGCTCTGTTAATAAATGGAAGCGTCAATTGGTCAGGTTGTTCTGGTGAGTTAAGAATAACAGCAGAGGGACATTTAAAAATAGGAGATTGTTCAGGAACTACTGTAACTCAATCCGGGAATATAACAACAGCTTCTGGTGGTGGTGGTTCTTCAATAAAAGTACAAGGTCCTGTTCCTCAAAATTCTAGTACAGTATGTGAATCAAATGTATTGGATTTCGACGCTGCATATACACAAATGAATGGGTATTCTATTGATATGGCATCCTGCCCAGCTACCGCGAGTTTGCCAAATGTCAATTTAGGTTCTGGACAAAATGTGATTAATACAACTCTGTCTCAAATTAATGGTATCAATAGTGTTAACATGAATGGTGCCATTGATCAAAATAATCCACTAATAATTAATATTGACGGTCAAGGAGCAACAAGCGGAAGTTGGACCGTATGGAATTCTACTCCTCAATCCAGTGCAATTCAATATGTGATTTACCATTTCTATAATATAGACAACCTCGAAATTGAAGCCGATAATGGATTGTGGGGTTCTGTTTTTGCGCCAAATACTAATCTAGAAATAACGGGTAATAATAATATCGAAGGTCAAATAATAAGTAATGATTTAATAGATAATGGTGGTGAAATACATGGTCATAATAATTTTGCCTCTACTGTTGATGGCTGTGGATCAGGATGTACGGATCCAACTGTCCCAACATTAACTGCAACTCCATCTACAATTTGTAACGGAAGCACTTCAACAATTACGATATCAGGGTCATTAAATGATGCAACAGAATGGCATATTTATACTGGCTCTTGTGGTGGAACTCAAGTTGGAACTACTGGGTCAAGTACATTCACAGTTTCTCCAACTACCACTACGACATATTATATTAGAGGAGAAGGTGGATGCGTTACTCCAGGTGCTTGTGCATCCATAGATGTTAATGTAGGAAATGACCCTACAGCAGATGCAGGAAGTAATGGAACTATTGATTGTGAAAACTCTTCAGTAACATTAGACGGGTCAGGATCATCAACAGGATCTGGTATTACCTATTTATGGACGACCAACGATGGAAATATAGTCTCGGGTGAAACTACTCTTACTCCAGTGGTTGATGCGGGTGGTACATATGAATTAACCGTAACTGATGGAAATTGTCAAAATTCAGCATCTGTTACTATTTCTTCTAATCCTGACGATGAGGATCCGACAGCAACTTGTCCTTCGGACATTACAATAGATACAGATGCAGGCGTATGTAATGCAGTTGTAGAATTCGAAATTCCGGCTCCAGACGACAATTGTGGAGCAACTTCAGTTGCCTCAATTGCATCAGGTTCAACTTTTGATTTAGGAACAACAACGGTAACGGTAACAGCAACAGATGATGCAGAGAATACAGATACTTGTGAATTTACCGTAACTGTAGAAGATAACCAAGACCCGAAGGCAACTTGTCCTTCGGACATTACAATAGATACAGATGCAGGCGCATGTAATGCTGTTGTAGATTTCGATATACCAGCACCAACGGATAATTGTGGAGCAACTTCAGTGCCAAATTACAATTCAGGTTCAACTTTTGATTTAGGAACAACAACGGTAACAGTAACAGCAACAGATGGTGCAGAGAATACAGATACCTGTGAATT
>JAQXAY010000219.1 GCA_029252685.1 Saprospiraceae bacterium | reverse complement strand
CCTTGTTTCTAGCATAATCACGAAGGGGTTTATAAATATTAATATTATTTTTTTTTATTTTTTTCAAGGATTGTTCCACGTGTAACAATATTGATTAACTCTCAACAATGAAACAGTTTTCCCTAGTTTTCTTTGCCTTAATCATTGGCACTAGTGTGTTTGCTCAGAGAGAAACAAATACAAATGACAATCGATTTAGACAATTGTATGATGTTCTTCCAACTCCAAATGCATATAGAGCCGCTTCTGGGGCTCCAGGGCATGAATATTGGCAGCAAAAAGCCGATTATAACATGAAAATCACGCTCGATGATAGTAATCAGCGTGTTTATGGAGAAGAAACAATCAAGTATACCAATAATTCGCCGGACGTGTTGACTTATTTATGGGTTCAACTAGATCAGAATGTTCGTGCTAAGGACAGTGATACTTATAAGATTCAGACTTCATCAATAAGTGAAAGATCATCACTTAGACAGTTAAAGTCAGCTATGGGTCCGGAGTATTCAGACTATGATGGTGGGTTTAAAGTAGATCATGTGAAAGATGCTTCTGGTAAGGCGATGAACTATGTGATCAACAAGACAATGATGCGAATTGACTTAGATAGTCCGCTCAAATCTGGCGCCAATGTTAGCTTTTCTATTAAATGGTGGTATAACATCAATGACAGAATGGCTATTGGTGGAAGGTCTGGTTATGAGTATTTCGAAGAAAATGATAACTATCTTTATACAATTGCTCAGTTCTTTCCAAGAATGGCAACTTATACAGACAATGAAGGTTGGCAAAACAAGCAATTTTTAGGAAGAGGTGAGTTTGCACTTGTTTTTGGAGATTACGACGTATCTATAACTGTTCCTGAAGATCACTATGTTTCAGCAACAGGAGTTTTGGCCAACGAGAAGGATGTTTTGACTGCAAAGGAACGTAAAAGATTTGAAGAAGCACGCACAGCATATGAAGAGCCTGTGATTATCGTAACTCAAGCAGAAGCTGAGGAAAACGAAAAAACAAAAGCTACTAAGAATAAAACCTGGAGATTTAAGGCCGAGAACGTTAGAGATTTTGCCTTTGCATCATCTCGTAAGTTTATTTGGGATGCTATGGCAGTTAAGCAGCAGAACGGAACTACTGTAATGGCAATGTCTATGTACCCTAAAGAGGGAAACCCATTGTGGGAGCAATACTCTACTAAAGCAGTTGCACATACACTAAAGTGGTATTCTCACTTTACATTTGATTATCCTTATCCTGTTGCTTGGTCTATTCATGCTGCATCTATAGGAATGGAATACCCTATGATATGTTTTAATTTTGGACGTCCAGAAAAAGATGGAACCTACACTGCCAGAACAAAATATGGTATGATAGGTGTAATTATTCATGAGGTGGGACATAACTATTTCCCAATGATTGTTAATTCTGATGAGCGTCAATGGACATGGATGGATGAGGGTTTGAATTCATTTCTTCAATACTTAACCGAGCAACAATTTGAAAGAGGTTACCCTTCTAGAAGTGGTGCTGCTTATAAGATTACAAGATATATGGGTGGAGACAAATCAAATATTTCGCCTATTATGACTAACTCGGAGAGTATTTTCCAATTCGGTAATAATGCATACAGCAAACCAGCAACTGCTCTAAATATCTTGAGGGAAACAGTTATGGGACCTGAGTTGTTTGACCATGCTTTCAAAACATACTCTAATAGGTGGATGATGAAACATCCATCACCAGCTGATTTCTTTAGAACGATGGAAGATGCCTCTGGAGTAGATCTAGATTGGTTCTGGAGATCTTGGTTCTATACAAATGATCATGTAGACATAGCTATAAACGATGTAAAATGGTTTACTCTGGATACAAAAAATCCTGAAGTGGAGTCTGTAGCTAAAAAGGCTGAGCGTGATGCTGCACCTAAAAACATTTCAGAGATTCGTTATGACGCGCAAGAGGCGCCTGTTTACAATGAAGTTGATAAGGGTTTGGTAGACTTCTATACTACTTATGATCCGCTTGACTATACAATACTTGATGTACAGGAATATAATCGTTACTACAACAATTTGTCTGACGAAGAGAAAGAGTTAATCGATGGGGGCTATAATTTCTATGAACTTACTTTAGAAAATCTTGGTGGAATTCCAATGCCAGTTATTCTAAAATTTGATTTTGAAGATGGGTCATCACAAGAAGTAAGAATTCCAGCAGAGATTTGGAGGATGGACCAAGCGGAAGTTTCAAAGGTTTTTACTTTTGAAAAAGAGGTTACTCAAGTAAGTTTGGATCCTTTCCTAGAAACAGCAGATGTGGATACCGGTAACAATTATTATCCTCCAAGGAAGGAAATGTCTAGATTTGAATTGTACAAGGGACGTAGTAGAAGAGGCGGTTCAGGAGAAAACCCAATGCAACGTGCTAAGCGTGCAATGGAGGAAGGAAACTAAAACATATTAAAATAAAAACTATATAAGGGTTGTTTTTAACAACCCTTTTTTTATGTTGTTATTACTTAATTAAGGATTGTTGAATTGCTAACTTGCAGAAAATTTATTGCAGATGATTGATTACTCGAATTCAAAGCTTTTGGTAGAATCGGACAAATTGAGGTCAGGGACTGTAACCTGGAAATCTCCTTCAAACTTAGCTATTGTTAAGTATTGGGGAAAGCATGGTATACAGTTGCCCCGAAATCCTTCCATTAGTATGACCTTGAATAATGCATTCACACAAACCAAGGTTTCATACGAAGCTCGAGAAAATCACGATGAGTTATTTGATATAACGTTTAGGTTTCATGGGGAGTCTCAGCCCGCTTTTGCGAAAAAGATTTCTAGCTATTTTGAAAAGCTTTTACCTGTATACCCGTTTTTGAAACAACTTAAATGGGATATAGAGTCTGAAAATTCATTTCCACATTCTGCAGGTATTGCTTCATCTGCATCATCAATGTCAGCTTTAGCTCTTTGTCTTTGCACAATTGAGGATGAATTATTCGGCTCGCTTAGTGATGACTTGCTATTTGATCGCAAAGCTTCTTATTTGTCGAGGTTGGGCTCGGGGTCTGCGGCCCGTTCTGTATTTCCACATTGGTCTGTGTGGGGAAAGGCGGACTTTGTGAATGGAAGTGACGATGAATTTGCCATTCCTTACGGCCTAGAGGTTCACGACGATTTCAAATCATTTCATGATGACATACTTATAGTAAGCAAGGATGAAAAATCTGTTTCTTCTACTGCAGGACATCAGCTTATGGAGAATAATGCTTTCGCAAGTCCAAGGTATGACCAAGCAAACAGACGCCTACAGGATCTACTTGTCGCTATGCGTAAAGGTGATATAGAATGTTTTGGTAAGATTGCAGAAGATGAAGCCTTAACTCTTCATGCTTTGATGATGGCCTCTAATCCTTCTTATTTATTAATGCATCCGAATTCTTTAGAGATTATAAACAGGGTTCGTGCATATCGAAAAGAAACGAACAATCCCGTTTATTTTAGTTTAGACGCTGGTCCTAATATTCACTTATTGTACCCAGAGAACATCGTTCACGATATCCGTCCTTTTATTGAGGAGCAATTGGTAGATCTTTGTGTTGATGGGTTTTGGATAAAAGACTGGTGTGGAGAAGGTCCTGAACAACTATAATGATGAGGTACTTTAGGTGGTTAATTGGTTATTTGGTATTTATATCCTCTTGTGTTTTTGCACAAGTAAATCCAGAATGGCCAAAGGTACAGTCGGATAGCTATAACCAAACGCTAAATCTTTTGCTTAGTGGTTCTGTGCCATATATTAATGTAGCTGACTTAAAGGAAGGAATTAGTAATTATACAATTCTTGATACTAGGGCCAAGAGTGAATTTGATATATCTCACATTCCTGGAGCTATTTTCGTGGGGCCGGATCTAATTTTAGAGAACCTAGCTAAGGTCGCAAAGGATAAACCAATTGTGGTTTATTGTTCGGTTGGATACAGGAGTGAAAAATTTGGAGAGCAGTTAATTGAAAACGGATATTCCAATGTTTCAAATCTGTATGGTGGAATTTTCGAGTGGGTCAACGAAGACAATGAATTATCGAAGTTGTCAGGTGAAGGAGCAAAGGTCATTCATACATACAATTCGGCTTGGGGAAGATTCATAACCAACCCGAATTGCACGCAAGTTAATTAAACCACTTAAACTTCTTTTTCAAGCTCTTTTGCTTTTTTTAGTTGTAGTTGCTCTCCTTTTGAGTAACAACCTCTGCATCGCGGCTCATATAGGTCTTTCTCACCGAGTAAAACCAGATCACCATCTTTTTCTTTCCTGTACGAATGGGTAGCCAATGTGCCACAGTGTGGACAGATAGCATGAACTTTTGTGATATACTCTGATACTGCCAATAATGAAGGGATTGGCCCGAAGGGTTTTCCGAGGTAGTCCATATCAAGCCCTGCAATAATAACACGCTTTCCATCTAGAGCAAGTTTCTGAGAAACTTCCGCCAATTCAAGATCAAAAAACTGTGCTTCATCTATTCCAATGACTTCATAGGAGTCAGCTAGCTCAAGAATCTCTATTGATTTTGATACGCCTATGGCTTTTATGCTGTTGCTGTCGTGTGAAACTATTGCATTCTCCCCATAGCGAGTATCAACTACCGGTTTAAAAATGATTACTTTTTGATTGGCAATAGTTGCCCGTTTAAGTCTTCTTATCAATTCTTCGGTCTTTCCGGAGAACATAGATCCACAGATCACTTCAAGCCAACCGCACTTAGGTTCTTGCGGCATGTAGGGTTCTAAAAACATCTATATATTTATAATATGGTTCTAAAGGAGTTTGAAAGTATAAGATAAGAAGATTGCTCAAGAATAAAAATCTAAAGATTCCAGATCTTAGAAACCATATGGATCTACGAAGGGATAGAAATAATATTTAAATTTTTGAATAGATATAAACTTCAAATAATCGCTAGTTTAAGCAATTTATTTGTTCGTATTTTGTTAAAGGTAATAGGGTGTTGATTTAAGTTTTACGCCCATATTTTTATATTTTGTAACTAAAATTAATATCCTTCCGAAACATCATCTTATGAAGATTAAGAAATTTAAGAAAACCATATCCAGACTTACAGTTCTTTTAAACACAATGGATGACAATGAAAAATTGTCGAATTTGGAGAAAGACCTAATTAGGAAACACCTTCTCGATCTTTATGACATGACCTTAGAGAACACCGACACAGAGAATGTAGAGCAGAAGGTAAAAGAGGTTTCTGTATCTTCTGTATATGATGAGGTTTTTGAGGAACCTGTGATTGCAAAGCCCGAGAAGATGCAGCAAACAGAGGCCCCGATAAAGCAGCTTGTGGAAGAAGAACATATAGATCCAGAGCCTGTATTAGTCAAAGAGGAGGTCTATCAGACAAAACAGGTTGTTGAAGAACCAATTTTAGAATCATCAAAGCCACTTACTACAGGTGCAAGAAAGCAATTGATCAATGATGAGCATGCAGATATATTAGACTATGACTCTGAAACCAATGAACTGTCTGATCGTTTAGGAGAAAGTCCTATTTCAGATCTTACAAAAGCAATGGGTATCAATGAGCGCATGCTCACGGTTAATGAGCTTTTCGATGGCGACAATGCAGCGTTTAAAACATCTCTAAGTGCATTAAATGATATGGCTAATTATGAAGACGCTAAATCATATATATCTGCGCAGTTAATCGAAAAATACAATTGGGTTAGTCCAAAAAAGAGGAAAAAGGCGAAAGTGTTTATTAAACTTGTAAAAAGAAGATTTAATTAAAATCCGATACTTTGAAGAAGTTTTCTACAAGGCTGAAATCAAGTTTAAAACTACCGGCAGTGGTTTTGAGTATAATTTGGTTAGCATTTCTCCTAAATTTTCCGCCTACTAATTGGGGGGTTTTACCTCTTAGTGTTGACGGCTTAAAAGGAATACTTTTTTCTCCTTTGATACACGGTGATCTACAGCACATTATATCAAATTCAGCGCCATTTTTCATGCTATTTAGTATGATGTTGTTTTTTTATCCAAAAGTGGCAAAGACTTCTTTTGGGTTGATTTATATCTTATCAGGGTTTTTAGTTTGGGTCTTTGGTAGAGAAAGCTACCATATAGGCGCTAGTGGAGTAGTGTATGGGATGGTGTCTTTCTTATTTTGGTCGGGTATATTTAGACGATCAATACCTTCTATAGTTATATCTCTAATTGTAACATTTCTTTACAGTGGCTTGTGGCTTGGTGTACTTCCGAATCAGCCAGGCGTATCTTGGGAAGGCCATCTTATGGGTGGACTTGTAGGTGTCTTTGTTGCTTATCTGTTTAAGAATTCAAAATCAGACGTGCAGCCTCCAAAGAAAACCTACAGTTGGGAAGATAATCCAACACCGAAAAAGAAGTTCTTTGGTGAAAACCCATTTGAAGCCCCTCGTCCAGAAAGACAAAGGGGTGGAGAAGGCGGTTGGTATTCGAATAATACCTGAGTTCAAAGACTTAGTCTAATTTCTTTATAAAGCCATTTATTCCTTTTTGATCCAGAGCATTCAAAAAGATCTTTGCTGTTTCTCTGGTCTCAAATTTTTGGCTACTTACACGATAAAGAGTCCTCTCCTGCCCTTTCACAGGATCTATTAGAATTCGTATGCTGTGTTTCTTAATTAATTCTTTACTAAAGCGTTCCGCACTTTTTTGTTTAGAAAACACTCCTAATTGAATAATCCAATTTCCGTTTTCTATAACCGGTGGGTTAAGTTCTATTTGGTTTTTGACTTTTGTCGGTTTTATCGGATTGGTTTTACTTTGGGTTTTACTTTTTGATAGATCTCTTCTTCTTTGGGCTTCTTTTACAGCCTTAAGGGCATTGATTCGTCCGTGTCCAAAAATTAATGAGTGACCATTTATATAATCTTTATGGTCCCCAACCTTGTCAGCTGTATTTTGAAGGATTTCTTTTACCTCCCAGGCGTATAATTCTGGATTGACTGAGAGAATTAGTGCACATACACCTGCAACTAAGGGTGTTGCTGCGGATGTTCCGCCAAAGGCTTTATAGTGTCCAAAACTAGAGGGACCATTTATGTAATCCTTTAGTGATTTCGATTTGTCCCAAGAAGCTTTAGCTGCTAGAACAGGAATATCACCATCAGAAGGTGCACAGACAGATAGTTCTCGTCCTGTATTTGAATAAGATGGGTGTTCGTCGTTACTATCTGTGGCTCCAATTGCTATAACTTCAGGCATTAAACCGAAATTGTTAATTTTATTTACACCTTCGTTACCTGCCGCAAATAAAATTATACATCCTTTTCCGTTTCGTCCTTTTGTAGCAGCCCACTTTATAATACTTTTCTTGTAATCATTAAGGTGAAAGTTTGGATCTATTGTACCCCAGGAGGCGCTTATTATGTCTGCACCATTATTTACACAGTGCTTGATCATTTTTTTAAGGTCATTAGCCGCAAAACTTGGTTTTTGTACTGGGATGAAATGTGCTTTTGGGGCTACTCCTATTAGACCGCTTGCATCAGCATTAGCTAGGGCAATGCTCGCACATGGTGTTCCGTGGGTTTCCATTGGGATTCCTGTTCTAAGTCTAGACGAACCAGTAGAAATATCGTAGGGTGCAACAACTTTTCCTCTGAAGTCCCCATGTTGTAGGTCGAATCCACTATCGATTAAAGCAATCCTAATATCAGAGGAACCCGTATTACCCATGAATTCCCAGGCCTTTTTAATTTTTGCATCTGCACCTGCTTTAGTTTTTTTTCTAGTAAAGGAAATAGATCCGGTATTTTCAAATTGCCATTGATCTTTAAGTAGTTGATCAATAGGAAAGGCTTCATATGTTTCTAAAGGGATATCAAAGTCGGGTTCTGCAGATTGAACCATAGAGAGTTGTTCTAGCATATTGCAAACCTTAATTGGGTTTGCTGACTGTTTTGTGCATAACGCAACTACTATATGCTTTTCCTGTTGCTCTTCAAGCTGCAAACCAAATTCATCAAGCACTATGCTTCGTTCTTCTTTGTTTGCGAGTGGATCGAAGTGGATTATCACAAGCCCTGTAGGAATAATAGGCTTGTTGCTTTTTTCAGTATGATAGATATGGGTACCAAGGTCAACTTCCTTCATGGAGCGGAGCTCGTCAAGCGCCTGATCGGCTTTGTCTAGATTAGTATCTAGTTCAAATAAATTGAATCCTCCAAAACTCAATAAATCTTTGTCTTTTTTGAGCTTTTGATTCTTTATAGAATTAAGCGATCCTTTCAATCCAACTAATCTATTACTTTTGAATAGTTTCAGTCTATTAGTGCCGTTAGTAACCTCTATCATCTAATTAAATATGAATGTGAATAATTTATATAATTAAATGTATAAAAAAAAGAGAGGATCACGATAATGATCCTCTCTAAAATTTGTTAATATTACTAACTCAAATTAAGCTCTTCTGTCGTAATTTGCTACTTCATACAAATTGCGAAGCTTCTTTCTTGCGAAAAATATTCTACTTTTTATCGTTCCTAATGGTGCATCTAGCTTTTCAGCGATTTCATCATACTTGAATCCTTTAAAGGCCATCCAGAATGGTTCCTTAAATTCTTCAGGCAATGAACTTACCATTTGTAACATTTCTTTATAGGTAGCATTGGACTCTCCCTCGTTTCTAACCACTTTAGTACCAGAGTTGATAAAGTAATTGTTATCTGTCTGGTCTAACATAACTCCTCTTCTTACTTTCTTGCGATAATTATTTATAAAAATGTTACGCATGATCGTAATGGCCCAAGCCTTAAAGTTTGTTCCTTCTTTATATTTGTCAGAATTAGCCATAATTCTTAGGGCAGTATCCTGAAACAAATCATCAGCATCAACTTTATTTCCAGTAAGTTTCATGGAAAAAGCTCTTAGTGCTGGATCAATGTTATTTATTTTATCATTTATTATCTTGATGCTCATATCAATTATTTTTTTTGTAACTCTTGTTTACAATGATAATATAATTTACACTAAAAACCAAGACGTTTTGTAAATTAAATTTACATTCTGGGTAAATTTTAAGTTTTATTAACAAAAATATGATTGTTTTGAACCTTGTACACCTTTAAATGTTTATCAATTTGACAAAACATTACTCTTTATTGGATTTGTTGTTAATTAATTTTAATTTTAGACAACGTTCAACACACATAGCATGAAAGAAGGATTTAACTGTGACATATTGAGGTCCAATATAAGGTACCTAAGAAAGAAGATGAACCTAAGCCAGGAGGACCTAGCGACTATGATTGGTCTAAATAGGGGTAATATTGCTTCTTACGAAAGTGGAACAGCTGAACCTAGGATCGCCAATTTGGTGAAAATGTCAAAATTGTTTTCAGTTCCCCTTGCAGATCTTACCGAAACAAAAATCTGCGAGAAGTATGTGTCAATGAGTGCGGAAGAGTGGCAAATGGAGTCAAATAGACTTGCTGCAGAAATTAAAAATCAGAGAGAGCGTTTAAAGACAAAGAAAACGTACTATGATAGTATTGTTAATTGTAAAAAAATGTTCAAAGAGAACAATCCTGTTCTTTCCGATGATGCAGTTGAGTTAGAAATGTATTTCAAACAACTACAAACACTCACCGAAAAGATTCTGAAATCACAATCTGAGTTTGTAGAGCGTTTGTCTATTCCTTTGGATTGTAAGTCTCCTCAGGAGGAGAACCAGCAGCAGTCCTCTTCGCCCACGTCCTAGGTATAAGATTTTCGAAAACACTTTTAGTCTGAGTTTTCTTTGGATTCTTCAATAAGAGAATGGGTTTGTTTATTTCCTGATTAGAGCGAAGTGTTTTTGCCCAGTTTTCAAATAGATCAATAGCCGTGTTGGAAAGAATAATAAAGTCAATTGGATTATTTCTTAGGTAATCTGAAAATACCTCAAGGTGATTATCTGCTGGAAACTTTTTTTCGTAGATCAATCTATCAGCAGTAAGCGGCTTGGAATGGAAAGCCCAAGATTCATTATCTTCTTCAGGATTTAAATAATGTAGATTACAGTTATATTGTATCCCTAGGCTAAGGATCTGTTGTTGTTCAATTGCATCTAAGCTTTGTATATCTCCTCCAAAAATTAAAATGTTTTCAGGAGTTTTCCATTTCTTATTATATGGTATAAAGAGCATTTGACAATTTCCTTCTCTATTCTTTAGTCGAGCTATATTGTTTTTTCTGAAAAAAAAATTGAATTGCTCGTTGTCTACGGCCTGCACAGTGTATACATTTTTTTGGAGGGCAAGGCTTGTTTGCTCTTCTAATTTACCAGAGCGAAGTCTCAATATGACATGGCTTGGAACTTGCTTTTCTGAACCTTTTCCAAACACTCTTAATTTATTCCAAGCAAACTTTTTGACTTTTGAAGTTCCAAATACTCTTCGTAGGTAGTAATCTTCATAGGTATATAGTATGGTAAGCTCTTCCTTGTGAAAGCCTGCTAAATCTTTGAGATAGCTGAAAACGGATGCTGCTCTTGGTTCTAGTTTACTAGGGAATAAAATTGCCATTTTAAATTAATCTAATAATGTATCTGGTTTTTTTGATGGACTGATAGTGCTTGATAGGTATAACAAACCTAATGTAAGAAGTCCATTTACTGCTAATATAGTTGAGCCAAATGAAAATACGTCTTTTAGCCCGCTATTAAGTAAATATGAAAATATTGGTGCTGCTATACAACTTATGATAATGCTTGTGCCGCTTGGTGTTCTAGTTTTAAAGAAGATCCCAAAGAAGAATAGGCCAAGTAAAGGACCATAAGTATAACCCGCTGCAACAAAGATTTGGTTGATAATAGAACTATCTTTCGGCAGGGCATTAAACAGAAGGATAACTGCGAAGAGCAAGAACGAAAACCCTATGTGTACAATTAGTCTAGTTTTTTTCCTCTCCTCATTAGTTTGAGTATTATCCACTTTATCAAAGTTCAGAAAATCTATACAAAATGCAGTTGTTAGTGCTGTGAGGGCGCTATCTGCACTTGAATAGGCTGCTGCTATTAAGCCTAGAATAAAAAGAATTCCAACCGTAGGAGGCAGATAATTTAGTGCAAGTGTTGGATATAAATGATCGGGCCTTTCTGGTATTGAAACGGCGTTTAATTCAGCAAATTCAAAAAGCATAGCTCCTAGGTAAAGGAAAATGAAATTAACTATTACCAAAAGAATGCAAAACATGAGCATATTCTTTTGGGCATCTTTCAGGGATTTGCACGAAAGGTTTTTTTGCATCATGTCTTGATCCAGACCAGTCATAGCAAGTGCAATCAATGCACCGCTGATTATTTGTTTCCAAAAGTTATTTCCATCTTTCCACATTTCCTCAAAGAAAAACAACTGCCCATATTTGCCACTATGCACATAAGAAGGAATCTCTGTAATGCTCAGCCCGAATGATTTAGATATAGCTACTAGTGTTATTATAACAGCCAATACCATGCATATAGTCTGTATAGCATCTGTCCAAATTATGGTTTTAATTCCACCTGAAAATGTGTAAATCCATATAAGCACTATTGTTGCAAGCACTGTTCCCCAGAACGGCACACCCATTGGACCTGTTACGAAGCTTTGGAGTACTCCTGCAACTAAAAATAATCGAAAGGAAGCCCCTACTGTCCTAGAAACAATAAAGTAGGCTGAACCTGTTTTATGTGCTTCTTTCCCAAAGCGTTGACCAAGGTAGGTATATATGGAGGTTAAGTTGAGTCGGTAATATAGCGGCAAAAGAACGGTAGCAATTATGAAATAACCTATCAGGTATCCGAAGACCATTTGCATATAGGATAAAGCCTGATTCATTCCACCGTTACCAACGGCACCGGGGAGTGATATAAAGGTAACACCAGAAAGAGATGTACCTATCATACCAATTGCAACTATCACCCAAGATGAGTTTTTGTTACCAATGAAAAACCCTGCTTGATCAGCTTTTCGTCCCGTTATAAATGAAATTACAATAAGGAAAGCGAAATAAGCTGCTATGATCAGCAGGATGACTTGGCTTGAAAGAGTTGGCTCCATTGTTACTTATATTTTAGGCCCAAAGGCAAGATCTCCAGCATCACCAAGACCCGGAACGATATAGGACTTGGCTGTTAATTCTTCATCTAGATCACCGATCCAGATCATAGCCTCAGGATGCAAACGCTCTACATGCTCCATGCCTGCTCTTGAGGCAATAGCTGTACAAATGTGGATAACTGAGGGTTTACCGTAAGCCTCTAAAGCCTGAAGAGAAAGATCTAGCGATGATCCTGTGGCAAGCATCGGGTCACAAAGAATAAGAACTTTACCCTCTAATGATGGACTTGTTACTTTGTTGAGTTCAATTTCAAAATCACCAGATTTATGCATTTTTCGTTGTGCAGAAATAAAGGCATTTTCTGCTTTATCAAAAACATCCAGGAGACCATTATGCATAGGTAGTCCAGCTCTAAGTATAGACGCTATGACTATATCATCCTTTATTGACTTGCTTTTTGAAATGCCTAATGGTGTTTCTGTTTCAATTTCTTTATAACGGAGTGTTTTGCTGATCTCATAACCAATTAGACCCCCTATTCTTGCTAGGTTAGTTCGGAAACGCATAGCGTCTGCCTGTATTCTTACATCTCTTAGTTCAGCAAGAAAAGTATTTGCAATGCTGGGTTGATCTGTTAAAACTCTGGTCGCCATTGGCATAGATTTTTTGAAACGGTGGAAGAACTTTAAATATAACGTTTTCGGATTTTATCTACAATTGCTTTGAAGGTATTTCCAAAAAAAGTAAATGGATTCATTAAGCCTTTGATGCTTTTTCGTAGATCTGCTCATATACTCTTGTTCGTTCAGTGGTCCAACCTTCTGCAGCGTAGAAAGATGAGTTGTGCCATATTGTCCGAAGAGTTCCTCCGTACTTTTGAATACTATTTAAAATATCTAGTGATTTTTTTAGAGCTTCCTCTGGTCTTAAGTTTAGATAGGTGAACAAGCTTACATCCATGATTTGGAAAGGGAATAACCTTAGTGTACTAATTGATTCAGCCTCTAGGTCATACCAAAGGAATGATCTTGATGTAGAGGCTCTGAATCCGATATCGTCAGAAAAACCAAGCGTGTAATCTTCTTTAATACCTAATTCAATTAGATTTCTGTAGGTGTTAGGAAGAGCTAGTTTCAGATAATGTTGCCTGCTTTTCAAAACTGGAGCAGAAAGAATTCTATGAAGTTTATTGTGCTCTTTGCCTAGGATAGATATGGATTGGTTACTGCGGTATGAAGGGTGTATACCAACATCATTATGCAATGAAATTTTGCGAATCAAATGAATAAATGAACGTTTGTATGTGGGGGTGTTTTTGTCAAATCTTGACCATTTTCCGAGTGCAAAAAAGTAGCATGGATTCAAGGAATGATACTTTTTTTTCAATTCATCAAGATATGAAAAGACTTGATAGGGGTCCTTTTTTTTGTTGAGCCAAGTGTTTGTTATATCTGAATTTACCTCTTTGTTTTTCGATTTTAGGAGCCTTAATAATAAATTTATTTTTCGTAGTAAGCCTTTGTGTTTAAACGCCCATGCAATATCGATATCATAGGTTGGATGAAATTGGAAGGTTGTTTTAGGAGAGCTATAATCGAAAGAAAGGCTTAATTGCTTCTTGAGCGCATGTATCCAAATATCGATTAAAGGATCTTGGAGAAAATTATTTTTGAAAGCTAGTGATACTCCTGCACAAAATCTTCCGTGCTTGTCTCGATCAAAATCAGAATACTCCTCATACCTACTAAGCAAATAGAAGCAAGCGGAAAAAAGATCGAAGTCTATATTGTAAGAGGACTTTTTTTCTGCAGGAAATAACTTAGTGGATGACCCCTCCCCTTTTAACTCCGGAACAAAAGAACGGATTTCTTTTTCATCAAGAAGTCCACAATTAAAAATTGTAATTGAATTCTCGACAAGACAGTCGTTTGTAGAATAATTGATCCTGAGGGAATTATTGGCATTCTTAAAACGTGTTATATCTGTGGTGAATTGATAATCAAGACTTAGATTTTCAATAAATAGAAAGTCAAAAACAAAGCGATGCCTATTACTTAGGGTACGCTGTGAATAAATCAGGACAGTTTTATCCATAAAATTGTATTTGAATTACTATTAAGATACCTCAAAATGTAAAATTCCTTTTAAATAGGTACTTTATTTTGAGTTTAATATGCTTAAGGCTTGTATTTTGTGTTAAGTCTACATAGATTTTAATCAACATAAACACTTAGAAATTATGCGAATTAGACTTTTGGTTTTTGTTTTGGTGTGCACATTTACTTCAACCTTTGCCCAAGGAGATTTCTCTGGTATCCCCAAAGAACGCTACAATGGTACTGGTGTTATTTACAATAGTGAATTTAGTGTAGACCTAACCAAACAGACTAAAGGCTATTCTTTTGGTGTATATAAGGGTAAGGTTTTAACCTATTATAAAACAAGATATTTTGGGCTTCAGTTTAGTGAGTTTAAGCACCACAAAGAATACAAGCTTTCTTTAAATAACTCAGATCTTACAGAATCTGTAATTTATGGTAAGCAAAATAATTTCTATGGGCTTAGAGCTATTGTTGGAGAGAAGAAATACTTTTCAGAAAAATCCAAAACAAAAGGGGTTGCGGTAGGAATAAATTATAGTCTTGGTTTCAATCTTGGAATTGCAAAACCTTATTATGTGTTAATCCGTAATTTCGATCAAATGTCAACAGCTGTGAAGTATTCAGAGGAATCTTCAGAGGAGTTTCTAAATACTAGCCTAATGCGCGGAGCAGCACCTTGGTCTATAGGTTTAAATGAATTAAGTCTTTACCCAGGCGGCACTGCAAAGTTTGGGGTGCATGTTGATTGGGGTGCTTTCGATGAATATATTAAAGCTGTAGAGGCTGGAATTGTCATTGATGTGTTTCCAAAGAAGATTCCAATGATGGTTCCGATAGAGGGTGTTGAAAATCGTAATTATTTCATTAATCTTTTTCTAACTTTGCAGTTAGGAAAAAGAAGCTAGGGGCCTTTTAACCAAAGGCTGTTTTATTTGTTGATAAAAACAAAACGATGATCGATCTTCCGATTGTAGATAAAAAAGATGATGGGGCAAGGAAAAGGAAGCCTAATTGGTTGAGAGTTAAGCTGCCTATTGGTGAGAATTACAAGAAGGTAAGGAACCTTGTTGATGAGTATAATCTGCATACGATCTGTCAAAGTGGTAATTGCCCAAACATGGGCGAGTGTTGGGGTGCCGGAACTGCTACCTTCATGATATTAGGTAATACCTGTACTAGATCATGTTCTTTTTGTGCAGTAAAAACAGGAAGACCACCTGAGTATGATGCGGATGAACCAAGGAGAGTTGCAGAAGCTATAAAACTTATGGAAGTCAAGCATGCCGTTATCACTTCTGTAAATAGAGATGAGTTAAAGGATAGAGGTGCGGAGATTTGGTATCAGACGATTAAGGCTGTTAAGGAGGTTTCTCCGAAGACAACTATAGAAACACTGATTCCTGATGTTAGAGGTAATTGGGCAGCTCTTGAGCGCATGGTCGAAGGCGGGCAGGAAGTAGTTTCTCACAATATGGAAACAGTAAAAGCTCTATATAGAAAAGTAAGGCCTCAAGCTAAATATCAGCGAAGCCTAGAGCAGATTCAAAGAATAAAAGACCTTGGTCATCGCACAAAGACCGGTATTATGGTTGGTCTAGGAGAGACAGAGGAACAAGTTTTCGAGGTTATGGATGACTTAGTGGATCATGGATGTGATGTACTTACAATAGGACAGTACCTACAACCAACTAAGATGCACTTAGAGGTTGCTGAATACGTTCATCCAGATATTTTTGCTAAATACAAAGAAGTAGGTCTTAAAAAAGGATTGAATTTTGTAGAGAGTGGACCTTTAGTTCGATCTTCTTATCATGCCGAAAGGCACTTATAAAAAAAGGAGGCTCAATATTGAGCCTCCTTTTTTTATT
>JAQXAY010000203.1 GCA_029252685.1 Saprospiraceae bacterium | reverse complement strand
CATGGCGGCTTTTTTACTTTATAACTAAGCTTATAGAATAAAAAAAGAGGGATTTTAAAATCCCTCTTTTTTATTACTCAAGTTTTAATACTTGGATGAATGCTTTTTGTGGAACTTCTACATTTCCAATTTGACGCATTTTCTTTTTACCTTTTTTCTGTTTTTCTAAAAGTTTACGTTTACGAGTAATATCACCACCGTAACATTTAGCTGTAACATCTTTTCTTAATGCTGAGATAGTTTCTCTCGCAATAATTTTTGCTCCGATAGCTGCTTGAATGGCGATCATAAACTGTTGTCTAGGTAGTAATTCTTTTAGACGCTTACAAATTCTTCTTCCAAAGGCAGCAGCTTTGTCTTTGTGTACCAATGCTGATAATGCATCCACCACATCTCCGTTAAGGAGCATGTCAAGACGAACTAGTTGAGATTCTCTATATTCCATTGGATGGTAATCAAAAGAAGCATATCCTCTAGTTATTGACTTAAGGTTGTCATAGAAATCAAAAACAATCTCTGCAAGCGGCATGTCAAATGTAAGTTCGACCCTTTCTTGAGTTAAGTAAGTTTGTTTTTTCAGGATTCCTCTTTTTTCCATACACAGATTCATGATTGTGCCTATATATTCAGGCTTAGTGATTATCTGTGCAAGAATATATGGCTCTTCAACACTTCGAAGAAGTGTAGTATCCGGAAGATCAGAAGGTGTGTTTACTAGAATTCGTTCTCCATTGTTTAGATTTGCGTAGTAACTCACGTTAGGTACCGTGGTTATTACCTCCATGTCAAATTCTCTGGAGAGTCTTTCTTGGATAATCTCCAAGTGGAGCATTCCGAGGAAGCCACATCTAAACCCAAACCCAAGTGCTGCTGATGTTTCTGGCTCAAAGGTTAGAGAAGCATCATTAAGTTGAAGCTTTTCTAAGCTTTCTCTCAGGTTTTCAAAATCATCATTATCGATGGGGAATATTCCAGCGAATACCATTGGTTTTACGTCTTCAAACCCCTGAATACTATCTGCTTTGTTTTCTAAGGTGGTTATTGTATCTCCAACTTTAATTTCAACAGAATTCTTTATGCCTGATACAACGTATCCTACATTTCCTGCCGAGATTGATTTCTTAGGTACTAGATCCATGCCCAGAACACCAACATCTTCTGCTCCGTAGCTTTTGTCGGTGTTTATGAAATGGATTTTATCACCTTTGCTTATCTTACCATTAAGGATTCTAAAGTAGGCAATAACTCCTCTATATGGATTGAATACTGAATCAAAAATTAAAGCTTGCAGTGGCGCCGCTGGATCACCTTTAGGTGCTGGGACTCTGTCAACTATTCCTGTCATAATATCTTGAATACCGATTCCTGTCTTTCCACTTGCATGAATGATATCTGCTCTTTCACAGCCAATTAAATCAATGATTTGGTCTGAAACTTCATCAATCATAGCACTCTCCATATCCACTTTGTTCAGGATTGGAATTATTTCAAGATCATTTTCAATCGCTAGATATAGATTTGATATTGTTTGAGCTTGTATTCCCTGAGAAGCATCAACAAGTAACAAAGCCCCTTCGCAAGCTGCAATTGATCTTGATACCTCGTAGGAGAAATCAACGTGCCCAGGTGTATCAATCAAATTGAATGTATAATCTTCACCATCAAGGTGTTTGTAGTTAAGCTGTATAGCTTTACTTTTTATTGTAATCCCTCTTTCTCGTTCTAAATCCATATCATCTAGTGCTTGGTTTTTCATTTCCCGCTCTGATATGGTTTGTGTGAATTCTAGTAATCTATCCGACAAGGTAGACTTGCCATGATCGATATGTGCAATCACACAAAAGTTTCTAATATTCTTCATATATGCAAAGATAAAGCAAATTGACTTTTAAAGGAGCAAAATTAACTCTTATGACTTTTTTTTGAGAGAAATGTGTAACTTTTTTTGATTACGGTATTAATAAGTTGCCTGAGTCGATGAATGGAGGCTGTTGTTTTGGGGATATTATTGCGATGGGGCCTAGGTTTTAGACCAAAATCTAATTAAGCGTAAATTATTTATTTATACCAGGATAATTGTTTGAGCCTCTAAAATTTGTTAGAGGCTTTTTTT
>JAQXAY010000195.1 GCA_029252685.1 Saprospiraceae bacterium | reverse complement strand
AAAGCCCATTTGAAGGCTATATCCTACGAAACGTTAGATAAAATTGTTGATCTTCTAAAAAAGTATCCAGAGTTTGAATTAGAGATCGTTGGACATACAGATGATGTAGGTCGTAAGCAAAGTAATTTGGAGTTATCTTTAGACAGAGCAACCTCTTGTAAAGATTACTTGATCTCGAGAAAAATCGATGCAATGCGCATAAAAGTTTTGGCAGAAGGGGAGTTGAAGCCTTTGGATTCAAACCGCACGGAAACTGGACGTGAATTAAATAGACGTGTTGAGTTTATTGTTATCGGCCAATAGATAAAAAAACAGACCTGATTATTTCAGGTCTGTTTTTTTTTAAGAACTACAAGATAGCATAGAACAACCAACCTTATTCCTTGCCCATTCTGGTCTTTTTTTATACCAATGCTGGTATTGAGGTGCCTCTGCGTATGGATCTTTAAGCATTGTAGCTAATTCCTTTAATAAGCTGAGATCTTCCTTTTCTGCTTTTTCAATAGCCAATTGAGCCATATAATTCCTCAATACATATTTAGGATTACTTGCTCGCATAATTGCTGCTCTTTGGATTTGATCCTTATCCATTACTTTAAGCCTATTGATGTAAAGCTCAAACCATTCCAACCAGTTATTTTTTACTGCTCCATCTATTTCTTCTGGTTTGTAAAAGGCTTTTTCAATAATACTCAAAGCTTGTATTTGTGTTGTTTCTTGACTTACTTGTATCAGTTCTCTGAAAAAGATGGTCATATCCGTTTCGGAGAGGTGTAAGGTTTCTATTAACTTTGAAAGGATCTTTTTGTCAGAATCGTGGGAGCCTTCAAATCCAAGTTTTGATTGCATCATATCAAAGAAGCGAACTTGGAAGTTTGAACGATATTCTTCCAAAATAGCTTCGATTTGTTCCTTGTCTTCAATCAATGGATGAAAAGCACTCGCTAATTGTGCAAGGTTCCAAAGGCCCACTGAAGCTTGTTGACCAAATCGATATCTTCGATTTTGAGCATCTGTCGTATTTGGTGTCCATCCATAATCAAAGCCTTCTAGCCAACCATATGGACCATAATCAATAGTTAGCCCAAGAATAGACATATTGTCCGTATTCATTACTCCATGGACAAATCCTACTCTTTGCCAATGGATTATTAAGTCTAATGTTCGATCGCTGATTGTTCTAAATAGTGCTATGTAAGCTTCTTTTGATGGCTTTCCAAGTTCAGGAAAAAACTGATTCAGCGTATAGTCAACAAGCGTTTTTAAGTTCTCATTATCGTTTCTTGCTAGAAGAAGCTGGTAGTTGCCAAATCTTAAGAAACTTTCCGCTACTCTACAGACTATTGCTCCGGGTTCTTCTGCTGGATTACCATCGTAAAGCATGTCTCGGACTACTTTTTCTCCTGTAGAAACTAAGGATAAGGCTCTTGTAGTTGGTATTCCAAGGTTATGCATAGCCTCACTACATAGGAATTCTCGAATAGAAGACCTAAGAACAGCTAGACCATCAGCTGACCTAGAATAGGGCGTAGGCCCTGCACCTTTAAGCTGTAAGACCCATTGCTTTTTATTATTTGATAATTCTGCAATGTTTATAGCTCTTCCATCTCCAAGTTGTCCAGCCCAATGACCAAATTGGTGTCCTCCATAGCAATGGGCATAAGGTTTGAATCCGTCTATTGTTTTGTTGCCAGACAAGATACTTTTAAGATCATCTGCGGTATTGGGTTCCAGAAGAACACCTGTAAGCGCAGCGACATCCTCACTCCATGCAATAAGTTGAGGTGCTTTAACAGGACTGGGTTCTACAAAGGAAAAGCATGCTCCCCAGACTTGTCTCCGATAGTTTTCCTCTACAGAGTCTGCAGGTAGTGCTTTTGTGAAAGTATCGTTAAGATTAAATTGGATCATTTTAAATGCTTGGGGGCTTATTTTTTATAATTCTTATATCCTTCCTCTTCAAGTCTGTTGTATTTGTCTTCTACAGCTTGTCTAAGTTTTTCTTTGTATTGTACTATACGTTCTAGTACATCCTGATCAGAAGATCCAACAATCTGTGCTGCAAGAATCCCTGCATTCTTTGCCCCATTTAATGCGACGGTAGCTACTGGAACACCTCCTGGCATTTGCAAAATGGATAATATACTATCCCAGCCATCGATGCTATTGGATGATTTTATGGGAACTCCTACGACTGGTAATGGACTTATAGCCGCAACCATCCCAGGAAGATGGGCTGCACCGCCTGCACCGGCTACTATTGCTTTTATACCTCTTTGGTGGGCCTTTTTAGCAAAGTCCATCATGCGTTCTGGTGTTCTGTGTGCCGAAATGATAGTCAGCTCAAAACCGATGTTTAATTCTTCAAGTACTTCAGCTGCCTGACGCATAACTGGTAAGTCTGAATCTGATCCCATGATAATACTTACTACCTTTTTCATTGTTTCTTATTTTGATTCTACACGAATAGAGTCTTTAACAAATTTAGCTTTTTGCTTCGCCATTTCTCGATCTTGATCGGTGATCGTAATATGCCCCATTTTTCGGAAAGGTTTTGTTTGAACCTTGCCATAAAGATGTGGGTATACATTTGATTCACTTATGCATGTATCAAAGCCTGGGTATATTGCCTCACCAGTATGCCCATCTGCACCAAGGAGATTAACCATAACTGCTGGACTCAGCTGTACAATATCACTCAAGGGCATATTTAAAATACCTCTTATGTGTTGTTCGAATTGAGAGCTTGAACAGCTTTCAATAGTATGGTGCCCACTGTTGTGTGGTCTTGGAGCTACCTCATTAATCAATATTGTTCCAGATTTAGTCAGGAAAAGCTCTACGGCAAGCAAGCCACATATATCTAGTTTGTCTACAAGTTCAATTGCTAGGTTCTTACATTTTTCTTCAATGAGCACATCAACCTCTGCAGGCGCAAGTAAGAATTCTACAAGGTTAGCAGTGGGATGAAATTCCATCTCTACGATAGGGAAGGTGTTTATTTCTCCCTCTGAATTTCGCACTGCAATTACAGCCAATTCCTTTTCTATGTCTACTAAGTCTTCAACAACAGATGGACAATCCATCATGTTTTTAAGTTTGTCTGCACTATCAACTACAAACACACCTTTACCATCGTATCCAGCTGTCCTTGACTTTTGAACGAATGGAATAGTGATCTCACCAGCATCTACTGCCTTTTGTATAGCTGCTTTCGATTCAAATAATGTATAAGAAGAGGTAGGTAATTCATGCTCAGCATAGAAATTCTTCTGCAAGCCTTTATCCTTAATAATGCGCAGTGCAGAAGGTCTAGGATGAACAATCTTGCCTTCTTTTTCTAAAGCTTCTAATGCATCAACATTAACATGTTCGATTTCAATGGTTATTACATCCATTGATCGCCCAAAATTAAGTACATCCTCATAATTGTTGTAATCGCCTTCCACAAATGCTGTTGCATTTCGTCCTGAGGGAAAAGAAGTGGATTTATCAAGAATGTGAGTGTTTATGCTCCATTCATTGGTTTCTTTACAAAGCATTTTGCCCAATTGGCCACCACCGAGGATGCCAAGCTTGAAATTTTTGTCTAAAAACTGCGTCATTATATAGATTTGTTTTAATCTCTCTCAAAGGTATCTCCTTAAGGGGAATAAAAAAAAGTGATTAATACTCTTTTTTTTCGAATGTCTGTTGTGGTCTTAAAAAATTCTTATAATTTTATCAGATAACATTACAACAACGCTTAAAGCAAAATAATGCAGAGAATTTTAATTAAAAATGGGACCATCATAAACAGAGGTTGGCAAAAATCTGCAGATGTGCTGATTGAAAATGGGCGTATCGCCAGAATTGATGCGGTTATTGATGCGGTTGCAGATGTAGAAATAGATGCCACAGGAAAGTGGGTTATCCCAGGTATAATTGATGATCAGGTGCATTTTAGGGAGCCAGGGCTAACGCATAAAGCTGAGTTATTGACAGAGTCGCGGGCGGCAGTAGCGGGAGGTGTTACCACTTACATGGAGATGCCAAATACAAAGCCAGCTGCACTTACTCAAGAATTACTTCAAGAGAAGTATGATCGTGCAAGTCAGGTTTCAATGGCTAATTACTCTTTTTTCATGGGGGCTTCCAATGATAATATTGAGGAGGTTCTGAAGACAGATACTAGCACAGTGTGTGGGATTAAAGTATTTATGGGATCTTCTACTGGAAATATGCTTGTTGATAATGAGAAGACCTTGGAACATATTTTTAAAAATGCTCCAATGCTTGTTGCTACCCATTGTGAAGATGAGGCCACAATACGAGCAAATTTTGAATTGGCTAAGGCAAAATATGGTGACGCTATTCCGATCGAACAACATCCGATTATACGAAATGTGGAAGGCTGTTACCTGTCCAGTTCCCTTGCCATAGATCTTGCAAAAAAGTTTGATACGAGATTACACATATTGCATATCTCTACGAAAGATGAATTGGATTTATTTACCAATCAAATACCTTTGAAAGATAAAAGAATTACTTCAGAGGTCTGTGTACATCATTTGTATTTTAATGCAGATGATTATGAACAATATGGAACCGGGATTAAATGTAATCCTGCGGTAAAAGCTGCCGAACACCAGAAAGCCCTTTTTGAAGCCTTATTAGATGATCGCCTTGATATTATTGCAACGGATCATGCACCTCATACTTGGGAAGAGAAACAAAATTTATATACTTCAGCGCCTTCAGGAGTGCCATTGGTACAGCATAGCCTGAATGTGATGCTAGAATTCTATCAGGCAGGTATGATAAGCCCTGAGCGTATTGTAGAAAAGATGTGCCATGCACCTGCGATCTGTTTCAATGTGAAAGAGCGAGGATTTTTAGATGAAGGTTATTGGGCTGATATAGCAATAGTAGATCCTGGTAATGAATGGGAAGTTTCAAAAGAAAATATTGAATATAAATGTAATTGGTCACCATTTGAGGGTAGGATTTTCCGCGGAAAAGTAACGGAAACTATCGTAAGTGGTGTGTTAGCATATAAAAATGGACAGTTTCTTGTAGATAATGCAGGAAAAAGAGTTTTATTCGACCGAACTTAATTAATTATACCTACCAAATTATTTTTGTTATTTACTTGCTTGTGCACTTGTTGCACTTAAATTCTGTGTTTGATTATGAGAAAAATAATTTGCATCCTTGGCTTTCTATGTCCTGTTCTTTTTGCTGAGGCTCAATTTTGTACTGGAAATGTAGGTGAAGATATTTTCCTAGATGGGGATTTTGGTTCTGGTGCATCAAATATACTTTCCGTTGATCCAGGGATAGCTCCAGGTTTTGTTTATAATCCAATAACTCCGCTTTATGACGGAGAATACATTATCACTAATAATATTGGTTTGTGGCAAAACTCATGGGATTGGCTTCCAATACAAGAAACTAGTTCGGATCCAGATGGGTATATGATGGTTGTTAATGCTAGTTTTGAGCCTGGATTGTTTTACAGTCAATTAATAGATGGTTTATGTCCAAATACACTATATGAATTTACTGCAGAAATTATAAATGTTATTCCTCCCGG
Source organism: Saprospiraceae bacterium (assembly GCA_029252685.1). Taxonomy (GTDB): domain Bacteria; phylum Bacteroidota; class Bacteroidia; order Chitinophagales; family Saprospiraceae; genus AM-2324. The sequence continues at coordinate 19,964 of JAQXAY010000195.1, read as the reverse complement.
ATCTAATGCTCTTAAACCTAATGTCTCCTTTCTTTTGGATGGAGTAGAGGTTATTAATACAGGAAGTATTCCAGAGGATGCTCAATGGCACACTTACGGATTTACTTTTACCACCGAACCTGATCAGACCTCCTTAACACTCTCCTTGAGCAACAATGCTCCCGGTGGCATAGGGAATGATCTTGCTATAGACAATATTTCATTCAGAGCTTGCGGTCCTGAGGCCTTTATACTTCCAGAAGAAGTGGAGTATTTATGTTTAGATGGTTCACCCTTAGATCTAGAAGTTACTATAATTGGAGATCAATATTCTAACCCTACTTTCCAATGGCAGCAAAGTTATGATGAGGGTTTGACATGGGAGGATTTAGTTGGATCAACAGATTTATCTTATACGCACAATGATTTTAGCAGTGGATATTATTATTACCGTTTTTTGGTTTCAAATAATGAAGATAATCTCTCTAATGACAAATGCCGAGTAAATTCAAATTCTAAACTTATCCAAATACTGCCTGAAGAATATGAGGTAACTGATAGTATTTGTGAGGGTGTAAGTTTTCTAGTCGGAGATACCTTTTATACTGAAGAAGGCACCTATATTGATACCTTGGTTTCTTTTTATGGATGTGATAGTATTCTAACACTCAATTTGAGTGTCGTCGAAGATCCAGGCATCATACTTGAAATCTCTAAGCAGGATCCAAGTTGTTCTTACAGTTTTGATGGATTTATACAATTGGACGAAGCATTGAATGCTTCAGAACCATATACCGTCTTTGTTAATTCAGAACAGCTTGAGGAACCTTGGCAAATCAACTTATTACAGGAAGGGGATTTTACTATTGAATTGATAGATAATAATGGTTGCTTTGCTTCAGACCAAGTAGAAATAAATAGGCCAGACTCTTTTTATGTGGACCTTGGACTTGATTTTGAAGTGAATCTTGGTGAAGAGGTGGATGTTTTGACCAGCTCAAATTATGATCTTAGTAATTATACTTGGACGCCAGAATCTTTAATCAATTGTCAAGTTGATTGTGATAATGAGCAGGTTTTGTTTATCTACGACACGCAATTAATACTAGAGGCAACCAATGCGTTTGGATGTATTGCTTTAGATTCGGTATTTGTATCAGTAGATACTTCACGGAAGGTTTTCTTCCCCAATATAATATCTGCTAATAATGACGGAATAAATGATTCATTCACGGTCTATGGTTCGGAACCCCAAATACAAATAGTTCGTTCAATGCAAATTTTTGATAGGTGGGGTGCCTTGGTTTTTAACGAATCTAACTTTCCTGTGAATGATGAATCAGCTGGTTGGAATCCTTCTCGTTCTAGCAATGACTATGAAGTTGGTGTGTTTGTATTTGTTGCAGAGCTCGAATTTCTGGATGGCGCAATACGCCAATATTCAGGAACCTTCACCTTGAATAAATAGAATTGATTTAATACATGCTTTTAGAAACAATGAAATATATTAATTATGAGTAATAAACAATCCTACACGGGGCCATTTATCCTGTTGACCTCCTTGTTTTTTCTTTGGGGCTTTATAACAGTTCTTGTCGATTCCTTGGTGCCTCGATTGAAAGAGGTATTTGAGCTTACTTATTTTCAAGCTGGATTAGTCCAATTTGCTTTTTTTGGAGCTTATTTTCTTCTGTCAATACCGGCTAGTAAGATTCTAGATGCAATAGGCTATAAGCGGGGTATCATCCTTGGTTTGGTGACGATGGGGGTAGGTTGTTTACTTTTTTATCCAGCAGCATCATATCGTGTATTTGGTGTTTTTATGGTTGCATATTTTACAGTAGCTGCAGGTATGACAATACTTCAAGTTGCAGCCAATCCTTACGTTGCATTGTTAGGGTCTGAGCAAAAAGCCTCTAGTAGGCTGAATTTATCACAGGCATTTAACTCACTTGGTGCTGCCTTGGCGCCTGCTGTTGGGGCTTTGTTTATTCTTAGTGACAATATTCTTTCTTCTACAGAAATTGCAGGACTATCGGATATAGCAAAAGAGACCTATTACAATGCTGAGGCTTCAGCTGTTCAATCTCCTTTTATCGCTCTAGCCGTATTTATTGTTTTACTAGCAGTTGTATTCTCTTTTGTAAAGCTGCCAGTAATGATGTCGGAAAAATCCAGTACCTCTTATTTTGGATTATTAAAGGAAAGAAATTTGATGTTAGGTGTGCTTGGTATTTTCTGCTATGTTGGATCAGAAGTTGCTATCGGTTCCTATTTAGTAAGTTATTTTATGGAAACTGGCATGTATACTGTGATTTCAGAATCAGAGTTTATGCGAAATATTGCTCTTTTCTTTGATTCATCAATATTTGAGAAAGATCCTAAAGCAATAGTTGGAGTATTTGTGACCTTTTATTGGTCTGGTGCTATGATAGGAAGATTTGTAGGTTCTTATTTGACAAGTAGAGTTGATCCAAGATTGATTTTAGGTATTTTTGCCAGTTCTGCTGTTGCTTTAGTGTTTATATCCGTAGCCACTTCAGGCTTAGTATCCATGTGGAGTATCCTTGCAGTTGGCTTATTTAATTCCATAATGTTCCCGACAATATTCACTATTGCTATTGATGGTTTGGGCGATAAAAAAGCGATGGCCTCAGGCTTGCTTTGTACAGCTATTGTAGGTGGTGCCTTGATCCCGCCCTTCTTTGGAAAGATGATTGATGCATTCAGCTTTAATGCTGCTTTTGTGATCTTGACATTGTTCTATGGATATATACTTTATTACGGTATGAAAAGCTACAACTCATTTAAGAATAAAGCTTAATTTCAAAAAGAGGTTTCTTTTAAAAGAGACCTCTTTTTTCTAATAACTGGTAGCTTAATATAGAGGCAGCACATGCCACATTCATGGAGGTTTTAAGGCCAAACATAGGGATGTGAATTGATTGTTCAACTCTTTCCAGCCAAAATTCAGAAAGTCCAGTTACTTCGCTTCCCATCAATAAAAGGATAGGCCTTTCATCCCATTCAAATGACTTATAGGTTGTTGATTGGTTTGTCCATTCACTTGCAACTAATCTATAGGTTTGGGATAATTCTTCTGCTGAATCGCTGCCCGATAAAGAACGTATAGGGACAGAATCCATGTTATTTCGCGATATCCTTTGTATTTTTTTACTCGATAGATCAAGCTTGTTATTCCATATGATTACTTCTTGTAATCTTGCTGCCTCTGCAAGTCGAAGCATCATTCCAATATTTGCAGCCTTGCTAAAACTATCGCAAAGTAGTGCTAGGGGAAATCTATTGGATTCAATAAAGGCTTTTTGTACTTTCGAATCTTTATGAACATCCCTAAATTTTAATTGTCTATTGTCGTCTTTCATGGCTGTGTTTTCCGATGCGAAATTAATAACAGTAAATTAAATCAAGAATTTGTTATTCTAGGCACAATTTCATAAAAAAGGGTCGACAAATTATCATAAAATATAGTCTATATTCGTTGGTAAGATTGTAATGTAAATCTATGCGCTTAATTTGGTTTCTATTATTTAGTATTTTATTTACTGATTTGACGGCTCAAGTCTATTTTCCTGTAAAAAAAGGAGCAGATTGGTTCTTAGTCAATGAGGAAGGTTCGTTTTGGGGAAAAGACTCTTTAGACGCAGTTCACCTGTATGATTCTTTCGGATATTTTATTTTTCAAAAAGCTGATAAAGTTGGTCTCATTAGTAGAAAAGGAGAACTTCTAATCCCTGCGAATAAAACAGATATTAGACCGCTTAATGAAGTATTTGTTGAGTTTTCGGAAGGCAGTCAATGGAGTATTGGAGATATAGAAGGTAATATAATTTATAAGGATGATTATCAAGCCGTAAGTGCTATTGATTCTGATCGAATAAAAGTGAAAGTCAATAATAAATGGGGCTGTTTAGATAAGTTTGGTGATTTTATAGTGCGACCAGATTATGATCTAATTGATTGGGACAAGGATGGCTTCTACATCGTTCAACAAAATTCTAAGCTGGGTGTCATTAGTGAAGCTGGAGATGAGATTCTTCAGGCAGACTATGATGAAATCATTTTTTTGGTTGATAATGGTTTTGCCTTTAGAAAAGAAGGGCTTTGGGGATTTTGTAATGCCTCAGGTAATATTAAAACAGCAGTGAAATTCCAAGATTTTAAAAAGTTTTCTGATGGTTTCCTTAAGCTTCAGGAATATCAAGAATCTGGATTTGTGTTACTTTCCTTAAATTCCTTTAGAATTGCGCCAGTTCAGAATATGCTATATGCCTTTCCTTACAGTAACGGTGCGGTAGTTTTTTCCAAAAAAAGTGGAAGTGTAGGTCTAATTGATCGCGATGGGAATATAGTTCTTTCTCCCATGTATCAGGAGATTGCAGGTTTTTCAGAGGATTACTTCAGAGTCAAACAGAACAATCTATGGTCTGTTATTGGAAAAAATTCTAGGGTTCTCTATCCGCCAGAATATAATTACATTTCAGCACCTAATAAAAATACATGTACACTCATTAAGTCAAATAAATGTGCAATAGGTACTCTAAGTGGTAAAGTTATCTCTGACTTTGAGTTTGATGCGATCAAGTGGGGTAAACAAGATCAGATACATGCTTTCAAAGGAGAATCTTTATTTATTTTTTATGAAGAGCAAGAGCAACTTGTTGGAGAGCAATCTTTTAGCCAATTCCTAACTATAAAAGTAGGTGCGGTATTGGAAGAGCAAATTCTCAAGGATGGATATAATCTAAAGAATTTTGAATGGGTCTTTGTTGCTGATAAGAATAAATGGGGCTTGCGGCATAGAGAAAATGAAACTTTTAAAATAGATCCTCAATTCGATGAGATTAGGGTTTTTGATGATCTCGGATTCACACTTTCTTCGATTAAGCGTTCTGTTCCTTTTGAAATATCAAAGGTAGATTTCCAGTTTTTGAATGTTTTTGGCTTAGTTAATAATGCAACTGGAATATGTTCAAGTATGGAATTGGTCCATATTTTTTTTGAAGATTTCGAGAACGGTTCTGATCAGGCGAGATGTATTTTTTCAGATTTGAGCTTTGGATTAGTAAATCGAGATGGATATTATTCCTCAAGAAGGTATAAATATTTAGGCCCTTTTGTTGATGGTTTAGCTGCTGCTGCAGATTCAGGAAACTTAGCGGGTGGATTTGGAGCTGATTTCGATAATGATCTAGGTCAACTTAAGGACTTTTTGGGAGCTTGTCTATCAAACTCTAGAATGATTGATTATACAGAATACGCCATTAACTTTCAGAAGTCGGCAAGTCTTTTTTGCGAATCTTGCAATTGGGGTTTTATAGACGAGAAGGGAGATTGGGAAATCCCTGCAATATATGATTTTTCTAAAAAAGCGGGTGCTGGTATTGGCCTTGTTATGCAACAGAGAAAATGGGGTGCTGTTCGAGCAAAAGGCCAGATCGTATTAGATTTTTCTTATGATTCCGTAGACTTTCTAAAAGTTGGAGATTCAGCGATGCTTAAGGTCCAACAGGATGACCCCCGATTTGGAATTCTAGATCATGATGCAAATGAGCTTGTACCATTTGAATATGAGGAGTTTGGGGCGTTTGTAGGGGATAGAATTGCAGTAAAGAAAAATGGGCTTTGGGGTTTCATAGATAAAGGTGGTAAGATTGTTATTGGTTGTGCTTTTGATGAGGTAAAGTCTTTTTCAGAAGGTTTTGCAGCAGTTCGTAAAGGCAATAAATGGGGCTTCATCAATACGGAAGGGGATTTAATTCTTGGCTTTGATTACAATCGCTGTGGTAATTTTAAGGAAGGAAAATGTTGGGTGTATTTGAATTCAAAAGCCTATTATATTGACAGAAGCGGTGCACAGATGTTTCCTGCAGTATTTGTATCTGCTACAGATTTTGATGGGGGAGTAGCCCGTGTAAAAGAATCTGGAAAGTATGGTCTCATAGACGAGAATGGCAATTATATTCTAAGACCAAAATACCTGAGAATTTCTTCATTTAATGAATATGGACTCGCTGTTGTTGAAAGCACAGGCACATCGAATACTAGGTTCTCCTTGGTCAACCGATCTGGAGCCTTGATTAGTAGTCTTAAGTTTACTTCTATTCGTTCTTTCCAAGAAGGTTATGCCGCTGTGAAAATTAAAAAACACTGGGGTTTTGTGAATACAAAAGGCCGATTAGTCGTACCCGCTCGGTATTTTTCTGTGGGAGACTTCACGAATGGTCGAGCATCCGTATACAAGGATGGAAGGTGTGGCTATATCGATTATCGTGGAGATTTAATTATAGATCTTCTATATAATAATTGTGGAGACTTTGAATCTAACAAAGCCGTCGTAAAGCTACCAAGGTTAAGAGATGGCTTAATAAATCGTGATGGTACAGTATTGATTAAGCCAAGTATAAATACGCTATTTTCTTTTTCAGAAGGCAGAGGACTTGTCCGAGATAAAAGCCTTCGTTATTATTTTATCTCCGAGAATGCAAATATGTACGATGGTTTTTATCAGTCCGCTCAGAAGTTTAAGCATGGTGTAGCACCTGTAAAAAGGAGGGAGAAGTGGGGCTTGATCAACTTAAAAGGTATGTGGGTCAGTCGGCCAAAATATAATCAGATAGAGCGTTTAGATAATGGACTTATCCTAGCTAAAATTAATGGATACATGGGATTAACTAATCTTAATGGAGAATTCCTGACCCCCTTGAAGTACTTACAGCTTGATATTTCAAAAGAAAATATATTTTTAATGGAAACAAGTAACGGGATTGATTATCTTAAGCCAAACGGAGAGTGGATCTGGCAATCGAATTAAAAGTTAGTTATGGATACTTTTAAAGTATTAATTATAGATGATGAGGCTGATATTAGGAATCTTCTTGGCAGAATAATAAAGCTCGAGGGCTTTGATGTTGACCTTGCAGAGGATGCAGCTAAAGGATACAGCATGCTGAAGAAGTCAATATATCATGTCATTTTATGCGATGTGCGTCTGCCAGATGGTTATGGTGTTGATATGGTCCCTTTGATTAAGAAAGAATATCCAAATACCGAGATTGTACTTTTGACTGCCTATGGAAAGATAGAGGATGGGGTCAGTGCTATCAAGAACGGTGCATTTGATTATATAACAAAGGGGGATGAAAACTCTAAGATTATACCTATAATCCACAAGGCAGCTGAGCGGGCTGCTCTACGCTTTAAATCTTCAAGTAAAAAAGGTGCCGGAATTAAAGACGGTTTTGAGTTTGGTCAAATAATTGGCCAATCCAAATCACTCCAAAGTGCTATATCACTCGCTAAACGTGTAGCTAGAACAAATACTACTGTATTGCTTAACGGCGAGACTGGGACAGGGAAAGAAGTTTTTGCACAAGCAATACACAATGGCTCCAAGCGCTCTGGCAAACCTTTCGTAGCAATTAATTGCTCTGCTTTTGGGAAAGATCTGCTAGAAAGTGAGATGTTTGGACATAAAATAGGAGCTTTTACAGGTGCCGTGCAGGATAAGAAGGGCTTATTTGAAGTTGCAGATGGAGGAACTATCTTTTTAGATGAATTAGGTGAGATGGACCTCCATTTACAGGCGAAATTACTTAGAGTATTGGAGTCGGGGACTTTTATAAAAGTGGGTGATACTAAAGAATGCAAAGTTGACGTACGGATTATCACAGCAACTAATAGAGACCTGGAGGCAGAATCAGAAGCTGGAAATTTCAGACTTGACCTCTATTACCGCCTGAGCGTTTTTAAAATTACACTTCCTGCCCTCAGTGATAGACCAGAAGATATTCCTATACTTGCCAGTTATTTTCTGACACTAACTCTAAATAATATGGAGTTGGAGCCTTTAGAAATGGGTGATGCATTTCTTTCTGCACTTCAAAAACACAAATGGAAAGGTAATGTGCGTGAACTTAGAAATGTTGTAGAAAGAGCGGTAATCCTATGTGAGGGTAGTGTATTAGAAAAGGATTGTCTGCCGTTTGATTTTGGACTTGAAGATAATATCTCTCCAGAAGATCGCTTTAAATTGCGTTCACTTGAGCAAAGTCATATAGTAAAGGTTTTACAGCATACCGGGGGCAACAAGACCAAAACAGCTGAACTTTTGGGCATTGGCCTAACCACCTTATATCGAAAAATGGTCGATTACGGCATAGAGAAATAGAAATTTATTTTTCAAAATGGAAATAGACCCTTTCAAAATGAAAGGGTTTTTTTATGCCTAAATTTTTACAAATTTTCTTGTCGATGATTAATGTTTTGTATTTCAAGTACTTGTGTTGAAGTTTTGATTTTTGGCATAGGCTTGGCACAAAAGTTGGCATAGTATCCATAAACAGATAATTATGGAATTGATAATATACTTTTTATGCCTTTGGGTAATCATGGCCATTGCACTTTTTGTAAATAATGCGATGTCTAAAAAATCAAGTTGATTTATTGCCACATACTTATCGGAAACTACAGACCTATTAACTAATACAATTAACATCTATCGTCATGGGAACAGTTGAATTCAATAGCCAGTTTAAAATATTAGAGCACAAGTTATTACCTACAGCTTATCGTCTTACGAATAATTATGAAGATGCACGTGATCTTGTTCAAGAGACAGCAATGCGAGCATTTACGAATAGAAGAAAATTTGAGATGGGAACAAACTTTCAGGCTTGGGTGATAACAATTATGAGGAACACCTTCATCAATTTTTATAGAAAGAAGAAAAATAGAAATACAAGATGCGAGCCCACAGGAAGTTTTGTATTTGAAAAAACTCTCGTACCCGCTGAAAATGAAGGGGATTCTAATATTATGATGAAAGAGTTAATGGGCATGTTAAATCAATTGAGCGATACCTATAAGGTTCCTTTTGAAATGTTCTTTGAAGGATATAAATATGAAGAAATTGGAGTGCGACTGAATGTTCCAGTAGGAACTGTAAAAAGTAGGATATTCTTTGCGAGACAAAAGCTTAAAGGGCTTGTGCTTTCAAGATATCCTCAAAGTATGGTTGCGTAATCTAAAATTTAAAGTTTTTTGGCAAGAAGGACTTATTTCGTTTTTGCCCGTTAATTCGGGTAAAAACTTTTTTGTTATATATCTTTTCTTAATAACTTGGACTATACAAAATACTATTTAAGTGAAGTTAAAACCTAAGATTCAGATCGGCCTACTTACTCTGTTTGCCATTATTACACTTCTGGCTATAGTAGGAGGGCGGTCAATGCAGAATAATGCTAGTAATTCCAAAGATGCATTGATGCAGAATAGGAGAAATATGATCCTCACCAACAAGATCACTAGTAGCCTAAGTAATCTTGTCTTAGTCGTTTCACAAGATAGTGCCCAGGTGGTAAGTGCTATGGCTCAGATGCGAACTTCAATGAGTGAGATCAAGCGCTCACTAAAGCAGCAAATTAAAACCATCGAAGATGATAGCATAGCTCAAGTTCTCTCTCAAGATATTGATGCCTTAAATTTTGAGATTATTAGTTCAAATGTAAAAAACATCTACGATGCTCGTACAGATTTGATGTCTCGGATTGCTGATATTGAATATATTGTCAAAGCAATGATGGCTGTCCAAGCTCAAGGAATGAGTAATAAGGTTCGAGAGGTCAACGAGGTTTATACTACAGTGACCATCGTAATAATAATTACTAGTTTTTTACTTTTTGTTCTTGCTGCTGTAGCTCTATTTTATATTCCCGAATATATTGCTGATCCAATCATGAAGATTAGTAATTCATTGGAGCAGATCATGGATAAGAATTATAATTCTAGAGTTTATATCGATAGGCAGGATGAGATTGGAGACCTTGCCGATTCCTTCAATAAAATGGCCGAAAAACTAGAAGAGTATGAAGGCATGAATGTTCAAAATCTTTTATTGGAAAAACATCGGCTTGAAAATATAATCAATCGAGTAAAAGAAGCAATTATTGGTCTAGACTCGGAGCACAAAGTGTTATTTGTTAACCAAGCTTTTTTGGACCTCGTAAAAATTCCTAGTTCTAATATCGTAGGGAAATCCGTGGATAAATTATCCCAACGTTATTCTCGTTTAAAGAAGTTGTTTGATAATCTTAAGAATAAGAACCAAGCTACCCCCGGCTTTCAGTCTATTCAATTTGAAGAAAAGGATAAATCCTATTACTATGAGCGAGAATTGATCGAAGTTAGTCTTGGTATCGGGAATGTGATCACACATAATGGCTATATTCTTCTGTTTAAGAATATCACTGAGTTTCGTGAGCATGATTTGGCAAAGACTAACTTCATGGCAACCTTATCTCATGAATTGAAGACTCCAATATCTGCAATTGATATGAGCCTTTCTCTCTTGAAGGATAAGCGGATAGGCAGCTTGAATGAGGATCAAACCTCACTTACATCAACCATCAAGCAAAATATAACTCGTTTACTTACTTTGATAAATGAAATTATGGAAGTATCAAAAATTGAGACGGGTAATATCATAATGGTTGAGTCAAAAGCAAGTCCCTCGGATATTGTTGACCAAGCTCTCAGCGCAACAGGTACCTTCATTGATCAAAAAGAAATTGAATTAGAAAAAGTGATAGTTGGTGATTTGCCTCTTATTAATGTTGATGTCCAAAAAACCTCTGGGGTTCTTATTAATTTCATTTCAAATGCAGTTCGATATACTCCAGTAAAAGGTATTATTCGTGTAGAAGTAAGCAAACATGGGAATGATATTGAGTTTAGAGTATCGGATAATGGCAAGGGGATAATCGATGAGGATCTTAAGAATATATTCAAACGTTTTAAGCGTGCTAAGAATGATATAACAAAAGGAACTGGACTTGGATTAGCAATATCCAAGGAGTTTATAGAAAAGCAGGGAGGTCGTATTTGGGCAAATTCCAAGCTAGCAAAAGGTTGTACCTTTGGCTTTGCACTTCCATTACATAAAAAAGCCTGAGTTTTAAACTCAGGCTTTTTTAAGGATTAAAGTAACTTTTTTAGTTCTTCTTCAATCTGCGCAGCACCTCTAAGTTTTGTTGCCGCAATTGTTCCATCCCTATCAATAAGAACTGTGTAAGGAATGGAACGAACACCATATAAACGTCCAGCTGTTGATTCCCATTTCTTAAGATCCGAAACATGATATTCCCATGGTAAACCATCTTTTTCAATAGCCGCTACCCATTTTTGACGTGATTTTTCTAGTTCAGCAGTTATTCGCTCCTCATCTCCATTATATCTGGCCTTAGATCTAGAGTCTAAACCATCCAAGGAAACAGAAAAAACCGTAAAACCTTGGTTTCTATATTTTTCATATACTTTCACCACACTTGGATTCTCTCTTCTACAAGGTCCGCACCAGCTTGCCCAAAAGTCAAGTAATACGATCTGACCTTTCAAATCCTCCAAACTGTAGTTCTTTCCATTTGGATTGTCCATACTAATATTTGGCGCTATATTACCAATTTGGATTGGACTGCTAGCTTCTGCTGTCATTTTTTGCATCAGTTGACCTTTCAGTGTGATCATAGGAGTGATCATATCTGATTCAGGAAATGCAGTTTGTAGACCTGAGATAGCTTTGTCAAAAGCAGCAATACTGGCAGCGTCTCCAGTTTGTTTAGTGTTCAAACAAATAAAAGCTGCACCAACAGGATCAGTTGTTGAGTTTAGGTAATCATCAACAGAACTTGGATTTACCGTTCTGGTTGCTAGTTTATTTAATAAGCTTGTTAAAGCAATATTGTTTGGTGAAGACTCGCCAATAATGTATTCATAGAATCGCATTTTTGACAATTCTGCATTGATTTTGACTAGAGTTTCACCGGTATTAGTAACATAAACTCTATTTCTCGTTCCTATTCTTAGTTGAATTAGATCACCTGGTTTAGAGTTTTCAAGCGGAATAGCAAACGACCCGTCAGCTGCTATCAAAGTATCTTTTAGTAGAGTGTATTTAGAACTCGCATTAAACTTCTCGACATTTATAGTCATGTTTTCTGCGCCAGTTATTGTTCCTTCTATTGTAAATACATCGGCAGAGGGTGAGCTACAAGAGAATGCCAGCAAAACAAGGCTTAGGAATGTTAAGAATTTGAATTTCATTATTCAATGGTTTTAATAAAATTTGTTGATGCTTTCCAATAATCAAAGGATATCTACAGAACAGATAAGATTAAGCAAAAAGCCAAGGAATCTTATCTGGATATTTGATTGATCCGATATGCATATTAAAAGTGAAATTACATAAAATCAAATAAAATCTAAATAATCTTATGTTTTATAAGCGTTCTGACTATTTTTTTGAGAAAATTTCAAACATTTAGTTTTAAGTGATACTAAATTATATAATATGTCGTATTTTATTTGAGATTACCTTACTAAATAAAATACTATGGCATTCCTCAAACTTTGCAACAAAGATCCACTGCTTTCTGTACTCAAGGATCATTTTGATGCCTCTTTGGCAAGAGTCCCTAAAGCTTCCCTAAAACCATTGTTAGTTCTAGGCCTAAAGGATGGAAAATTAAATACACTTGGTCAGGTTTCTGATTTATTTATTGAAAAGCCAAATTCCCTACCTGATATTATATCTGAGTCAATTAACAAGGATCTTAGTGGGAAGAGGTCAGGCAGTATGGATATAGATTTTGGGCTGAAGATTCTAGAAGGCTTTTTTAAAGGGTTCAATCTTCCTTCGGCAGGAATGAGTACAGCTTTTTCCAAGGCAAAAAATATTTCATATTCCTTTGATGGCATACGGTCACAGTATTTTGAATCCCTAAAGCTCGGTGCTCTTTTAGGCGGGCAGGAACTTGATGTTTCTAATCTAAGCCTGAAACCTTTTATATCTAATAAGCAAAATCGATTGTTTGTGATCGTTAGAACCTATCAATCAAAGTCCTTCAATATCCATTTTGATAAGGCTTTTGATGCAGGACTTCATGCAGATATGAGTGGGCTTGGAGAGCTTCTAAGTATGGATGATTCATCTGTTTCTATTAGTAAAAAAGAGGAAGGAGGCATTCTTTTTTCTGGAAGTAAGTACAAGACCTTTGCGTTTCAATTAGTAGAGCTGGAGCTTGAAGATGATGGGCTTTATATCAAGCAGATATTGGCTGATAATGATCATAAGGTATTACGAGAAAATGGTCAGCTTCCGAGGGCAGTCATTAGTGATGAATTTGTAATGTTTGATTTAGATCCAATAAACGAACCTGCTATCTAATTATGTCTGATTTTTTAATATCTACACTGAAAGAATCCCTGGAGGATCGTATTGAAGCTGGAGTAGACGCTTCAGATATTATCGATTTCTTGAGAGACGTGCTGAAGCCAAATATCAAATCTACTTATTACCAGCAGATCACGCAGGTCATTGGTGCATACAAACGAAGTGAACAAAGTTATTTTACGGGAAGCTTAACAGAGGAGTCATTTAGTATTGCGAGTAGCAAATTCATACGCAGCCTTATAAACAGGCTTAATAATTTCCAAAAACTGGATAGCCTAGGGGTTTTACGAGCTTCCGAACATACAATTGTTCCCGCTTCAAGTGCAATGCTTGTCGATAGAGAAAAAGTCATAGGTAAACGAAATTTCCTTAAGATTGAATGGCTTAAAAGAGGGGATGAGGTATCTAAGCATATCTGTAAGATTAGATTACATGATGATTCTACTGGAACAGGGTTCTATTTGAAAGGCGGTTATATAATGACGAATCGGCATGTTTTGCCAACTGCAGATGCTGCAGCCAATGCAGAACTGATTTTTAATTATACTGCTCAGAATAGAACGGAGACCTTATTACGAAAGCTAGATCTTGATTCGGAATTTTTTATTGGGACTAAAAATGAAAATGATCTTTCTTGTGATTTTGATTTCGCAGTTTTTAAAATAAAAGGAGATTTAGACTTGGAGGGATTAGAGTTCTCAATTGATTTGCCAGATCCCTCTGCAGGTGATTTGATAACAGTTATTCAGCATCCATGGGGAAGACCAATGGAATTGTCTGTTGATTTGTTGACCTCCGTAGACCATCATATGATCAACTATAAGGCCGATACAAATAGCGGAAGCAGTGGTGCTCCTGTATTTGATAAAAAATGGAGCTTGATTGGTATTCATTTTGGTTCATTGGCAAATGAATCACATAATACTGGTCTAAGGGCTAGTCGTATTATAGGGCATTTACCTATAACCTTAAAGTCTTCTCTAGGGTACAATCATTAATAGCGTATGAATTGTAAAGTCTGTAATACAGAATTATTAATGGAGGCTAAGTTTTGCCATAATTGTGGCTCACCTGTTATACATTCAAAAGCATGTGCTGCCTGTGGAAAGTCAAATCCATTCAAAGCTATGTTTTGTTTTAATTGCGGTCATGCATTTGAATCGATTGATTCTACGAAAACTTTGACAAGCAAAGATCAGTTCCTTTTAATCTTGGAAAAAGAAGTGCAAGTCAAATATGGTTATGTTTATTCAGAGCGTATCAAAGAACGTTTCGCTTCTCCAAAATATAAGGATGTTTTTAATTCCAGATTTTCACAATTGGACCAAGAACAAAATCAATCTTTGCATGACACAAAATCCGAGTTATACATAAGACATTCTTTAGCAGCTCTTTTGGAGTTTTTTTTGGTGGTGTATTGTAAAGATCTATTACCTTTTGCTATCGATGAAAAAATATTGAGATATGAGCATGTTAAGTACTCCTTTGATCTGCAGCAGCTGGCAGAAGATTACTTGCAATTGAGCGATTTAGAAGAGGATATCTATTATTCATTAATCGATATTGATTTTGACAAACTAGAGCATGCAACTGAGTTTTATTTCTTTCCTGAATCCTCAGAGCATCTTCTATTTATGATTGATTTGTCTATCTCTGGTAACTTAATTCATGGCCTTGCAGTGACGGATCAGGGACTGTACTGGAAACTGCCACTTCAAACATCTTGTAAGGTTAAATTTACGGATATCCTTGAGCTTGAAATTGATAAGAGGTGTTTGATTATTAACGATAAATATTTTGATGTAAATCCTGCGTTTAATTTTAGATTTAGAAGATTTATTCAGCGGATGGCACTCCTTAATTATGGAGATATAAAAAAAAGGAATACTATTTAGAGTATTCCTTTTTTTTATTAATCATGCTTTGTTCCGAATTTTAGAAGAATCAAATAGAGGACTAGTACAGATAGCAGGATTAATATAATACTGACAAGGATTCCCCCTCCGAGAAAAGTGGAAAGGAAGGTACAACTTATGGCAACTATACCAACTGTTAGTGCATAAGGTAGTTGAGTTCTTACATGCTCTATATGATTACAATCAGAAGCTAGTGAACTAAGGATTGTAGTGTCTGATATCGGAGAACAATGATCACCCAACACAGAGGCTCCAAGCACAATTGCAATTGAATTTAGCATTAATTCCATGGTCACATCAGGTGCGATTCCTTGAGATTGGCAGATACTCCAACAAGTTGGAATTGCCAGTGGATATAGAATAGCCATTGTACTCCAAGAGGATCCCGTAGAAAAGGCAATAGAAGCAGCAAGTATGAATACAATAACGGGGAATACAAAAGGATTTATATTATTTGCTAAGGTGCTAGACAGGAAATGGGCTGTTTCAAGATCGTCCGTTGTACCTGCAAGAGCCCAGGCCATTGTTAGGATTATTAGTGCGGGTAGCATAGTTTTAAATCCATCAATCATAGTCCCGATACTCCGTTCAAGCTTCATGATTTTTTGACTGATAGTTAAAATTAAAGCAACAATTACACCGCTCAAGCTGGCCCATAATAAAGCTATGTAAGAGTCTGAGTTACCAATCAAGGTACCAAGTTTTACAAAAAAGCCATCTTGTTGTTCATTTAAGGCAGTCCAGGTTGCTCCCCAGGTTTCATTCGATATAGAAAGTCCATCTGCAATTAGACTTCCATAGGTTGATTCAAAACCAGTAGAGAGTAGTCCAAATATAGTTACAAATATTACCGTAAGAACTGGCAGAATCGCATTCATAGGTTTTAGTGGTGCTCCCTTTACAGGAGAAAGATCCTCTAAGTTTTCTTCATGTTCATCGGTTCGGTCTGGTTTTACTTTCCCCAACTTCCTTGCTCGTAATTCTGCTTTAAGCATAGGTCCAAAGTCACGCTTTGTAAATATGACTAATAGAATAAAAATAAGAGTAAGAATAGGGTAGAAGGAGTATTTTAAAGAACTTAGAAACAAGGAATAACTAGTTACATCACTAAAGCCTTCAATGTTTTTCACACCATCTGAAATATAGCTTAACTCTGCTCCAATCCATGTTGTAATAAATGCAATAGCTGCTACTGGAGCAGCAGTACTATCTACGATATAGGCTAGTTTTTCTCTGGAAACTCTAAATTTATCTGTCACTGAGCGCATCGTGTTTCCTACGATTAGTGTATTTGCATAGTCATCAAAGAAAATAGCAACACCAAGTAGCCAAGTAACAAATTGACTTGATTCAGGTCCTTTAGCAAATCGACTTAATTTGGTGACAACACCTGCCATTCCACCGTTTCGAGATATTATAGCTACCATACCTCCAATTAATAAGGAGAATAAAACTATAGACAAATGACCGCCATCATTAAGCGCATTGAGAATATATTTTTCTAGTACTAGCCAGGCACTTTCTAGATAGAAAAGTGGTGCTTCAAATCTTAATCCTCCTGCAATAAAGGCACCTGAAAAGATCCCCATAAATAAGGCAAGAATGACCTCTTTGAAAAGAAGAGCAAGGATAATGGCTAGAAGTGGGGGTATAATTGAGAGGATAAGCGGAATTGGTTTAACACGAAAACTATTATCTGCTCTTTTTGAAATATGATATATTTTTTTTGAGCTATTGGATTGAATTCCTTGGAATTTGTATAGGGCTCCTTTACGTGAAATATTATCTAGGTCTATCTTTGCAGCTCCCTCTTTTAGGTCAAGTGATTGAAGCTTACCGCCAATATATATGCTTGATTTTACATTTCCTTTTATATCTGCAACTAGGTGGATGTGCTTTGACTTTGCGATGATATCAAAATCTTCAGGAAGTGCAATGGTTTCTATTGCAGGTTCTAGGAGCTTAAGTTCAAGCGAATCCTCAGAATTTGAATTTTGAGAATCTTGTGCGGATAGACTAAGAGAGATTGCTAATAATAAACAAAGGGAAAGAATTATTCTTGATACCATATACGTTTGTGACGATATTTTATAAAATATAAATTATATTCAAGCTTCCTTAAAATACAGTTTTGAATAAGTGAACATAACCAAAAAAATGAAAAAATCCCACATACAAATCATCAAAGGATTATTTTTTAGTATTTTGATCCCCGCTAGCACAGTTATGTCTGCGCAAGTTTTTAGTCCTGATTATTTCAATGTAACTGGGTCTGATGGTTTAATGTCTAATGCTTGGGCAGGGGGAATGACTGCCCCACAGTTCTCCGAAATTGATCTAAATGGAGATGCTTATATGGATTTATATCATTTCGATAAAGATGGGGCTGTTCATGTTTTTTATTTGAATGATGGGAATGCTGGTGAAGTAAGCTATACCTATGCTCCAGAGTACATCAAGAATTTTCCAATATGCGAAGGTTGGGTAAATCTAAAAGATTTTAATGGAGACGGCTTGGTCGATCTTTTTACATTCGATACAAATGGAATTTCAGGGATAAGAGCATTCAAAGGTGCATTGAATAGTGAAGGAGAACTTTATTTTATTCCTTATGTGAATCCTGTTTCGGAGACCAGTTATTTAGTGTTTAAACAAACACCAAATAGCAGCGCACTGAATATTTATGCTACTGAAGAAGATTTTCCAGCTTTTATTGATGTAGACAAAGATGGAGATTTAGATATACTCAATTTTGGATCAGGAGGCACTTATGTACGCTGGTATAGAAATATATCTTCTAATCCTGAAGATCTTATTTATCTATTAGGGGATTATTGCTGGGGTGGATTTGGTGAGGGAAGTTTAAGCCAAGAAGTGTTTATGAATCTTGAAGATTCCTTGAACTGTGTCGATTTCTTTGTTGATAATGAAAATCCAAGTCAGCATGTTATTCACCCAGGTTCTACGATTTGTGTATTTGATGAAGATGGGGATGAAGATTATGATATACTTTTGGGTGATGTAACCAATAAGAATTTAGTTTTTCTTAGAAATAATGATGGTATAGAAAATGCATGGATGACCGAAGATGATATAACATATCCAAGTTATGATGTACCCATTTTTATTTCTGAATTTCCAATAGCTTTCTATCAAGATTTCGATAATGATGGTAGTAAGGATCTTATGGCTACAAATTTTAATGATAATGGTGTAGAGAACTACAATATGACATGGTTCTATAAGAATATGGGCTCTGATGATGATCCTTTATTTGAATTACAATCTGTTAATGCACTTACAAGAGGCATGATGGACTTTGGTTCTCTTTCCTCTCCAGTTTTTTTTGATTACAATGCAGATGGTCTAATGGATATTCTAGTAGGTACTGGGGGCTATAAAGATGAACAGGGCTATAATCCAAGTTTGATTCTTTTAGAGAATACAGGTACAACTACTGATCCTTCATTTTCAATTGTTGATTACGATTATTTGAATCTTTCGAATTTTACAGGAGAAAAGAACTTTAAACCTTGTTTTGGAGATCTTGATAATGACCTGGATAATGATTTATTGATTGGTGTGGGAGATGGGACACTTATTTACCTAGAGAATGAGGGTGGAGCTGGTAATGCCTTTCTATTTGGGAGTCCTCTGGTCGAGTGGAAGGGACTTGACGTTGGGCAAAATTGTTCACCCTTTATTATCGACTTAGATCGTGATGGGGATCAAGATTTAGTTTTAGGAGAGCGTTTTGGTAATTTGAATTTCATTAAAAATATTGGAAGCCCTGAAATTTTTGAATGTGATATAGATTTAGCGAGTCCTAATAACAGCACTAACCTTGGTGGAGTAGATGCTACAGAGTTTACTGGAGGAGTGGAAGGAAATAGCACACCTCTGTTTTTAGAAATTGAAGATCATTATGAATTAATCCTAGGAACGCAAAGCGGAAAGTTTTTTAGGTATACAGATGTTGACCAAAATCTTGATGAAGAAAGTGAGTTTACCTTAGTAAGTGATTCTTTGGCTATAGTGCATACTGGATCTCATATAAGCATGGCCTTAGCTGATTTAAATGGTAATGGTGAATTAGAATGTGTTGTGGGTAATAATAGAGGTGGGTTAAGCCTGTATGGTTCTGACTTAGCAAAAGAGTATATTTTTCTGGATCAGAAAGAAGTGGAGCGGAATGAAATTCTTGCAACAATCTATCCTAATCCTGTTACAAATAAGGTTTATATTTCTTTGGACAATAAGCACATTCTAGAGAATGTTAAGATTTATGACTCATCCGGACGATTGGTACTAATATCCTCTGACTCAAATGTCGATTGTACGTCACTGAAAGCAGGTATTTATTTCGTAGAAGTGTCGTCTGCTAAAGGTTTTAAAGGATTTAGCCGTTTCGTTAAACAATAATTAAATGCCAGTTGTGGTTAAAAAACCTTGGTTTTGTGCAGAAAGCCGAATTTTTATTCTGTGGATGTAAATTTTGTCGCAATTTTATAGAACCGAAAAGGTAACAATCACACACCTAAGTTAGTCCCAAAAGCCAAGTTAACTCTCTTATAAGCGAAAACTATGACATTATTCGTTTTACACTCGTGACTATAGAACAGCACACTTATATAAACAAAACTAGAACACACTAAATCCAATACTTGTATTGAATTTTCATGAACATCTAAGAAAAAGTAATTTTTTTCAGAGGTAAGAGAGGCGAAAGTCTCTCTTTTTTTTTCAAAAAACTGAATAAAAGTGCCAAAAACCGAATATTTGAATAAATGATATTAATATTTTATCATATTTGATCCATA
>JAQXAY010000120.1 GCA_029252685.1 Saprospiraceae bacterium | reverse complement strand
ATCCTGCATAAAAATCTTTATTAAATATTAATCCAGAAACTTTTTCTAAGATAGGGATACACTCTTCTTCTGTAGCTCCAGGATATACAGTCGATTCATATATCACTGTATCGCCTTTTTTAAGAACAGCACCAACAGTTTCGCTAGCTTTTATAAGAGGAGTTAAAACAGGTCTGTTATTCTTATCAACAGGTGTTGGAACGGTTATTATGAAATAATTAGAATCTCTCAAATCTTTTAAAATCGTTGTACAAAACAAACCCTTTTTTTCTGATTTTTTTTTAACAAGAACAGATTGTAAAATCTCTTCTGAGACTTCTAAAGTAGCATCAGTACCTGACATTAATTCTGCAACTCGCTCTCTATTAATATCAAAACCAACCACTGAATATTTGGTTGCAAAGAGTCTTGCCAATGGCAATCCTACATATCCTAATCCGATTATAGCAATTTTATCTTTTTTCATTTTACAAATTTTCCCAGTACCACCTTACAGCTTGTTTAAGTCCTTGCTGTAATGAAAACTGAGGGTTGTAGTTTAATAATTCTTTTGCCTTATTTACATTTGCATGGGAATGAGGGATGTCTCCTGCTCTATTCGGACCGTATATAACTTCTACATTTGAAATTTTACCCTCAAATTCTGATAAATACTCTTTCAAGTATCCCATCAAGTCATTCAATGTATTACGGTCCCCGTAGGCAACATTATAAACTGTATTGATTGCCTTTTCATTGGTTGTAATTAAACTTAATAAATTTGCTTGTATCACATTATCGATATAAGTGAAGTCTCTTGAGTAATTTCCATCTCCATTAATCACTGGAGATTCTCCACTCATCAATTGGCTTACAAACATTGGAATCACAGCTGCATAGGCTCCATTTGGATCTTGCTTTCTACCAAAAACATTAAAGTATCTCAGCCCGATCGTTTCAAGACCATAAGTCTTTGAAAAAATATCAGCATACAATTCGTTTACATATTTAGTAATGGCATAAGGTGATAATGGCTTTCCGATTACATCCTCTACTTTTGGCATTGATTCTGAATCTCCATAAGTTGATGAACTTGCTGCGAATACAAATCTTTTCACCCCATTATCTCTTGCAGCTACGAGCATATTTAAAAAACCACTTACATTCACATCATTAGATGTGATTGGATCTTTAATAGATCTTGGTACAGAACCCAAAGCAGCTTGGTGTAAAATATAGTCTACCCCTTTTGACGCTTTTAAACAATCTTCTAGCTTTCTAATATCTCCTTCAATTAGCGTAAAGTTGGTGTCGTTTAAAAGGTTTTCTAAATTTTCTCTTTTACCAGTCGCAAAGTTATCCAGACAAACTACTTGATTATCTTTGTCAAGTAACGCCTCACACAAATTTGATCCTATAAAACCTGCTCCTCCAGTAACTAAAACTTTTTTATTCCTTAATTCAATATTCATTATTTATTTATCTTCTAGTGATTTCACTTGTTTTCTAAGTCCACTCGAGGAGAACCGATGATCTCTAGAATTGTAATAAATTTCAATTCCTTTTTCT
>JAQXAY010000118.1 GCA_029252685.1 Saprospiraceae bacterium | reverse complement strand
AAAGTACATTACATATAGGTTCCTTTAAACTTGGAATACAACATATTATGTTAAGTAGATTCCTCTTGCCTAGGTAAGTAATAAATGTTTTTAGCTCTGCTCCGAATGGCTTATCTGCCCATATAACAAGTGGAAAATGAAATCTGCAAGAGAACTCCATGATCTGCTTTAGACTTATAATCTCATTATCAGCATATCGTAAATCAATAAAAATGGGTTTACATTCCCATTGCTTGTGATTATAATACTGAAATAAATAGTCCATAATAGAAAGCGACAGTTTATGCAAATTGCTTTTTTCTGTAATAGCCAATTTATCTAATAAATATTTAGTATCATTGGCTTTCAATTTGATCAATATCCGATTGACCAGATGGCAGTACACCCCTACTTTTGGAATTCGAGTGTATATATATGAAAAATACCCATCTGAATTGTAGTCTAAATCAAGCCAATTATTAATATGCTTGGCCTGTTCAGCCACATAATGTGTTAACACCATATTGAAGAAAGGATTATTTTATAAATCAAATTGTTTTACGAATGTAAAATAAAAACATTTTGTTTTACAACAAAATGCCTTAAAAATGTATTTAGTATTAGTATTATAACAACTAACTATTTCAAATGTCTACTATGGATAAGCAAAACATTGGAATTGACGATATATCGCTTTACATTCCAAAGCTTTATCTACCTCTAAGTGTATTAGCCGAGAAAAGAAATATAGAATATGCCAAACTCAATAAAGGTTTGGGTTTAACCAGTATGTCTATTCCTGATGTAAATGAGGATGCTGCAACCATGGCAGCTAATGCTGTTTTGGAGCTAATCAAAAAAAATAATCTAAATCCATCCGATATAGGAAGATTATATCTGGGTACAGAAAGTGCATTAGATGGTGCAAAACCAACTGCTACTTATATACTTGATATGATCCAGCAATATTTTGAAGCAGAATATGGACCTGAATCAATGGAACACTGTGATGTTCTAGATATGACTTTCGCATGTATAGGCGCTGTTGATGCAATGCTTACTACAGTTGATTGGGTAAGAGCTAAATCTGGGAGAATAGGGATCATTGTATCTAGTGATTTTGCAAAATATGATTTAGCATCTACCGGTGAGTATACACAAGGTGCTGGTTCCATAGCTATGCTTATAAAAGAGAACCCAAGATTCATTACCATTTCTGAAGAAAGTGGGGTTTCAACAGGTCCTGCACATGATTTCTTCAAGCCCAAACGAAAAGTTTCTAAATCAATTTTAGCAAATCGCTTAAGTAAGGATTTAGACCTCGATATAAGTTCTATAAAAAAGGTACTTGATGCTATAGAACCAGACGATTCTGTTTTATTGCTGCACAAAGACACACCTGTCTTTGATGGTCCATTTTCAAATGAGTGCTATAAATCAAGGGTGGAATCTGCATTAAAAGACTTCAAGAGGAACAACAAAACGGACATCGATGCCCCTATTTTGGACACATGGAGCCGTTTAATATTTCACCTTCCCTATGCCTACCATGCCAAACGTATTTGTACGGATCTTGTGATAAACAACCTTAAACTTAAAGGTGATTTCGATTCGGTATTAAAAGAAAACGAAATATCTGCTGATGATCCAAAGTTTACTAAACTCTTTAGTAAAACAGAACATTACAGAAACTTTGTAAATGAAAAATTAGAAAAAAGTCAACGAGCATCAAGTCTTATAGGTAATATGTATTCTTGTTCTATTTTCTTGGCATTAATAAGTTCATTTCATTATGATCTGGAGGAAAACACTAATCTAACAGGAAGTAAAATTGGATTTTTCGCCTATGGCTCTGGAGCAAAGTCTAAAGTTTTTGAAGGAACAGTTAATAAAGACTGGTCTCCTATCATTGCAGGGGTAGATTTACAAGGAAAACTGGACAATAGAGAGGCTATTTCTTATGAAGATTATGAAAATATTC
>JAQXAY010000164.1 GCA_029252685.1 Saprospiraceae bacterium | reverse complement strand
ATTAGTGTATTATATGTTTTGTGGAAGAGATCATTATCAAAGGTCAATGATGAAATGATAAAATCATTGACCAATAAAGCTTCAGAGTTTTTCTTTTGATAAGACTCTTTTACTTTGTTGTTTAGTTCACTGGCAGATAAACCAGCTACTTTGGATATTTTAAATCCAGAGTTAGTTAAATAAACAATATTTAATAGCTTACGAAGATCATTAATATCATAAAGCCTGATATTAGTTTCCGTTCGCTTTGGAGAAAGCAAAGTATACCTCTTTTCCCACATACGAATTGTAGGAATCTTGACCCCAGATAAATTCTCTAGGTCGGCAATCGTGAAATTAAATTTTATATTGTTTATCATATTCAATTAATAAGTAAACAACTTATCTCAACAAAAGTCAATAAAAATTCTGGATTTTGCACGTTTTTATGTCAATTTTTGGAAATAAGACGGTTTTAGTACCACTTCTTAACTAAAAAAGGCCTCTTAAGAGACCTTTTTTAATCATTTCAGAAGATTTATATTTCCTTTTAAGACAAAAACATCGTCATCTTCGCAATATGCTGTGAGTGAAAATCCATATACATCCGGTGGAAGATCTTCTTGTAAGAAGGTACCATTCCATCCCACATTTTTATCTGTAGACTCAAAAACTGTCTGTCCCCATCTGTTGACAATATATAAATCAATTGATTCAATTATATTCCCTTCTACAAATAGTACATCATTAATGCCGTCTCCGTTTGGTGAAAACGCATTTGGCATATAAATATTTGGTGTATCACATACCGATTGTAATAATTCAATTTCAACCAAGTTAGAATCAACACAATACAGACCTGATATAGAGTCGTAATATTCTAAGAACAAGGTGAATGTGGTGGATTCTTCCAAGAACTGAGCATTAGCGAATAAGGTCGTGTCATTAAAGAAGACTAGATTGTCATTACTTAGGTCCCAGTAATGAGAAGTTATTAAATCTGGATTATCGGTTGTTGCTGTTAGCGATATGATAGAATCAGCACCTTCGAAAATTTGATAAACATCACTAACAAGATCGAATCCTGTAAATAGATCAATAACATTCACTGTTGCAGTATCGTAGCCTCCACAGCCATAATTGTTTTCTGCATACACAATATATTCTGTAGTATCGATCGGATTGATCTCAAGACAAGGTTCAAAATGATCATAGTTCAGCCAATCATAGGTCACAATGTCTGTATTAATATCATCTAGATTGCTTACACACAATAGACCTAGCGAATCCGGGTGGTAGCAATATTGGATGTCATCTAAAGCGATGTCAATTGGATAAACATCTATAGTGTAACTGCTAGAATCAGCACATTGTCCATCCGGATCACTGTCTACTACTACACTATATGTATAAGTACCGTTAGCAGTTGGATTAACAGTGATCATTGCTTCATCATCAAGATCGTCCAAATCAGTCACTGTTGTTTCGTTATTTGAGCTGTAAGTAACACTCCAGTTTATTCCATTGATCAAGGAATCACTGATTACGGACAGATCAATTTCTGGATAATAACAAAATACGGTTGAATCCGGATCGGCAATCAAATCAAAGTCAACACCTGGATAAACACTAATTACAATGGTGTCAAAAGCTGAACAAGTTGCAATTGCTGACGTATTATCTGTAATTTCCAAGTAGAAAACTGTTGTTTCAGTAATCGGTCCAAAACAGGGTTGATAATCTGTAGACTCGAATGTTCCAGTTGAGGTCCACATGTAATCGTAATCTTCATCATTAGGATTTACGAAACAAATTTCATCATTTAAGCAAATGGTGTCGTTCGGTATAGAAGTCACCTCAAAACCAGAAGTCTCAACAGTAAGGTCAAATTCTGTTGAACAACCAAATTCATTTGTTACAAAAGGAGTTGATTGATATGTGGCATTAATAATATCTATCTGAACCGTTATAGAATTACCGTCCACAGTGACTATTATACCTGGTTCAGGACTAGGAATATTCCAATCCACACTTAGATTATTTGGTAAAGTAAAGGTTGTAGACTCGCCTGGACAGATACCTTCGTAGAAATCTTCCAGTTCTAGGGTCTGATTTGTGATAACCCCAGATGCTTCGACTTCACAACCGTTTGTATCAATATAACTTACTGAGTAATTATTGATTTCCTGATCTACTAGTAAATTAAAAGTCACAAGTGTTAAATCATCAAATTCATCCAGTATCAAATCGTTTAGTGTCCACTCAATACTAGAGAATTCAGGTAGAGTGTTGCCAAGTGACTCGTTGTAATCTACCAAATCAATTGTATACATATTTTCACATATCGTATCAGATGGTACAAACAAATCAAATGGGTCGGTGACTGTAATATCAATTGTTTCAATGTGCGAGCAACCATAAGAATCAACTCCTTCAACAAGGATAGTTGTAGTCTCGGTCAGGTCTAGATTATAGTTGTCTATATTACCCGCGATTATATTGCCATCTAGATCAAACCATTGGTAGCTTATCGGGTCTGTGGTTTGATTAGTAACCTCGATGTTTACTATATCTAATTCATTGAAACAATGTAACGTATCTGCCTCCAAATCAAAATCTATTTCGATCTCAGGAACGACAACAGTACCAAAATCTATTGCTCTACATCCGTTTTCAGTCGTACCAATAACCATATATTCAGTGGTTTGAGAAATATTTTCATCGGTATATGTAGGCCCTGTACCATCAGGGTTAGAACCTGAGAGAGGCAGCTCAAACCATTCTATAAGAATAAAATTATCGCTTGATATTGCTTCAAGCGTTATAGTTGCATTTTGCTCGATACATAGCGTATCACTTTCTGTTTCAATGAAAATATTGATTTCTGGTATTTCAACAAGGATCGATTCTTCGTAGGTACAAGCAAATTCATCATTAACCACCATGTAGAATGTTGAAGAATTTGATAAGGTCGTTGTAAATGGGTTGTCGTTACTTAAGAAGTCACCATTTTCATTAAACCACTCTAAGTCGTAAGATCCAGGTCCACTGACAATAGCGTTAAGTGTTACGTTTGCTATATCATCAACACAGTTGAGTTCGTATTCAAGCACTATCTCTGGCTCTTCAGGAATAGTTACTTCAAAGGAAGCTTCGGCAGCACAACCCTCAGCATCCGTTACAATCACAGTATAGATTGTAGAAGGGCTATTAGGCTCAATACTTAGCGTACTCTGGTCAGTAACCGTTCCAACAGGAAGCGGTGGTACTGCAGACCATTGATAGTTAGCAGCCTGATCAGAAATCGCCTCTAGTTCAATTGGCTGATCATTGTTTGAACAGTAAATAGAGTCTCCGATTATTTCTATTTCAATTTCTTCAGAGACTACAATTTCGTAAGTATCGAAAGCCGTACAACCAAATTGATCAGTTACAATCACCTCGTAAGTAGAAGTTACCGTAGGATTTGTAAGGATAGTAGGTGTGTCTCCGTATGTTTCTCCAGTCGTACTGCTCCATTCATAGGAAACAGCAAGAGCACTATTAGCTGTCAGTTCAATTTCCGTCAATTCATCAAAGCAAAGGAAGTCATTTCCAGTGATTTCAACATCTATGGCATCAGGAGCTTCAATAAATATAGATTCTTCATAGGTACACTCAAACTCATCGGTAAGGGTGATATAAATAGTTGTTGATGCTGTAATAGAAATAGTAATAGGGCTAGAATCGCCAATTTCATTTCCATTTTCATCAGTCCAAGAAATTGAATAAGTTCCAGGCCCATTGATGTCAGCATTGATAGTTGCATTAACTATATTATCAACACAGTTGAGTTCGTATTCAAGCAGTATTTCTGGCTCTTCAGGAATAGTTACTTCAAAGGAAGCTTCGGCATCACAACCCTCAGCATCCGTTACAATCACAGTATAGATTGTAGAAGGGCTATTGGGCTCAATACTTAGCGTACTCTGATCAGTAACCGTTCCAATAGGAAGCGGTGGTACTGCAGACCATTGGTAATTAGAAGCCTGATCAGAAATCGCTTCTAGTTCAATTGGCTGATCATTGTTTGAACAGTATAAAGAGTCTCCGATTATTTCTATTTCAATTTCCTCTGGCACCAAAACAGTGATTTGATCAGACGCAGAACAATCGTTTGCATCGTAGATGGTCAATTCATAGGTAGTGGTGGTATTATAAGGAGGTGAAACTTCAATTTCGTCCGTGTTATAGGATGTATTGTTACTGCCTGTCCATAATACAGTTACAATATTTACAGCTAAAGGGTCTGTCTGATAACTAAGAGTTAAAGAGTCTGCATTGGGGAAGCAAAAAATAGCATCACCAATTATTTCAACTTCAAATGATTCGATTGCTGTAATGATGAATATATCTGAAGTGTCTTTGCAACCTGCCAAGTTGGTGCCTATCACATAATATTCCGAATCTTCGATTGGATTTGCTTCGTAGGTGTTAGTGTTTTGTGTATCGTCCTTTACACCATTGACATACCATTCCCAAGTTTCAATAGTTATCGTGTCAGGATTCACGTTGGCAGTTAATGTTACAGATTCAGAATCTCCAAGGCAATTTATGGACTGCCCCGTAATATTAATATCAAATGGATCAGGTACTACTATGTCAAAGTATGTTGTATCTGTACAATTATTTAAGTCCGTTCCAATAGCTGTGATTGTGCCTGATACAGAAGGTTCGAAGTTGATAGTCGGTCCACTACCTAAAAGATTATCTTCTGAATCATACCAGAAAATAGATGGCAGGTCCGAAGGAGTAGCAGTCAGAGTTGCAATATCTCCATTGATGCAGAAAATAGAATTTCCACTAATTACAAGGTTGATATCTTCATAAAATTCAAAGCTATAGGAAGATTCTTTAATACAACCATATTCATCTTCAATAATTACTTTATAAGTTGAAGCTTCTTCACTTGATACTTCTATGGTACTTGTGTTGCTATCATCATATAGAACATCATTTTTATACCAATCTATGGTAGTTGGAATAATGTTTGGTGTAATTATAGCTTCAAGTATAAATATAGAGTCTGTGCCATAGCAAAGCGTTCCAGGACCATTTATAGAAACTGAAAAATCAGGTGTTTCTGTTATTGTAGTTGTATCAGTATATAAACAGCCAAATTCATCAGTAATGGAAGCTATAATAACTTGACCATCAATTGGAATGATGTCAATTGATTCTCCAGTGCCCAGATCGATACCGCTGATGTCTGTCCAATAAATTGTGTTGTTAATATTTGTGCTAGCATTAATTGTTATTAGACCTTTCTCTCCAAAGCAATAAAAAACATCTGGTACACTTATGAAATTAGTTGAATCTGGTACAAGTATTTCCTGCTCAGCTGTGTCAGTACACTCTGAAAGTAAAAATTCGCTTACTAGCGTGTACGTTGTAGTAGTCGATGGATTTACTGAGATTTCGTCTTGTGTGCTAATTGAACTTCCATTTACATACCAAGTATTTATATAATTGGTACCACTCGGAGAGGCAGTTAGTGTGACTCCTAAGTTATCACAGTTGATATCGGAATCGACACTAATACTATTGTTGAGATCTTCAACGAATACATTGTAGATGAGTTCAGTAGTAACAGGACAGCTTTCATCATCATTATAGTTATAGCTAATTATTGCGGTATAAACGGTGTTTTCAATAGGGGATACAGTTACTAGAGTGTCATTGGTGCTTGATATGTTATAATCTGGAGACCAATCTACGCTTACGATAGTTGTGTTATTGTAAGTTGCAAGTAGTTCTTCGCTATCACCAAGGCAGATGTAAACATCGTTTACTAAAGAATCTGTTTCAAGTAAATTAATCACAAAAGTGAAATCGAAAGAGCAAGTGTCTGGCCCATTATCGAAAATGGTTAGTTGTACTTCAGAATCTTCATCAAAAGTGAAAGTTGGGTTTAATTCTGTCGAAGTTATATCATTATAAACCCACAAGAAACTTAGGGAATCGAAAAAAGGATATTCAGAGGGGAAAAGGTTTGGGTTCATTTCGATACTTTCCTCTTGACAGATGAGGAAGGAATCTTGAAGTAGAGAATCGGTCAATGTTGCAAAATAGTCAAGATCATATATTTCGATCTCATAACTAGTTGTGTCATTACATGTATTTCCAAAAGCAATCAACAATGGATTATAAACTCCAGGATCTACATAATCATATTGGAAAACTGTATTTACATCGTTGGCGATTAGTACAACTCCAGGGAATAAAGTTGTATCTGGATAAAATTCAAAGTTATTTCCTAATATGGAGTAATTACTGAAAGTGATGTCAGTGAAGCCACAAATAGAACTTGGTATTTCAAAGTCTGCAATGGTCTTATTACACACGACCACTTTTATTTCAAATTCTTTTCTAATTATCGATAGAGTATCTCTTGTGTCGGGATTAATTTCAATTGCCTCTATACCTACAAGAAAAAGACCCTCTCCAGTTGGATTTACAGTTACAATTCCTGAGTTTAGATCAACCTCAAATTCTGATGTTAAATTGAATTGATTTTCTTCATTTGCATTTTGCCAAATGATCGGATCATATGGTGGTAGCATCTCTTCGTTGATAATGTAGGTTTCATTATTTACTTCGCAGGTATCATTCGCTACGTATTGAATTAGACAGGTTTGGTCAGCTCCCGCTGCAAAAGGTGTGTATGGATAGTAATGAATTTCAGATCCAGCAGTAGATGAAGTGACTGAGAAATCGATTTCAGACACCGCTTCTATGCAAATATAATATTCTGGAAACAGATCAAAAGTGGGGGTTGAATATTGTGTGTCTAGTGCTTCTTTTAAGATTTCTACATACCAAATTATTCCAGTATTAGCGGGTTCCAAAACATTACTTAAAGCACCGTTCCGGCAGCATCTCTGAGAGGCTACGTGATAACTTTTTAAGTCACCTGTGTTAGGTAATACTATGGTGTCTTTATAAATGAGGTATTCAAATTCTACATCCGGGGGACTTTCTACACAAGGATCGATAAATGGATCCATGTTGATTCCAGCTGGATTTGGAGAAATAACAGTTCTAGTTTCAAACAGATTTATGTTGCCGTTAGTGTCCTCATCATAAATGAAAAAATATACAGTTGAGTCAAATGGTGTACTACTCTCTTTATCTCTATAAATTCTTAGATTAAGTTCAAAACTATCTCCTGAGATATGTTTGTAGGTTAGGTCACCTCCAACGATATGACTAGCCTGTACTTCTGTTACTAGAAAAAGGTTAATCAGGACTATCATCCCTAGGATGATATATCTCCTGATGTTATTTCTTGAAGCTAACATCTGCTGTGGAATTATATTTTCAGCTGATGCAATCTTTCCTGTTAAGTTTGATAGTTTCATAGCTGATTAGTTTGAGATTTTAATTTTCTTGATGATTACTTTTCTGTCTCTCGATGCATTAAGTCCATAAATAGAATCAGCACCCTCGTCATCTGCCGTATTTTCAATGCTATTATCTCCTTCGCCATACGGAACAATCAGTAATTCAAGTTTATTATTATCGATATATTTCTTTAATAAGCCATTCTTGTAGTTGGAGATGTACTGGATTACAGCATCAGACCTTCGTTCGGAAAGTAGCTTATTGTAGTTTTTCTTAAATCGTGGGGATGCATATCCTGAAATTTCAAGAGTCAGCTGGAAATTATCAGAGTCCCGAGTGTCTAAATAAAGCTTTATCTGCTCCAAGAATGTATTAAGTTCCTCATAATTATTCGAGACTTCTCCATCGAAGAATAGTTGAAGCATCATTAGTCTTCTCGATTTCTCAGCAAAGTCTTTATAGAACTTACCCAATTCAGTCTGAAACTCTAATACTTTATCTATGTATTTGAAATAGGTAACATTGTAGGGTTCGCTAGAAACTTTTGGGTTTGATCCCTGTTGCTTGGGTTCGTCATTATCAAAGTATAACCTCAGTGGTAGGATGTAAGGAAGATTATAAACATCTACAGTTTTGTTCAATTGGCACCCACTCTCATTACCAGTTATAAACAGCGTGTCTTTTTTTCCAACAAATAAGGTTGTATCAGGGAAAGACACATTGACTGTATATACACCTGGCTCTAGTGACTTTGTGAAATCATTCTGATTGATTAATGCCTGGGAGAACACCAGTTCCTTATCTGAGTATAAACTAACATTTCCTAGATTAATATCTTTTCTTATATTTTTGTATTCATTGAAAATACTGAAGTCAACAATAAATTTATCGTCTTTAGCATCAAGTGTCCAGTCTTTATTTACGTCAAATTGATGATCAATATGGATGGTGTCGAGGACTTCATTATTCAGAACATATTCTGCGAAATATTTACCCGGAATCATTCCTTTGAAGGAAACCATACCAAGTGAATCAATACTTGCAGTAGCAATTTCTTCTCCTTGATTATAATCAGTATTGTATTTTAAATGCACCGTACCTCCCTCTGGAATGTCATTACATTTGAAAACTTGTATGTCAAGTTTTCTAGGGAGTACATCAATTTTAAATAGATCTGGACAGCATAGCCCCTCCTCTCCTGGATATGGAGTTGCCTTCTCACGATTTGAGGCAAAATAGATAAGGTTAGCATTCTCATCATAGAAATAGCTGATATCATCAACAGAACTGTTGAAGGGTAAGCCTGGATTCACAGGAGTATTCCATTTGTCTTCTTTTTTGAGTGCAATTAAGATATCATAGCCGCCCAGTGTTTTGTGTCCTTTTGAACTAAAGAACAAGCGCTGGTTTTCATTGTCATAAAATGGGCTAGATTCTTCTTCTTCTGTATTGATTAAAGTTAGATTTTGAGGGTCTGAATAAATACTATCATTTTCAATGACACTCATCCAAATATCTGTTTTACCTAAACCTCCTGCCCGGTCAGAAACAAAGTAGAGGACCTCTTTTTTTAGGTAGGTATCATAGCCAAGAATAGGTTGACTATTTGTGGATCCCTCCGCATTAATGTTTACGGGTAATTCAACAAGTGGACCAATTTCATTCGCTTCTGTGATCGAACGTGTATATATTTTGCATTGAATGTCTTGAGTGTTTATATAGTCACAGATCGAAAAATATAGTTTGTCCTTAGCCTCGTTAATGGTAAGGTGTGCAAGGCTTTGATTAGGTAGATCTAGGGAGCGAACAATTTCTGTGTATTCTTCTGAGCCTCTTTCAATCTTTAAAAGATCTCTCCTAAGTGTATTTTTTTTATTTACTTCAGGTGTCTCGAAAGAGGTAAAATAAAGGGTATCCTTTACAACTCTAGGGCTATATAAAGCATATTCAGAACTTAAGCCTCCATTTAAGTGCTCTATAGAAAAACCTTTTTGAGGTGATTGCACTGCGCCCATTGCCCATTCACAATATCCAATCTGCGTCAGTGCTTTTTCTGCTAGTGTTGGATTTATATCTTCAAGAACTTTTGCTGCAGTAAGGAAATGCTCGATGGCCTCTCCATAGCTAACAAGATTTTTATTCACCTGACCTAGGTAGAAATAAGCTTGAGGGAATTTATAAGTAGTATCTTTTTTAATTAGATTCTTAAGATTACGTTCTGCTGGAAGATAGAGATTGGTATGATATTGAGACATTCCTGTTTCAAAGAGGCTTTTCAAATCAGGATCTGATTCTTGAGCCGCTAATTCGTAATAAAAAATTGCGTCATAATAGTTTTTATCAGCGTATGCAGATTTTGCATTTGCCATAATTTCGGAAAATTGAGCAAAAGCAAAATTCGGAGTTAACCAATAAAGTATTACAAGTAGTATAATGCCTCTTTTCATTGATAGATTATTTGGAGACTGTTGGGTTAAACAAATTTAGAAAATCCTGCAATTGGGTTTATAAGGAGGAACCTGTATGCAGTTAAATATATTCTTACGTAGAAAGAATTCTGGACCACCTCTTCTGTTCGTGGGTAATTCGAAGTTTGATTTAGTTATATCAAATGAAAACCCAAAGTCCCAGTTTTTGAACGATGCAGTTATTTCAGGGATATAAGAATCAACAGGTTTTTTCTTTTCATTAGTGACTAAAGAAGGATCATTATCCAATGACCATATTCTTGCTCCAATAGAAAATCCAAGTGAGAATGGTGTTCCTTTGTTGTTCTGATTAAAGTGATAAATAAAACCGCCATTTAGCACGGATTCAAAATAGGTATTTTGGAATTGGGAAAATACTTTGAATTTTAAATCCAAATTGTCCCCAGCTTCTATGATTGGAATCATATAAATAGAATATCGAACACCCAATTCAATTGGAGAGATATTGTTATTAGAGTCGTAGAAATTTAATTCAGGTTTATTAATGTTAAAGACTCCAACTCCAAAATTAATTGAAGACCTACCTTGTCTTGATGCCGTTCCATCATCATTGAATGTCTTAGATTGCTTTCCGTAAAAATTGAAGCCAGCACCAATACTACCATAGTTGATGGCATAATTTGAAAAATTTTCTTGTGTTTCCGAGTTGTAGTCCACAAAACCGAGATCATTCCAAAATTCAGGCCAAGTAAGATTAGAGATATCAAATGATCTGTTATTGAAAGCACCTGTAAGACCAATTGAAAAACTTATCTCTTCAACATATTGATAGGTATATGCAAGCGCTGTACTTACTTTGTTTAAGTTAATTCTGGAATCACCGGCATTATCATTAATAAGGTTGAAGCCGTAACTGAATTTATGCTTTGCATCTTTGTTACATGCATTTATTTTTTGTTCAAAAGATGCTTGTTTAGTCGCATATGGAAGTCCTAAACCTTCTTTCCATTGGTTTTTTACTTGGATGGAATAACGCATGGATTGTTCTCCACTTGCCACTAAAGCAGGGTTGACTGATAGGTTGGCTCTGTCAAATTGAGAGAAGTGTACATCTTGACTATGTACATGAGAAATAGTGGTTAAGGCTAAAAGCAACGAAATGCCTGCCAGTTTGGTAGCTTTAAAATTCAAAATCAAGTTTTTTTTGGATGCAGAGTTTTAACCCTGTCCGTTACGAGGGACTAAAATGCAAATTACTAAATAATAAGGACTTATGTAATAGTTGTTGGTCCTTATAACTAAATTTTAACTTGACTAGGATATACTTTTTTGTGTAGTTTTAGTATGCTAGCTAAGTATGTATGCTAGATTACAAATTAAAAAAAAATATATAAATTAAGAAAGGTTATGTGTGGTATTTGAATTTTAATACCTTTTTGTAAGCTAGAGTACAGATTAGATCTATCTATTTCTTTTAGTTAATCGGCTTGTTTGAAAATTTTTAGTTGTTTTGGAGTTGAATTGGACCAAATAAGTACCGTCTTGCATGTCATCAATGTAAAATCGATTGGATGAGAAGTCTTTGATCGTTTTGATAGGTTTACCTATAAGGTTGTAAATAACTATAGATTCCATGTTTTCAGTGTTTGAAATCATGAAGTGGTCCCTGGCGGGATTTGGATAAATAGTTATGCCTGCTCCGTTATCACTTGGGCTGTGGGGCAATGAAAATTGAATGAGAAATGATAAAATGGATACTAGCATAAAATTCATATTCTAATATAGGGAATAAGAACGTCTATATCAATGCAAAACAGATCAAAAAAAAGCCCTGACTTGACAAATCAGGGCTTTTTTTATTTACAGGTTTAGTTTTCGGCTTCTTTGTTGAAGTAAGTAATGAATTCATCAAAATTCATGCTGCCAACATCCCCTTGACTTTGCCTTCTTACAGACATCGTGTTGGAGGCTGCTTCTTTTTCACCTATTATAAGCATTATTGGAATTTTGTTCGTTTCTGCATCCCGAATCTTTCTTCCAATTTTTTCAGCTCTATCATCTATAATTCCAGTTATATCCTCTGCTCCGAGTTTCGTTTTCAGCTCCTCAGCGTAAGCGTTATATTTATCACTGATTGGAAGTATTGTAAACTGCTCAGAGGTAAGCCATAATGGGAATTTTCCAGCAGTATGCTCTATAAGGATAGAAATGAATCTTTCCATGGATCCGAAAGGTGCTCGGTGTATCATTACTGGTCTATGCGAAGCATTGTCAGAACCAACATACTCTAGTTCAAATCGCTCTGGTAGGTTATAATCTACTTGGATCGTGCCAAGCTGCCATGACCTTCCTAATGCATCTTTAACCATAAAGTCAAGCTTAGGACCATAGAATGCAGCCTCTCCATATGCGGTAACTGTTTGCATCCCTACTTCTTGGGTTGCTTCTATGATTGCAGTTTCTGCAGCTTCCCAGTTTTTATCAGACCCGATGTACTTTGAAGGATTGTCTTTATCTCTCAATGAAATTTGAGCTGTAAAGTTCTCAAATCCCATTTTGTTAAGAACTATTTTTGTAAGATCTAGAACATCTAAAAATTCATCTTTCAACTGAGCGGTTGTACAGAAAATATGTGCATCATCTTGGGTGAAACCACGAACTCTTGAAAGACCATGTAATTCACCGCTTTGCTCATATCTATAAACCGTTCCAAATTCTGCAATCTTTAAAGGAAGATCCTTATATGATTTAGGTCTGTGTGCATAAACTTCACAGTGATGCGGACAGTTCATTGGTTTTAATAAGAACTCTTCTCCATCCTTTGGAGTATTGATTGGCTGGAAAGAATCCTCTCCATACTTTTCGTAATGTCCCGACGTTTGGTACAATTCCTTTTTCCCAATGTGTGGTGTAGATACCATTTGGTAACCACGTTTTTCTTGTTCTTCCTTTAGGAAGTTCATAAGCTTTTCTCGAAGTGCATTTCCTTTTGGCAACCAAATTGGTAGACCGCCACCTACACGCTCAGAGAACATGAATAAATCAAGCTCAGCACCAAGTTTTCTATGATCACGCTTTTTGGCCTCTTCTAAAAGGTGCAGATGTTCTTTAAGTTCTTTGTTTTGCGGAAATGAAACCCCATATAGACGAGTCATTTGATTTCTCGTTTCATCCCCTTTCCAGTAGGCACCTGCAAGACTCATGATCTTTAGTGCTTTGATTTTCCCAGTATGTGGTATATGTGGACCTTTACAAAGGTCTACAAAGTTACCTTGCTCGTAGAAGGTGATGCTCCCATCTTCAAGTCCCTCTAGGAGTTCAAGCTTATATTCATCTCCCTTTTCTTTAAAATAAGCAACGGCATCTTTTTTAGAAACTTCCTTGCGGATGTATTCGTTTTTCTGCTTTGCTAATTCTTTCATTTTCTCCTCGATCTTCGGGAAGTCATCTGAAGACAGTTTATGATCACCAAAGTCTACATCATAATAAAACCCTTTCGCTATCGAAGGTCCTATTCCCAGTTTCACTCCAGGATATAATTCTTCTAAAGCCTCCGCCATTAAGTGAGCGGTAGAGTGCCAAAAGGTGGATTTGCCTTCTTTGTCTTTGAAGGTGTGCAGTACTAAGTTTGAATCTTCGTCAATAGGAAGATTTGCATCGCAGACAACTCCATTTATTGTAGCAGAAAGTACGTTCCTAGCAAGACCTTCACTTATAGATAAAGCGACGTCCATAGCAGAACTTCCTTTTTCAAATTGTTTAATAGAACCGTCAGGCAGAGTAATATTTATCATTGTAGTTGATTGCATGGTTTACAATATCGATTGCAAATATAAAATTGATCGGGCAAAACATTAGTATTTAATTAATAATTTCTAAAGAAGGTAGATTGCAAAAAGTGATTTTGTTGGATTGTTTTTTAAAATCTTAAATCTGTAACCAAAAATCTTGAGATTTAAGTCGTTTTCAGAAAGATTAACCTCTAACTAAAATATTGTTATCATATTTGAGTCAGGGTTTAGAAATAGACCATATCAACCTAATAAAAACGCTTTATCAAGCATATATTTTAAAGATTTAATGAGATTGGGGTACGCTCAATATAGATCTGAAATTATTTAAGGGGGAAAGCATTTTGCTTTTATAATTTCGTAAAGGTCTATGAGAGAGCAATTCGTTTGCTGGTAGGATTTAATTCCACCAGCAAATTTTTTTTTATACCTACAGCTTATTAATTTAAGAAAAAAAATGCGACAGCTATCCTTTCTAATAATTTTTTCAAGTTTTATCTTTTCTTGTAGTCCAACTGAAAAAAGACCCTTTGATGCAGTAGATGTATTTATCGGCACAGGTGGGCATGGGCATACGCACCCTTCAGCTACTTTACCTTTTGGGATGATGCAATTAGGTCCTGATACTCGCTTGGAAGGTTGGGATGGTTGCTCTGGCTATCATAATTCAGACGATAGAATTTATGGTTTTAGCCATACTCATTTATCAGGAACGGGTGTTGGAGATTATAATGACCTTTTAATAATGCCTTCCACTTCCACTGTTTCTTTAGATAAGGAAACACTAGCATCCTCTTTTTCAAAATCAAATGAATTTGCGCAACCAGGCTATTATCAAGTGGTTTTGGATGATGAAAACATCCAAGTGGAATTGGTAAGTACCGAAAGAGGAGGTATTCACAAATATAAAAGCTTGAACAGCGAGTCTATCTGGCTTGCTCTAGACTTGATGCATAGGGATGAATTAATTGATGCTGAGTTCTTTCAAGTAGATGAACATACTATACAAGGTAGAAGGATATCCAGTGCATGGGCTCAGGAGCAACACTTTTATTTTTATATAACATTCTCTGAAGCCATTAAGCAGATTAGTTATATTAATAAAGGAAAAAGAGCCGCAGTTTTCTTCAAAAATGACCCATCAGAACTTGAGATTCGAGTTTCAATGTCTGCCGTTGACGAGGCCGGTGCTAAGATGAATTTTGAAGAAGAACTTTCCGAACTTAGCTTTGAACAAGTGCGATCTTTAGGAATGGAAAAGTGGGAGCAGCAGCTCGGGCGCATTGAGGTTGAAGGTAGTGAAGCAGTGAGGACTAATTTTTATACAGCTCTATACCACAGTTCTATTGTACCAAATTTATTTATCGATGTAGATGGCAGGTATCGCGGAACTGATTTAGAAATCCATGAAACGGAGGACCATAATCAATATACCATTTTTTCACTTTGGGACACCTATCGAACAGCACATCCGCTTTATACACTTATAAATGCAGATGAAAATGAAGACTTTATAAAGAGTATGTTGACGCACTACAAAGATGGTGGAAAGTTACCCGTTTGGGAATTATCTGCAAATTATACAGGATGTATGATCGGTTATCATACCGTTTCCGTTATTGCAGATGCATTTCTTAAAGGGCAAGACGACTTTGATGCAGACTTGGCTTTAGAGGCAATGCTACATATTTCAAAACTAGATGAGCTGGGGAAAGTCGCATATGCTGAGCAAGGGTTTATACCTGCACATCTCGAGCATGAATCTGTATCTAAAACACTCGAATATGCCTATAATGATTGGTGTATTGCTCAAATGGCCTTCAAAATGGGAAAGATGGATATTTATGAGGAATATATTCAAAGAGCTCAGCATTATAAATACTTGTTCAATCCTGATAATAAATTCATGGTTCCAAGAGTGGAAAATCGCTGGTTACCAACATTTGATCCTTTTGAGGTTAATTTTCACTTTACAGAAGCAAATGCTTGGCAATACCATCTTTATGTGCCTCATGATGTAAATGGGCTTATTGATTTGTTTGGAGGTAAAGAGGAATTAAAGAATAGATTGGATACCTTATTTTCAACTAGTACGCAGACATCAGGTAGAGATCAGGCTGATATCACAGGTCTCATAGGTCAGTATGCCCATGGTAATGAACCTAGTCATCATATGGCATATTTATATAATTACGTAGGTGATCCATCAGAAGGACAACGCATTATTCGAAAAATACTAACTGAATTGTATAAGCCAGAGCCGGATGGGATTTCAGGAAATGAAGATTGTGGTCAAATGTCTGCTTGGTATATCATGAGTTCTATGGGGATTTATCCTCTTGCACCAGGATCTGCTGCTTATGACTTAGGAGCTCCTTTGGTTGATCGGGCAACAATAACTTTAAGAGATTCAATTGAATTAGAAATTATAGCACATGACAATAGTCCCTCTAATAAATACGTCCAGCGAGTTGTCTGGAATGGTGAAACGCATAATAAACTCTTTATCGAGCATAGTACATTAGAGGAAGGAGGTGCTTTGGAGTTCTATATGGGACCTAAGCCCTTGTCTTTAGAAAAAGCATCTGCTTTGATTCCACTTGAGTCAACTATTAGCGATTTTAAAATCTTGCCCTCTCCCGCTTTTGCTGCAGGAGGAAGAGCTTTCCAGGATAACACTATGGTTTCTATCAATTCGGCAACTGATGCCTCTATTTATTTCAAAAGAAAAGGTATCGATACAGAATTTATAAAGTATGATAAAACCTTTAGCATAGATAAGACCACAACTATAGAGGCATATTGTGAAAATAATGCGGGCTTGAAAAGTAAGCTTATTGAAGCCATC
>JAQXAY010000128.1 GCA_029252685.1 Saprospiraceae bacterium | reverse complement strand
CCTTTACAATTTCCTGAAATTAAAAATCAGAATTTAGTTACCCTGATATTCCATTTTCGGAATACTACGATCTGCCTTTAAATACTTAGCAAACCAGTCCAAAGCTTCCTTATCTACATCCGCTCGAAATGCCCTCAAATTATGTGATCCACCTTCATAGATCTTTAATCTGTAGGGAATTCTTAGTTCATCTAATTCCATAGCTAACTTTAATGAATTAGAAGACTTAACTCTCCAATCAGCATTACCATGAAGCATCAACAGTGGGACATCTTTTTTAAATTTATCAGCAAAATAAATAGCAGATCGCTTCTTCAATTCCTCCTCTTTATTCTCCCAATAATTTGGAATCAACTCAGCATAAACCCCTGTTTCCATTTTTGCCCGATCAATACTGGTAAGATCAGACTGACCTGCACCTGTAACAGCTGCCTTTATTTTATCTGATTTTGACATAGCCAAATAAGTCATCATTGACCCACGACTCCATCCATACATCCCAATATTATCTGTATCTGCCTCTGGAATTTCATCAAGCACTTCAATAAGGTTCAACACGTCATTCACATCGCCACCGCCGAATTCATCTTCACCCTCACTTGAGCCAGAGCCTCTGTAATTACATCCAATGACCACATAACCTTCACTTGCCATCTGAGAAAATATAAAAGCTACAGGTAGCTTATACCTTCCCCGAAACAATTGCAATGCACCAAAATCACGATTCCCACCACGGTTATAAACAATAACTGGATGCGTTTCTCCTTTATTTGGAATTGCTGCAAATGCCTGAATTTTTAAACCATCACTTAAATAAGTAATTTCATACATATCTACGTGCTCTAGAAAATGGAATTTTTCTGAAAATTCACCCGCTTCATAATTTTCATATAGACCATTATAATCCTTCCAATTAATTTTTTTCTTTTCAACTATTCTGGAGGCCTGAGCAAAGGATGAGGTACTCACTACAAGGAGCATTAAAAAACTAATAATCTTCATTTTTTCTGTTTGTGTATATTTATTTGGTGCTAGAAACCAAAGGTATCCACTATCTCAGAGTATCTAATCTAAGATATTCAAATATCACATCCTTTTATATATACCCTATTTTTTATCGACAGAGCTTAGTATTTTTTAGACTATACCGATCTAAACGAAAACAACCCGAAGAAAAGTTATTTCCAAACACTTTCTTCAGGCTGCTATTAAAATAAAACCGTTTTCTTATACAAATACTATTCACAAACTCCTTCGTGGGCAATGTCAATATCGTGACAAGCTGCAACACATGAATTCGAATATGTTACTTGATCACAGCCACAAACTGGCTCATAGACAGCCATACAAATACAATCTTCTTTCTCCACCCCAGGAGGACAAGGAAGATCAATCGGCTCACTTTTACAGCTACTCAAAATGATGATAACAAATAAAACAAATAGATTCCTGACGTTCATATTTATATTTTGAGTTCAACTAAAAGACGTAGAACTTTTATGAAACGTTGGTCTTTTTTAAAAATTAATTTCATCCCTAAAGATTTAAATAAAGCCAATAAAAAAACAATGCACAACTGTTTCAAAATCACATTGAAAGATATATTCGTATCTTATAATAGCCCTAAGACTCTTTCAAACCATCAAATTGTCTGAACAAAATCAAATATAAATGCTTAAGCGAATCATTCTATTTATTTCTTTTCTAGGTTTTTCATATGTTGCAAATGCACAGTTGACCGGATTGATAGATTATGAAAAACTAGGCATATCCTTTAAAATCCCGGAGGGATGGAAAGGTCAAGAAGGCGACGGATCTTTGATGCTTGGTTCGGATATAATACCCGGTTTAGTTTTAATTACCACCCATGCCTATTCCATTGAAGAACTAAAGCTAGAAGCCCAAAAAGGTATCATTGAAGCAAATGGAACAGCCTTAAAATTAAGTAGCCCACTTACATCTTTATCCGACAATGCTGTTGGAGCAACATTTACAGGCACTCTCGAATACCAAGCAGCAAAAGCCTATATTCTTGGTGTTGCAAATCCCTATGATAGTCCAGGTATAACAATCATGGCAGTCACCTTGAATACACTCTACAGCACAGAACACGAGCAAGTTTGCAAAGAAATCTACCAGTCATTAAGCCTAAAAAAAATAGACCGCAGTAAAGCATTAGATGAATGGAAAGAATACCTTTCTGATGTTCGACTCACCTATATGGACTCACACTATTCATCCGGCTACTCAGATGGTGATATTTCAGCAGGCTATAGCTCAAAAACAAAAATAGACCTCTGTGCTGCAGGATATTTCAACTTCAACAGCAATTCAAGTACAAGCTTCAGCGGTGACGGAGTCTCTGCATATGGAGGTGATGGCGATAGCGGCGACGGTAGATGGAAAGTATCTATAGGGAGTACCGGTGAGCCGGTTCTTATTCTCAACTTCCAAAACGGAGAGCAATATACCTACTCACTGGAATATTCAGAAAATAAATTATACCTAGACGAGGACCGTTACTTTAGGACTACTCAGGGAGAATATGCCCCAAATTGTAACTGAGGAACTACCAATAATTAAAAAGGACGCTTGAATCATCAAACGTCCTTTTTAATCAACTTACTGTATGTTTAATTTTCCTCGGAAAAAATGGCTTGTGCCTTCCATGGAATAAAAGTAATTCCCTGCGGGCAAATCACCAATATTTATACCTTGCTGGTCAGCCTCAACATATTGCTGAACTACTACTTTCCCATTTAAATTAAATAAGGTAAACCTAGAAGCTTCTTTAAGCCCTTTAAGGTATAACCTATTCCCTTTTAAAGGATTTGGATACAACTGCAGAGACATCTCCTTTCGCGTATTAACATTGGTCAGTTCATCTGTACCAACAAAATATTGTGCAGTAAAGAATATCGGAGCTGGCGTTGTATTAAACAAAACGCTTCCAACGCTAGACTCAGAAGAAGCTTGCCCTTGTTGAAACCAACTTATCTCAGCACCTGAATTTGCATCTCTGCTATACAAGCTATAATCTTGAAAGTTTGAGCTTGCAGGAACATCATTGAATGTCAGAGCC
The DNA here is from genome assembly GCA_029252685.1 of Saprospiraceae bacterium. GTDB lineage: Bacteria > Bacteroidota > Bacteroidia > Chitinophagales > Saprospiraceae > AM-2324. The sequence continues at coordinate 1,561 of JAQXAY010000128.1, read as the reverse complement.
TCTAGTGTAAATAGGCCTTGATTAAAACCATAATTATTAACCACCCAATATCGATCAGCTAAACTAAAATTACTTGGTTGAGTGCTCGGCAATATATCGATTCGATTAAGCACCACATCACCATTAGGAATCGGACTTCCGATTGGAAAGACCATATCAATCCCCGTGGCAATAGAAATATATTCACCAATATTATTCACATTGATTAATTCACTTACTCCAGGGCCTACAGGAGCATCTGAAGACACAAGATTTGAATTCCCGTTCACACTCAAATCATAGCTCGACTTCTTATCAAAAACCACACCATTAGCATTGTGATTAAACTGGTAATAACAAAGTAAATCCGGATCACTCATTTCTGACTTAGTAAGATGTCTAGATAAGCGCAATTCCTCCCTTGTAAGTGCTCTTTTCCAGAAAGTCGCCTCCTCCATCAGACCAATATAATTCCTAGAACTCCAATAATAATATGTACCTAAAAGAATTGAAGTCAAATCAAATGCCTGTGCATCTACACTTTTAGATACCTCTTGCTCGTTTACATACAAAGTCACTTCATTCGAGGTAACGGTAATAGCAACAAAAGACCATTGATCCGCAGGAACAATTAAATTACTATCCCAACCCCAATGACCACCATTCCAGTGAAAACCAAGTGTATTATTTCCTTCTCGGAAATTCAGAACATTTTTTTCCACACCATCCCCCGAACTCAAACTAAAAATACCCGAATAATCAGCTTGGATACCATTAGGCTTTATCCAAGCAGAAAAGGTGAATGCTTCAACACCAAGCTCATTCACACTAGAATTCACCAAATAATCCCCACTCTCAGTAAAGTCAGCCGCCATCAAAGGTGGTTCTTCCGGGCTACAATAACTTGCACTTACCTCCACCATCTGATTGATCGTCTTTGTACTCTCTCCACTTGGAGTAGTAACAGTTAGACTTACGTCATAAACACCTTGCTCATCATAAGTCACTTCAGGGTTTCTGACAGAAGTAGAGGATACCGTAGCTGCACCAGGAAAACTCCAGGCCCAACTTGCAGCAGCATGATCTAATATCGAATAATCCTCGAACTGTACGATCTCTCGATCACAAAGCACCTCTTTATGAGAAACCATAGGCTGAGCCTGAGGCACTGAAGAATCTATAAAATCAAGTTCCCAAATTCCTCGATTGGATGCTACACGTACCTTTGAATCCCGATAAAAAGGAAGTATGCGGATAATTCGTGTGTGAACTGGAAGGTTCCCTGTTATATCTTGCCAATCATTAGTGATATTGTTTCTATACCATATCTTATTCAATGAACTCAAAAACACACCTCCATCGGTACCTTCCTGTACTACAAGATTCTCTATTCGCTCGCCATTAAGAGCCGTGCTACTGATGTTAGCCCAACTCATACCAAGATCATCTGATTTGAAGACCTTATTCTGGTTGTTTGAACCCACATTTAATGCCAAAAACAACTCATGCTGCTCATTCAGGGCTATATACATTGTTGAGTTTGACTGAGGAAGGCTAATCTGATTCCAACTTAGCCCAGCAT
>JAQXAY010000101.1 GCA_029252685.1 Saprospiraceae bacterium | reverse complement strand
TATAAGGATAGTGCAGTAATCGAGACTTGTATTCAGGATTGTAGATTACGTAGATTGATACGGCGACAGTGAAAATTATGATAATGAAATTAGTATCCATATTTAAGTATTGTGGTATTGTTCATTTTTAAGAATAGTCATAGCTCTATAGAGTTGCTCTAAAAAAAACAGTCGAACCATTTGGTGTGTAAAGGTCATTTTTGATAGCGCTACTTTTCGATCAGCACGATCATACAAACTTTGGTCAAAGCCAAAGGCACCTCCAACAAGATATATTATCCTTTTTGAGCCTGAATGAAAAAGCTTTTCATTAAAAGATGCAAATTCTGAGGACGTATAGGTTCTTCCATTTTCATCTAATAAGATTAGATGGTCTGAGTTTTGAATTTGGCCAAGTATCATCTTAGCTTCTGCTTTCTTTAGATCAATAGGTTTTAGTTTGCCCGCATTCTTTATGTCAGGAAAAACTTTAGATTCAAAACTTAGATAATGCTTTAGGCGATTTTCATATTGTTCCTCTCCTGATTTTAGATAATTTTCTTTTGTTTTTCCTATCTGCCAAAAAGCGATCTTCATTTATCTGGATTTTAACTCAATAATATAAAATTTCATCGATAAGCGTCTTTCTTGAAGCATAATTTTTCTGGATGTAGTTTTCAGTTACGCTGCGTAATTCGTTGTTTCCTATTTTGTTATATTCTTTTAATAGGCCTCTTATTTTTATGGCAGGTTTTTCTCCGAAATGCTCTTTTAAGTACTCCTTTAAAAGTATTTGAATTAGCTTTTTATGTTTTGATTGGTAATCGAGACTTATATCTTCTAAAAACTCAAGATAAAGGTTTAGGTCTTTTGATTTTTCGAGTGTAGCAATCAATTCATTGATGTCAGCATCAGCTATTGAAAGTTGACATTGGATTCTAGCCTTAATATTCTTATCGCTAATATTTTCTAATTCTTTGATGAACAGGGATTTGATCTCTTCTTTTTGAGCGCTTGATTGAGTTTGGAAAAGACGTGTGAAATATAATTTTTCTGGTTTAATCCTGAAGCATTCTAAGCCAATTTTAATTGCTGCCTCATATTGATCGGACTGGATCTCTGTTTCAAACAAGCCTTGTTTTAGAAGCAAAGATTCTTCGGTTGTCAACGTTTTTGTACTAATGTTTTTTAATAACCATTTTGCATCATTCCCATTGCCTTGCAGATATAAGTTTTCAGCTGCCTTGAGCAAGAGAGCAGGTGGGAGATAGGTAGACTTTAACCACTGTTTTAAGTCCTTGAGTTGCTTCCATTTTTTTATAAGACCAATATATAAGGCAAAGATTGCTGCTTTTTTCTGAAGGTCAATGCTTCCATTTGAAAGTATTTTATGGCAAAGCGTTGAAATTCGGGCTGTATCAGGCTTGTTGAATTTATACAATAATTTAAGCCAATACATAAAAGCGCTACTGTCAAGTCGATAGTGAACTTTGTGTATTTCTTCAATTGTAAATAACTCTATTTTCTCTTTAAGTTCTAATGCATTCGTATTCAGATAGGCTTTCGAAAGCATTTGAATCGTTTTTAGTATTAGAGGTTCAAAGTTGTGCTTTTGGATATTTGACTTATCGCTCAATGGGTAGTGAAAACTTAAAATAGAGGATACACAAAGCCATACTTCAAGGAACTCTCCAAGTACAAAACATTCTTCTGACCCATCTAATAGAGTAGTATATGCATTTAGTAATTTCCTTCCACTATTGAAGCTTGGGTTTTTGTATTCTTTAGCGGGAAGGATTGATCTTAAATAAGTGTAGTATTTGTTGTCATCTGCTACATCAACTTTATGAATGAATGCAGCTTTTAGTGCTGTTGAAAATTTTTTATCTGTTCTGGCATAATTCCGCACGAACTCACGAACGTTGTCATCTGGAATTTGCTTAAGAATTGCAGTTATATTTAATTTGTTTGGTATGAATGAGCGTTCTTTTTTTTCTTGCTGCTCCAGGTTTTTTTGAATGATTTTTCTCCTTATGAGCATTATAGTCGCTACGACATGCGAACAGCTTTCATTGCCTTTTGGACATTCGCAGGTATATGCAATAATCTTTGAAGATTTAATTTGAACCTCAACTTCAAAACCTTGTACATCAGCTGTCCAAACTCCCTGTTCATGCTTAGCAAGTGCATGAACCTGTTTGTTTTCCAATATATTTTCTGCAATAAGAACTAGGTTCTCGTCGAAATAGTGTTCTATGTTATTAATTGGAATTGTCATGAATTATTATCTGGAAGTTTGATAAACTCTAAAAATAACAAGGTTTAAATCATTATTCAAGGCTTTTTAAAATTAGCTTGATATTTCCTGCAAACTTATTATTTAAATAGTACATTTGCTGAGCTAGGCACTTGTTGAACTAGCACACGAAAACTATATAAGCTAATAAATCGCTTCTGAATATGAAAACAATTTATCTGGTTCGGCATGCTAAATCTAGTTGGGAAGATGCAGATTTACGTGATCATGACAGACCACTCAACAAAAGGGGTTTATCAGATGGACCGATGATGGCTTCTGTTTTCAAAGAAAGAGAAGGAGATATTGATGCAATAGTCACTAGTACGGCTGTCCGAGCGAATTCTACAGCCAACTTTTTTGCAGAGGAATTCGGTTTTTTAGGTACAGATCGTGTTTTGCATTCAGCAAATTTATATTGTTCCATGAGTAGAGATGTGCATGACGTAATACGTTCGCTACCTGCTGCATTTGAATCTGTTGCTTTATTTGGGCACAATCCTTCTTTTACAGCTATAGCAAATCAATTTGAGGGTCAAAAGATTCCTAATGTTCCAACCTGTGGTTTAGTGAAAATTGTTAGCAATATTGATTCTTGGGAGCAATGGAGTGCTCGCAAAGGGAGTATTGAATATTTTATATTTCCAAAAATGTTCAAGGGTGCTAAAAAGTAAATGGTATTTCTTCAGTCTTTTTCTTTTAATTCTTCTTTTTAGTGCTTGCATCAAAAAGCATAAACTTTCTGCTGCGGAAGAATCATTTTGGTTGGAGGTAATGGAAGATATATATGTAGCAAAGGCTGCAAGTTCAAAATATTTTGGTTTTGAAAAAGACTCAATGCATAACTATCACTACAAAGAGGTTTTGTCGAAACATAACTTGGATAGTACTCAGATAGATTCGTTCATGGATCTAATGATCAGGGAATCTAATCTTGAAGATTTTTATTCTAAACTAATAGAGCGTGTAGAGTCTTTAGAAGATAGTATTGAGTTGAGTAAGGAGAGGACTGAGCCTGAAGACTAGTTTATTTAGGATAATCTCTGCTACCAAATAATAGACTTCCGATTCTAATCATAGTGCTTCCCGTCTCTAATGCTAGTTTATAATCTCCTGACATTCCCATTGATATTTCTGTAAAGGCGTCCATATCAATTAGGTCCGTATTCTTAAGTTGGTCAAATAATCTCTTTAGAAGTTTGAACTCAGTCTCTACTTGCGCTTGATCATCTGTGAATGTAGCCATTCCCATAAGACCTTTGATTCGGATATTATCAAGAGAAAGCTGCTGGATCTCGTCTAGAAAAGTATTTAATTCTTTTGGATCAATACCGAATTTACTGTCTTCTTCAGCTATTTTAATTTGCAATAGGACATCAATTGTTCGATCGTATTTCTTTGCCTGCTTATTGATTTCCTTAAGAAGTTTGATGCTATCTACAGCATGTATTAGGTCAACAAATGAGGCTATGTATTTTACCTTGTTTGATTGGAGATGGCCAATAAGGTGCCAGTTTATATCATTGGGGAGCAGAGCCTGTTTTTCAACAAGTTCTTGCACTTTGTTTTCCCCAAAAACACGTTGACCCTTATCATATAGTGCCTTGATTTGCTCTGCTGGTTTGGTCTTTGATACTGCTACAAGTTTAGCATTTGATTCTCGGCAAGATGCCAAGATGTCTGTATATATCTCCATTGGTTAAAATAATCCGTGAAGTTCACGTTGAACTCGATTCGTAATATAGCCTAAATCTTCAGGTGAGTTGACGAAATCTAAATTGTCTACCTCAATTACTAACAAATTACCTTCCTTGTAGTTTTTGATCCACTCTTCATAGCGTTCATTTAAGCTCTTGAGGTAGTCGATACTCATCGTTCCTTCATAATCTCTTCCACGAGTTTGAATATGTTTGACGAGGGTAGAAGTAGATGCACGCAGATATATTAGTAAGTCTGGAGCTTTTACTTGCTGAGACATGGTCTTGAACAGATTTAGGTAATTTTCAAAATCACGTCCATCCATTAGCCCCATTTCATATAGGTTAGGGGCAAAGATATTTGCGTCTTCAAAAATTGTTCGGTCTTGAATAACAGTTTTATCACCTTTCTGGATATCTAGGATTTGACTATATCTACTGTGTAAGAAGTAAACTTGAAGGTTGAAAGACCATCTATGCATATCGTGGTAGAAATCACTTAGGTATGGGTTGTCATCTGTAGATTCAAAGTGCACGTCCCACTTAAAGAATTGTGCGAGTTTACTAGAGAGTGAAGTCTTCCCTGCACCTATATTCCCAGCAATGGCAATGTGATTGAAATTTGTTTGGTTTTTAATGTCGCTCATAAGACGCCCAGTATTTTTAGTTATCGTATACAGCTACAAATTTAGATTATATTTGATATTCTAAAAAGTTAAGCAGAGAAATTAAGTGATTTATCTAAATATTTAATTCTAGAACATATCAATTATTATCTTGGCAGGAGCAAAACTAATAATGAATGTCAGCATTAATTGAAATAAAAGATCTTAGTAAGATCTATCAAATGGGTACCGAGAGAGTGGAAGCATTAAAGACAGTTTCCTTAGATATTGATAAAAACGAATTTGTCGCTTTAATGGGCCCTTCAGGTTCTGGAAAGTCAACCTTGATGAATCTTCTTGGTTGCTTGGACACTCCTACAAGTGGAGCATATTCCTTAAACAACAATGATGTGTCTCAAATGGCTGATTCTGATCTTGCCGAAGTTCGGAATAAAGAAATTGGGTTTGTCTTTCAAACTTTTAATTTACTTCCACGTCTTTCTGCTTTAGATAATGTCGCTTTACCTTTGGTGTATTCAGGGGATTCTCGAAAGATTAGAAATGAAAAAGCGGAGCATGCGCTTGGAATGGTTGGATTGGGAGATAGACTTACGCACAAGCCTAATGAATTGTCAGGAGGGCAAAGGCAGCGGGTAGCTATTGCTAGAGCTCTGGTAAATAATCCTTCAATTATTTTGGCGGATGAACCTACTGGAAACCTTGATACAAAAACGTCGATTGAAATAATGAGTATATTCGAACGAATTCACAAAATGGGAAATACGGTTATCCTAGTAACTCATGAACCAGATATCGCTCAGCATGCTCATCGTATCATTAGATTGAGAGATGGTCTGGTAGAGTCAGATGAGAAAAATGAAAACATTGTTGACTCACTAGATGTTAATCATCGGTACAACATAAACTAATATAATGGCATTTAAAATATATACTAAAACTGGTGATTCTGGTAAGACCGGTTTATTTGGAGGGGCTCGAATACCTAAACATCATCTTAGGATAGAAGCCTATGGGACGGTAGATGAACTGAATGCACATCTTGGCTATCTTGTAGATTTATCAGAGCAACATGATTGTTCTGTGCCACATCTTGAGTTCGTTCAGAATGAGCTCTTTAATCTTGGTAGTGTGCTTGCCTCTGATCCTGCTAAAGAATTAGTGGTTCCTAATATCGAGGAAAAGCATATAAATAAACTTGAAACTGAAATCGACGCTTACGATGAGCTAATAAAGCCCTTGAAGAATTTTATTCTTCCCTCTGGACACCTGCTTATTTCTTCTGCCCATATTTGTAGAACTGTATGCAGAAGGGCAGAACGATTGGTTGTTGCATTGAATGATACGGAGACTTGCAATCCATTGTTAATCATGTACCTAAATAGGCTTTCGGATTATTTCTTCACTCTGTCTAGATATTATGCTCACAAGCTAAATATTGATGAAAAAGAATGGAAAGGTCTTAGATAATCTAAATTAGGGGCATCAATTTGGGATTAATCCATAAAGTAATCTATTTTTCCTTTATCTTGGTTTAAAGCATATTTTACATTCTGAATGGGAATAAAAGAACAATTAAATCAAGTTAAATGGTCCAATCTGTTCAAGTTCAGCCTGATCTTGAGCAGTATCTTTATAATTGCATTGTTGTGTCCTAAACAAAGAGTTTTTGACTATCAATTTGCACAAGACCAATATTGGCAATACGACGACCTGGTTGCACAGCAGGACATTCCATTGCTCAAGTTTAAAGAGGAATTAGAAGAAGAACGTAGTGCCCTAGTCTCGGGATTCACCCCTTACTTTTTGTATAATACAGTTGTAAAAGACTCTGCAATTAGTGCTTTCAAGGTAGAGTTTAATTTACGCCTCGAGCAATTAGGAACTAGTAGTCTTTTTCCACATTTAAAAAAGAACTCAAAACTCTATGAAAGTTATTCCATAGAGTTACTAGATAAGATTTATAATGCAGGTGTTATCGAGGATTCAATCCAAAATGATAGGCGTGTATTCAATCTTGTAAAGGACATAAGTGCTAGCCAAAAATTAGCAACTGACTTCAAGACAGAAGATGCTTATAAAGTACTTTTGATCGATACACTAAAGTATTCTGAATTAGTTGACTCTGATTTTTTACTACCGCTTATACCGGACTTTATTAAGACCAATATATATTATTCTGATTCGCTTACACAGAAATTCCTACAAGCAGAATTAGATGCGATTCTAGTCGCTAAGGGGGTCATAAAACAAGGATCACCTATTGTGAATTCTGGAGATTATATTGGACCCTCTTCTTATCGTAGATTGTATTCATTCAAGGCTTT
>JAQXAY010000096.1 GCA_029252685.1 Saprospiraceae bacterium | reverse complement strand
TTTCACAAGTAGATATGGAGATCGGAATAATGGCTGGTGGAAGTAATTATTTTGGCGAGCTGACAGAAGATTTTACAAATCTAGAAGAGACAAAAGTTGGCTTTGGTGTATTTGGTCGTCTGATTTTGCATCCATATGTTAATTTGGAGACACATGTGCTCAGATCAAAGTTGTCAGGAAATGATAAATATAATAAAACGTATTCTATCCGAAACTTTAGTTTTGAAGGAGATCTTACTGAAATGGCGATGACGCTTGAAATCAATTTATTTCAACCTGCTAAGCTTAGGAAAGGTGTTGTATTTAGAAGACAGGCTGTAGTTCCTTACTTGTTTGGTGGAGTAGCTTACACTATTTTTAATTCTAATATTGAATTATCTGAGCCGAATGCGAATTATGTCGTTGAGCCGTTCCCGGAACCAAATGATGAGACTGCGTTTATATCTTTGCCAGGAGGAGCAGGTTTAAAATTCTTCTTTAATGATTCTGAAGACTTTAGGATAGATCTACAAGCTGGCCTACGTTATGTCTTATCTGACTATTTCGATGGTATCAGTATTAATGGGTTACCTACAGATAATGATTGGTATGTTTTCGCAGGAATAAACTTGGTTTACAGGATCAATGCCTCAGGAAGTTCTTGCTACAAGTTTTAGAGTTTAAAGAATAAACCTTTGTATTGCCTGCATAATTAGACCATAATATGCGGGCACTTCAATTTTAAAGCGTCAGAATTACATATATTTGCTAATATATTTTTAACCAACAATTGAATTATGTTTGGAGACTTGATGGGAAACATGGAGGAGAAGAAGGAGCAAATGCAGGCAACACTTGCTGCTCTTGAGATGACAGAACAAGCTGGTGATGGAGCTGTAAAGATTAAATTTAATGGACTGAGAGAGATACTTGATATCTCTTTGGATCTCAATAAGGTAGATACTACTGATTCTGAAGAGTTAGAAGATATTCTTCTAGTAGCATTTAATAATGTTCAGAATAAGGTTGCTGAAGTCGAGGAATCGGAGAATAAAAAAATGCTAAAGGATATTTTACCTTCAGGATTAGGTGGTTTAGGTAATATGTTTGGCTAAAATAAAGGGCCATTTGTTTCGTTCTCAACTTGAATAAAAATAAAGATTTTGAAATGAGAAAATTTCCCCTATTGATCCTGCTTTTTGTAGGACTAAATAATTTATTTGCTCAAACAACGATTGATTTAATCGTTCATTATGATTTTGAGACTATAGAAGACGATGAGATTCCTGATGTAACAGGAAACAATAGTAATGATGCAGTTATCTTCGGTAATCAGCTTGATTGTGGGGTTGAAGGAAATGGGCTTCGATTTAACGGCCTTGACAATAAAGCTGTTATTCAAGGTGAAGCTACAGATGTGTTTGGAACAGAGGATTTTACGATGAGCTTCTTCTTTAAGCCTATAGAACAAAATGTATTTGGTGTACAGACCTTAGTATCGAAGAGAGATCTTTGTGACTTGGAAAATGCCTTTTCAATACGATATATTCCTAATTCTAAGAGTATAAACGTACTTGTCAGTGAAGATGAAAATTTGAATGCAAATTTTGATGTTGATTTAGACGAAACCAATTGTTGGCATCATGTCTGTTTGGTTCGTGATGGAACAGAATTACTCTTGTATCTTGACGGAGTTTTGAAAGAAAAAATTCTAAAGCCCAATCGAATTGATATTACTAAGGACAATATAAATCTTGAGCTTGGTTTTAGTACATGTACAGTTACTGCTAGCAATTTTGAGGGAATTATGGATGAATTTAGACTTTATGATAGAGCATTGGTGACTGCTCAGGTTGAGGAGTTGTATTTATTCCCGGATAAAATTGGTAACGGATTTGTAGATCTATCTGTTGGAAAGGACACAATTCTGTATTTGGGTAATAGTATAGCTTCTTTTAGCACAGGCTCCTGCGCAAATTCATTTCTTTGGGAACCACCAACAGGTGTTCAGGATGTCAACGACCCTTCTACTTTTCTATCTCCAACTGAGACTACAACCTATACATTGAATTTCTTTGATAACTTTGGTTGTATTGCATCTGATACCTTCAGAGTCAATGTAATTGATCCTACAACACTTGATTGTATTTCGTATCTAGCAAATGCTTTTACACCAAATGGGGATGGTTTAAATGATAGTTTTGGTATTGATAATCCATTCGCTATGACCGATTTTGTTTCATTTTCTGTGGTAGATAGATTGAACAATATTGTCTTCACAACAAATGATCCATTTGAAAGATGGGATGGAACAATTATGGGAAAAGTAGCATCTGTTGATAATTATTACTATCAAGTAATTTATAATTGTGGCGGAGTTGAGGAAAAAACTTTAGGAACTGTTGCGCTTATGAATTAGTTCTTGATGTTGAAATAAAAAAAGCCTGCAAGATTCATCTTGCAGGCTTTTTTTTATTTAACTAAGGTGACATCTCCTCTATAGAGTAGGACTCTTCCGTCCAAGAACTCTATTTCAGCAAGGTATATGTAAACCCCTTGGCTCACTTCTTTACCTTTGAATTTGCCATCCCAAGCTACAGCTGGGTTTTCGAAACTTAGGTCATTACCGTTTACTTCTAGACGTTCGTGAAGCATAGCGCCCCAACGATCATACACTCTAAAGTAATTCATTTTTCGAACTCCTACTCCTGCGATTGGCTGGAAGATTGAGTTGAATCCATCACCATTTGGAGTGAATATATTTGGAATGTAAATGTTTCTGTTCTTATCAACTTCAATAATTAACTCTGCAGAGATATAGCAACCATTGATATCATATGCTTCTATTAGATATTCCATAGATTCTAATGGTGTTACAATAGGCTCTAAAAGATCATCTGAAAACGTTAGGAAATCATTTGGTGTCCAGAAGATTGAATCTGGGTCCAATGGATTATTGAATGCAGCTATGCTAGGCAATACTTGCTGACTTGCTCCAAGCTCAATTTCAATTGGGTTTGGATAGTTCAACACAGACTCTGTTAGTCCTGCAATACTGAATATTGTATCTGAGGAACAGGCATCGTCTGAAATATCAGTAACAGTCACTATATGCTGACCTGGGAATACCTCAATCGATGTTCCAAGCGTTTGTGGAGCTCCACCATCTATAGCAAATGTGTAGAATAGGCTGGATAGACCATTACCACCTACAGCTGAATCAACAGTAACAGTAGTTGTTCCACCAGGGCAAAGGATATCATCTATTTCAGGAATATTAAAAGTGATAGGATCCGGACTTCCGATATCGAAAGTAAGAGGGAATTGACAACCTTGGTTGTCGACTACAGTTACGGCATAAGTACCCGAGCTTAACCCAAAAGCGCTGGATGAGGATATACTTGCACTGACTCCTGGCCCCCAAATATATTGAAGATTACCCTGAGATACATTACCCCCAGTGGCAATAACTGATACAAAAGCATCTGCTTCACCAAAGCAACTAACCTCCGGCGAGCTCGCATTTAGATCAACTGAACCGTCTAGTGGAAAAGCTGGCTCATCTACAAAAGCAACACTTGTTATCGTACAACCTTTATCATCTTCAATGGTGACTTGGTATGAACCAGCCGAAAGACCGTTAAGGGTAGGTCCTGCTATATTCCCTTCCCAAAGGTAGGTGTAAGGACTTGTTCCTCCTAAACCTTGAGCAGTAGCCGTACCGTCATCAAGTCCTAGGCAGGTAGCATCAATTATCGCGATATCTGATGCTAAGGGTTCCGGAGCGCCAACTTCAAAAAAGAAGGTGTCTTTACAGAATCCATCAGAGACGATCAAAGAATCCATACCCGCACAAAGGAAATTGGCTGAGCTAGTTATTGCGTTAGAAGTTATTTCACCAGAAGGTAACCAGTTGAAAGTAAAAGAACCCACTGTACCGTCTGTGTATTCAGCCGATGCGGAAGCAGATCCATCGCAGTCAATGCCAATGGCACCTGCGCAACTTACTGGTGCAATATCAAAAATCAGTGCATTTATTCCTGCGGGATCAACTATAGTTGCCGTTCCTGTAACTGAAGGACAATTATTGATTTGATCTGTAATGGTTACTGAGTAATCACCTGCTGCAAGCCCAATGTTTACTGCGTCTGTGTTTCCATTGGACCAGACGATGTCATAGAAGCCAGAACCTCCAGTGATTTGTACTTGAATAGAACCATTGTCCTCCCCGGGGCAAAGTGGACTATTCGACACAAAGTTTGCTATTTCTATTGCGTCAGGTTCAGTAACTTCTGCACTATCAATAGCAACACAGCCGATTGCGTCTTCAATGGTAACGTAATACACGCCTGCAGAAAGGTTAGTTTCAGTTGTTAAGCTGATTCCGGAATTACCAGTGGACCAATTATATAGGCTGATTGGATTCACAGAGCCAACTGCATCTACAGTAAGGGTTCCATCACTGTCCCCATTACATGCTAATGCGAAGTCAGGCATAGAATTGATAGTAGGAGGAGTTGGAGCTATGATATCTTGATTTAGTACAACTTCACAATTGTTATCATCAGTGACAGTCACTATGTAGAGTCCTGCTGAAAGGTTTATTGCTATAGAATCTGTTTGGCCTAAAGGTCCCCAGTCATAAGTATAACTTGGAGTTCCTCCATTCACTTCTAGAGTTATAGATCCATCATTTCCTACAGCACAAGATTCATTTTGTACGTCTGTAACAGAGGCTGTAAGTTCGGTAGGTTCTGAAATGTCAAATGTTGAACTTGTCGAACAACCTACATCATCTGTTAATTGTAAGGTGTAAGTTCCTGCACATAAGTCAGAGGCTGTAGTGGTAGACGCTCCGTCAAGATTATTTACTGCTGGGATCCAAGCAAAATTGTAGTTACTCGATGTACCTCCAATCGTTTGGGCATCAACCGTAAGAAATGCATCACAATCACCAAAGCAATTTACTTCTTGTGCTGCAGAAACATTTAATTCTAAGCTAATCGACGCTCCTATATTTATGATTGTAGAGTCTGAGCATAAATTTCCATCTTCTGCAATAAGTAGGTAATCACCATCGGAAAGATTGTTCACACTTATTATCGTATCAGTAATTGCAGAAATTGTATTTCCATTGATATCCTGTAGGATAAGGTTATATGTACTTCCAGTGCCACCGGATATGTCTACTTCTAAAGCTCCATCTGCTATTCCAGAACAACTTGCATTGGTAATTGAATCTGTTGTAAATACGATTGGAGCAGCTTGTGGTAGGTTATCTGTACTTGTGCCAGAACACATCAAATTTGTATCAGTCAATGTAACTGAATACGATCCTGCTGTAATACCGGTTAAAACATTTCCGAAATCTCCAGTAGACCATTCAAATTGATATTCTGGTAGTGGAGGATCAATAATAACAGTGTTAACAATTGCAGTAGCTGTCATTTCGCCTTCTCCACCGAAACATTCAGCGGGTGATGCACCAATAATAACCTCAATATCTATGCCTGGATTAATTGCAATGCTTTCAGCAGGTAATGCCGCTCCAGTGTCATCAGTAACTGTGATTGTATAAATGTCTGGGGCTAGATTGTTTAATGTAAATACATCAGTCGGATCTACTATTGTAACCGTAGTATTTATGGAGCCATCATCACTTACACAGGTATATGTGTAAGGCGCAGAGCCACCAGAAGCTTGAGCAGTCAATGAACCATTTTCAAGATCTGCACAGGTCTCGTCTGAAGCTGTTATCGCAAGATCGAACACTGTATTTGGTTCAATAATCAGATTGCCTGGATTAACTATTGCTGAAATAACATCACCATTGTTATTATTGAAGTCCAATGGTAAAGTTGATGTTTCAATAATATTGATAGCTGTTTGGTCTCCAAGTGTGCCAACTACATCAAAACAAATTTCAAATAAGATCTCTCCGTTTGGTATATCTACACCGATAGGAGGTAATGCTGTCCATGCAACTATATAATTCCCTTCAGGTGCAGTAGCTCCAAATGGAGGAGAAACTCCCAGGATTGGATTTGGATTTACAATACCAGGTGATGCAACGTTAAGCACTGTCGGGTCATAAGATACTACGAATTGGAAATTGAGTATTTCTGTATAATCTTCGATCAATATAGGAACACAGATCGTACTTACCGACGGCTCTATTGAGATATCATCAATGGTCATTGTTACTGTTTGGGTGCAGGCAGACATATCGATTTGGAAAGTCAGTGGACATCCTTTTGTGTCTTCAACAGTAACATTGTAGGTTCCTGCCTGGGGAACAGATATTTTTACTTCTTCACCATGGCCAGTAGGTCCAGTGTTAATGGTAGCTATAACGCTAGGGTTTGAAGCCAAATTTGCAGTGATTGTATATGTTTCAGAGGCATCGAATTCTGGTAGACCGCCAACTAGGTCAAATCTTGCAGAGCAATCACCTAGATTGACAAGCGGACCTATTTGAATATTTTGAACTTCTATTTCATTCAAATAAACAACAGAAAATGCTGCATCTATATTTGTATGCGCACATGGACCATTGTCTTCATAGTTTGGTTTGAAAACACCCCCACCTATATCATTAAGTTCATCAAAGGTCAAAGGAGACCAAAAAACTTGAAAAGGATTTCCTCCATTGAAATTATCAATCAGGTTGCCATCATTAAAAAGGGTGATATCTCCATTTAGATTGTTGTTTTCAAGTACCACAAGGAAGTCTAGAGGTGAACCCGGTAAAGGAAGTGGATCTGGAACAAGGCAAGGATCTCCACCAATTACAGCAATGTCGTCTGGTCCGGAGATACTTGGGGCACAATTGTAAAACCCATAGCATATTCCAGCAGGAGTTGCTGGATTAGGATCACCTGTTAGTATTTGATCACCATTGTGAACAATACCGACAGTATCATTAACACATAAAAACATGGTGTCTAGGTCTATATCATTCGACTGAGCTACTATTGCTCCTAGAGAGACAGTACCAGCAAAATTTTCTTGACCTGGCACGCAGGCTAATTGAGCACGCTGTCCATTTGTACTTTTTTCAATACTTATGGACTGGGGGATTTGAGCTTTAACGAAGCCACCTAACAAAAGGATAAATCCAATTAGTAGTTGATTTTTTATTGACATTGCTTTTTTATTGACCGTTAAAAAGAGACCCAATTTAAGAATTGTTTAGCCTAAAATTTATTTGAACGGTGTTAAATAATTGAAAGTGTGTGTTTTCAGCAGCTTGAGACCTAAATAACGATTACTCAGAGTATCATATTGCTATGCTTGATTTTATATTTTTTTTCCATTTACATATACCTGGTCTAGCACATTCTCTCCAAAAGAGTAGGGTAGGAATGCTATAGAAGGTATCTCATTTGTTAGCAAAAAGTTCGCTTTTTTACCAATATCTATACTACCTACTTGGTCCTGAAGTTCAAGCGCAAATGCACCATTAATTGTTGCTGCGGCTAGTGCCTCTTCTGGCAGTAAACCTGATTTTATGCAGGCAAGTGAAATTACAAGCTGCATATTTCCAGAAGGAGAGGAGCCTGGGTTATAGTCTGATGCAAGAGCAAGAGCAACGCCTTGATCCAGCATTTTTCTTCCTTTTGGATAGGGATCACTTAGGAAGAAAGGTGCTGAAGGTAGCATTGTACCAATAACACTGCTTTTGGCAAGCTTGTTTATTTCAGCATCATTCATTACTTCAAGATGGTCCACAGAGATAGCTTCTTCATCTATGCAAAGTTCGATGCCTCCCATGCTGTTAAACTGATTAGTATGGATTTTGGCCTTCAATCCGTGGGCTTTTCCCGCACGAATAATTTCTCTAGTTTCATCGACACTGAAGGCAACAGCCTCACAAAAAACATCTATGTAATCCGCGAGTTCTTCCTCTGCTATGACTGGAAGAATCTCATTGAGTAAAAGGTCAATATAATCTTGTCTTCGTGCTCTATATTCTACAGGAATTGCATGCGCCCCAAGGAAGGTAGCTTTTACTGGAATTGGTGAATTTTGTTTTATTTTTTTTATGACCCTTAATATCTTTAGTTCTGCTTCATAGGATAAGCCATAGCCGCTTTTAATCTCAATAGCGCCCGTTCCCAAAGCCATTACCTTTTGGAGCCTTGTCATCGCTTGTTCATAGAGTAATTCTTCAGAGGTATCAGCAAGTTTTTTTGCCGAATTGAGAATGCCCCCGCCTTTGTTTATGATTTCTTCGTAACTCGTCCCTTTTATTCGCTCTACAAATTCCATTTCTCTGCTGCCTGCAAATACAAGATGTGTATGCGAGTCTACAAAGCTTGGAAGTAAATATTTACCAGTGGCATCAACTATCTCATCTGCATTAGAGGGTGCATCTGCCATAGGGCCAAAAGCCTTTATTATTCCTTCTTCTACAAGAAGATAAGCCATAGGTATAGAATTCCATGTGGACATTTCTTTACCTCTCAGTGGAGTTTGGGTATTTAGCTTGCACAAGCTGAGTGACTTAATATTTTTTACGAGTAAGGACGCCATTTATTAAATTTTGAACCCGAAGTTAATGTTTTTTTTAGTTGATTCTAATCGCTACAGAATAGATTTTATATGAAGTACATAGATAAATCAAAGTTCATTCCAAACATTTTTTATACCTTGTGCGACGATTTTAAAATGCTTTTCACTAACAGGAAAAACTATGGCTAATAAACTAGCAGCTATTACAGGAGTTCACGGATATGTACCTGATTATGTGCTTACTAATGCAGAGCTCGAGAAGATGGTGGATACCACAGATGAATGGATCACCAGTCGTACGGGTATCAGTGAGCGTAGGATTCAGAAGGGAGAAGGGCTGGCAACATCAGATATGGGTGTTGAAGCAGTTAAGGGTCTTTTGGAAAAAACTGGTACCTCTATGGATGAGGTTGACATGGTTATATGTGGCACAGTAACAGGGGATATGGCTTTTCCCGATACCGCTAATATCATTTGTGATAAAGTAGGAATTAAAAATGCATTTTGCTTTGACGTAAATGCAGCTTGTTCTGGTTTTTTATTCGCACTTTCAACTGCGGCAAAATATGTTGAGTCTGGATCGCATAAAAAGGTAATCGTAGTAGGTGCAGATAAAATGTCATCTATTGTTGATTATACTGATCGAACAACATGTGTGATTTTTGGTGATGGAGCAGGTGCAGTTTTACTTGAACCAGCTGAAGATGGTAATGGAATCCAAGATACCATACTTAAAAGTAATGGAGAAGGAAGGCATTATTTACACCAGAAAGGTGGTGGCTCATTGAATCCTGCTTCAACAGATACTTTAGATGATAAAATGCATTTTATCTATCAGAATGGAAGACCTGTGTTTAAAGCAGCAGTTTCTTCTATGTCTAGCGTAGTGATGGAATTGATAGAGAAAAATAATCTTTCCAAGGATGATATCAAATGGTTGGTTCCGCATCAGGCGAATATCCGTATAATAGAAACTGTTGCAAAGATGGCTGATTTCCCAATGGAAAGAGTTATGATTAATATCCAGAAGTATGGAAACACAACTGCAGCAACACTTCCTCTTTGCTTGTGGGACTATGAATCAAAGATGAACAAGGGAGATAATATAATACTTACTGCCTTTGGAGGTGGATTTACTTGGGGTGCTACTCTTGTAAAATGGTCTATATAAATCTATAGAATTACTATCTTTGAGTGAAAATAAGTTTAATCAATTATTTTTTAATCGATTATAATATGGCTAATACAAGTGAGATCCGTAATGGATTATGTATCGAACTGAATAATGATATCTGGACAGTTGTTTCTTTTCAGCATGTAAAACCAGGTAAAGGGGCTGCTTTCGTTCGCACAAAACTTAAGAGTTTGACACATGGGCGAGTTGTAGAAAATACATTTTCTGCAGGTCACAAGATTACTATTGTTCGTGTTGAGCGTAGAGATTATCAATACCTTTACAAAGATGATTTTGGGTATAATTTCATGAATACTGAGTCCTTTGAGCAGGTAATGCTCGATGAAAAGCTTTTAGATAGGCCAGGTTTACTTAAGGAAGAGATGATGATTGAGATTCTTTTTCACGCAGATAAAGAGATACCACTTCAAATAGAGTTGCCTCAGTATGTAGAAATGGAAATTACATATACAGAGCCAGGCTTGAAAGGAGATACAGCAACGAATACATTGAAACCCGCTACTATTGAAACTGGATTAGAGATACGTGTTCCTCTTTTTGTTAATCAAGGCGATAGAGTTAAGATTGACACACGTGATGCTAGTTATGTAGAGCGCGTTAAATCATAATATTTACAATTCTATCCTCAACATACAATTTTTGAAAAATGAATTTTAAGGAAATACAAGACTTAATAAAGTTGATCAATAAAACCAACCTTACAGAGTTTAAAATGAAGGATGGTGAATTCAATATCTCCATAAAGAAAGGAGATGAGCAAGGGGACAAGGCAATTGTTGTTCAACAGCCTCTTATGCAATACCCTTCTGCACAAATGCCAGTGCAGCAAGCTTTTCAGGCACCTGCAGCACCTGCAGTACCTGCTACACCTGCACCTGAAACAGATGCAAAAGAAGAAAAAGCTGATACTTCTAACTACTTGGAAGTTCGCTCTCCAATAGTAGGAACGTTCTATCGTTCTGCTTCACCAGAGAACCCACCTTTTGCAAAGGTAGGTGATAAGATCTCTAAGGGTGATGTAGTCTGTATCGTTGAGGCAATGAAACTATTTAATGAGATAGAGACTGAGGTGAGTGGTACGATTGTACAGGTAATGGTGGAAGATGCTCAGCCTATCGAATATGATCAGGTATTGTTCTTAGTGGATCCTGCATAATCTATAGAGGATTCAAATTTACAATCTTGCTAAAATTTTGAAGTTATGTTCAATAAAGTTCTCATTGCGAATCGTGGTGAAATAGCACTGCGTATTATTCGTACTTGTAGGGAAATGAATATTAAGACTGTTGCAATTTATTCAACAGCAGATAGAGATAGTTTACATGTGCGTTTTGCTGATGAAGCAGTATGTATAGGACCTCCATCTTCAACGGATTCATACTTGAGTATTCCAAGAATCATGGCAGCGGCAGAAATCACCAATGCAGATGCTATTCACCCAGGTTACGGGTTTTTAGCAGAGAATGCAGATTTTGCAGAAATCTGTAATGAATATGGGATCAAATTTATAGGACCATCTCCGGATATGATCCGTAAGATGGGTGATAAAATCACCGCAAAAGAAACTATGATCAAGGCCAATGTGCCTGTAGTGCCTGGTTCTGGTGGTCTAATCAAAGAAATTGAACCAAGTTTAGTTAAGGCTGAAGAGATTGGTTATCCTGTTATCCTGAAGGCAACTGCTGGAGGTGGTGGTAAGGGGATGCGTGTAGTCTGGGCTCCAGATGAATTTGAACATGCTTGGAGGACTGCCAGTAGAGAAGCAGAAGCTTCTTTTGGTAATGCAGGTATGTATATGGAAAAATATATTGAGGAACCAAGACACGTTGAGATTCAGATTGCTGGAGATCAATTTGGAAAGGTTTGTCACCTCTCTGAGCGTGAGTGTTCTATACAGAGACGTCACCAAAAACTGGTTGAGGAATGTCCTTCTCCGTTTCTTGATGAAGAATTAAGAGAACGCATGGGGCAATCGGCTATCAAGGCTGGTGAATCTATACGATATGAAGGTGTTGGTACTGTGGAGTTTCTTGTAGATAAGTACAAGAATTATTATTTCATGGAGATGAATACTCGAATCCAAGTAGAGCACCCAGTGACAGAGGAAGTTATTGATTTTGATCTAATCAAGGAGCAGATTAAAATAGCTGCAGGAGAAAAGATATCAGGAAAGAATTATTATCCTAAGATGCATGCTATTGAAGTACGTATCAATGCCGAGGATGTGTATAATGACTTTAGACCAAGTCCTGGAAAGATTACTTCTTTTCATTCTTCCAAAGGTCATGGTGTAAGAGTTGATACACATGTATATGCAGGATATCAGATTCCTCCATTCTATGATTCAATGATTGCAAAGCTTATTTGTAGAGCACAGACCCGTGAGGAATGTATTACAAAGATGGAGCGAGCTCTTGACGAATTCATCATTGAAGGGGTTAAGACCACTATTCCTTTTCACAAACAATTGATGAAGGATGAACGGTTTAGAACAGGTAATTTCCATACTGGATTCCTGAATGATTTTGAAATGAAACCTGAAGAAGTTAAATAATTTAGGTTAAAATATAATGGGAAGGCAGGTATCATACCTGCCTTTTCTGTTTAAATGGAATAACAATTATTATATTTTTGTAGTATGAAGCAATATTTTAAGATCCTTAGATTTGC
Organism: Saprospiraceae bacterium; assembly: GCA_029252685.1. Classification (GTDB taxonomy): domain Bacteria; phylum Bacteroidota; class Bacteroidia; order Chitinophagales; family Saprospiraceae; genus AM-2324. The sequence continues at coordinate 26,947 of JAQXAY010000096.1, read as the reverse complement.
ATTGCCTTACAAAAGGCAAATAATATTGTCCATCATTTTTAATGTTGGAACAGTGATCTTTTCTTTGGCTTCCATCACTACCCTTATTCCAATATTGAGGATTATCTTTGAGAAAGGAGGGGCTGTTGCTGAACCTGTTCCGTATACAGGTATACTGGGGCTTAAGGACTATGTTACGGGCCAACTGAACTATAAAATGTATTCCTTTTCGGAAGCACTTGGCGCACACAAGCTATTATTTTATGTTTTGGTTCTGATGGTTGTCTTGTTCTTGCTTAAAAATATATTCCGATTCTTGGGGTCTATCTGTATTACCTTTATCAAAAATGCAGTAGAGCGAGATATCCGTTCGAAGTTACATGCAAAGATCCTAGATTTGCCTGTTTCCTACTTTTCGGAAAAACGCAAAGGCGATCTTATCGCAAGATTTTCTTCGGATGTTCTTGATATTCAATGGGCGGTACTTTCTTCTGTTCATCGTTTAGTACAGGACCCTTTAATGATTATAATGACCTTGATTATTCTAATCCTTTTTAGTGCAAAATTGACTTTACTGGTTATTTTGCTGTTGCCTGTATCCGGATTTATAATTTCTAGGATTGGGAAGACTTTAAAGAAACCAGCGCAGGCGGCTAAAAAAGAGATAGGTGTCTTGCTCTCTCAGCTGGAGGAACATCTTACAGGGATGAGTATCATCAAGTCTTATGTAGCAGAGAAGCGCGTTCATGATAGTTTTCGAGATTCAAATCAGCGTTATTTCAAATACATGAATCAAACCATGTTTAGAAGAGATTTGTCCTCACCGATAAGTGAAATATTAGGAGCACTTATACTAATCGTAATTGTATGGTATGGAGGGAATCTTATTTTGAATACAAATGAATTAGAGGCTGATTTCTTTATTACTTATATTGTTTTGTTCTATCAAGTAACGGTGCCTGCAAAGTCATTGTCTAATGCTTTTTATGATATTAAAAGGGGAGAGGCTTCAGCAGATCGTATTTTGGAGATTCTTGAAACAGATAATCCGATGGAAGATCTTCCTGACGCGAAAGAAGTATCTGGCTTTAACTCTGGACTTAGACTAGAGCATGTTTCTTTTTCCTATGACGAGAAGTTGATTCTGAAAGATCTGAGTCTTGAGATTCCTAAAGGTCAGTCAATAGCTTTGGTTGGACAGTCTGGTTCGGGTAAGTCAACAATTGCAAGTCTTATAAACAGATTTTATGACCCTAATAAAGGGAAGGTTCTTCTAGACGGTCAAGATATTCAATCCTTTAAGCAAAAGAGTTATAGGAATTTAATAGGATTTATTTCACAAGATGCTATTCTTTTCAACGATAGTATTCGAAGTAATATAGCTTTTGGAGTGGAGCATGCTAGTGAGGAGGAGATCCTGCAAGCTGCAAAAGTAGCTAATGCGCATGATTTTATTCTTGAGACAGAAGCTGGTTATGATACAGTGATTGGCGATCGAGGTATGAAGTTGAGTGGCGGTCAACGACAGCGATTGACAATTGCACGCGCAGTCCTTAAGAATCCCGAAATATTGATTTTGGATGAAGCAACTTCAGCTCTGGATTCTGAATCTGAGCGTCTTGTTCAGGATGCTCTAGAAAATGTAATGAAACATAGGACATCAATTGTAATTGCGCATAGATTATCTACAATACAGCATTGTGATAAAATAATAGTCATGCGTGAAGGATCGATTGTGGAAAGTGGTAAGCATGACGAATTGCTAGAAATGTCGGGCATATATAAAAAATTGGTCGAGCTGCAAGGGATTTAACAGCTTACATAGAAAAATATTATTAACTTGTAGAATTGACTAAAATTTTCAAAGCTTAGAGCATGAGGCAAAATTACATATTTTCATTTCTTATTTTACTAGTTTTCAGTAGTCCATTATTTGGGCAAATTACCTTGTCTAATGGTTCATTTCCATACTTAGGTGACACACTAGTAAGCGCTACTGACAATATGCCTACCATTAGTTTTGATTCAAATCAAACGGGAGAGCAAATCTGGGATTTTCAAGATTTAGTCGCGCCTTTTTCATCAGAATTGATTTATGATGACCCTGCAAACTCGACTGCTGGAAGTGAATTTCCAAATGCAAACGCATTTGTATTGGCTATAGGTGATGTAGAGAATTACTATCAGATAACTGGAGATGAAATCTTGAATTTAGGATATTTTGGAGATGATCCAATAGGCCTAGGCTTTAATGCTGTGATTAAATTTTCTCCTCCTGTAGTAGAGCGAAGAGCTCCAATGTCATACGAGGATAGCTTTTCTTCAGAATCGAACGCCTTACTACCATTTGCTTCAGAAGATATTCCTTTTGGGATTTTAGATTCATTGCCGATTACGCCAGACTCTTTTAGGCTAAAGATCAATCGAGTGACAGAGGAGTTGGTAGATGGATACGGAACTGTGGAACTTGCGATAGGAAATTTCTCAGTACTTAAAGTTCGGAAAGAACAAGTGGTTACGATAAGACTCGAAGCTAAAATACCATTCTTTAACTGGCAAGATGTGACGGATTTAGTAGGTCTTTCAGAATTACTAGGTGAAACGGAGGTTGTAAGTCATCACTTTTATTCAAATACAGCAAAGGAAGCTCTAGTGGAATTGTTTATGAATTCAGAAAGTCCGGATGATGTTGAATCAGTGACTTTTAAATCCGGCGGAATGATTTCTTCACTTGATCCAATTAACTGGACGGAGCCAAGTGCTTATGTTTATCCAAATCCAGTATACTTTGATGCAAAATTTGAGTTTGTGAATATTCCTGAAGGTACTTATGAATTGTCCATCTATAATATAGTGGGCACAAAAGTACTAGGGAAACAACTTGATATCTCTGGCAATAAAAGTCTTAAAATTGATGTTGCTGACCTTAGTCAAGGGACTTATCTATATTCCTTAGAGACTAAAGAGAACCAGAGGTTGTTTACTAAGAAGATGACTGTAATTAAGCCTTAAGTTATTTATTGATTTAGGTATAATGAAAAAAGCCACTCCGAAATTTCGGAGTGGCTTTTTTTATTGTATCGAGCGTTATTAACCGTTCATTGATGTTAAGAACTCTTCATTACTTTGTGTGTGAATAAGATGCTTGCGCAAGAATTCCATGGCTTCGATAGGTTTCATATCTGCCAGGTGATTTCTAAGGATAAGCATACGCTGCTGCGCTTCTTTATCAAGTAGAAGATCATCTCTACGTGTACTTGATTTAGTAAGATCAACTGCTGGGAACATACGCTTGTTAGCAATGTTTCTATCCAACTGAAGCTCCATGTTACCAGTACCTTTGAATTCCTCAAAGATTACTCCGTCCATCTTAGAACCTGTATCAATCAATGCTGTAGCAATAATTGTTAGTGAACCTCCATCTTCGATGTTACGTGCAGCACCAAAGAATTTTTTAGGCTTGTGAAGTGCAGTTGCTTCTACACCACCGGAAAGTACTTTACCTGATGCAGGTGCTACGGTATTGTATGCTCTTGCTAAACGTGTAATTGAATCTAGTAGAATTACTACATCATGTCCACACTCAACAAGTCTTTTTGCTTTTTGTAAAACTATATTCGCAACTCTTACGTGATTATCTGCTGGTTCGTCAAAGGTAGATGCAACAACTTCAGCGTTTACTGAGCGCTTCATATCTGTAACCTCCTCAGGACGTTCGTCGATTAGAAGAACCATCATGTATACCTCAGGGTGATTCTTAGAAATTGCATTTGCAAGATCCTTCAATAAGAAAGTTTTACCAGTCTTAGGTTGTGCAACAATCAATCCTCTTTGTCCTTTTCCAATAGGAGTGAAAAGATCCATTGTTCTAGTGGAAAGATCTTTAGAGGTTGTGTTTAAGTTGAACTTTTCGTCTGGGAACAAAGGAGTAAGATAGTCGAATGGTACTCTGTTTCTTATTTCTACAGGATCAAGACCATTTATTTTTGCAACCTTAAGCAGTGCAAAATATTTTTCGCCTTCTTTTGGAGGTCTAATTGCCCCTTGAACCGTATCTCCAGTCTTGATACCAAATAATTTAATTTGTGATGGAGAAACATAAATATCATCCGGAGATGTTAGGTAGTTGTAGTCAGAAGACCTAAGGAAACCATAACCATCAGGCATCATTTCGAGAATACCTTCTCCTTCGATAATACCATCTAAATCTATTTGGAATTTAGGCTCTTCTTGGACTTTCGCATTCTCTGTGCGGTTATTATTATCTCTTTGTCCTTTTCTCTTGTCTTCTCTTGGATTGTTATCTCTTCTGTTTTCTTCCCTTGGGTTGTTTTCTCTTCTGTTGTCTTCCCTTGGATTGTTATCTCTTTTGTTATCTTCTTCGTTCCGGTTGTTGGTTCTTCTTTTATTATCCTTGAATTTGGATCTATCCTTTCTCTCTAGCTCTTCAAGTTTAGATGCAGGCTCTCTTTTAGCAGGCTCTTCTTTAGGAGTTTCTGTTTCTTCTCCAGCTTCTTTGTTTTCAAGACTGACTGTTTCCCAGCCATCTGTTTCTTTAGTTTCTTTTTCCTCTTTTTTAGCTCTAGGAGCTTTTGCTTTTCTTGGAGGATTTTCTTTTTTCTTTTTTGGCTTATCTTGCTCTACAGCTTTTTCTTTGCTTTTGCTATTGGATTCAGTACCCTGATCTTCGCTAATAGCTTGTTGATCTAGAATCTTGTAAATAAGGTCTTGTTTGTTTAGGCGTTTGTAACCTTTTATACTGAGTTTTTCAGCAAGTTCTTTAAGCTCTGGCACGAGCATATCATTTAATTGAAGGATATCATACATGATAGTGGATGGTATATTTTGTGAATTGAAAAATGTGGGTAAGAAAATAGAAATGTCTAATTAAACAATGCAGAGTAGTCGATAAGAATAACGGATATCTGCAATATTAAATCGGAGTGAATTTTCTTTCGACTATTGCAAAAGTAAGATATTTTTTAATATAAATGTTATCTTAGCAAAAAATATTTAACTCTTTTTGGGAAAGGCTTAATTCAAGAAAGGATTTAAGCCCTTATTTTTGTTACTTCAGATTAACGCATAGAAAAAACAAGTTAAAATGGTAGAAATATCAGTAATCAGACAGGATGTAGAACGGGTGAAGGAAGGTCTTAAAGTCCGTAATTGGTCTGATGAACAGATCCAAGTAATCGATCAGGTTTTGGAGCTTGATGATAAGCGTAAAGAATATCAGGTTAAGATAGATGGGTTAAAAGAAGAATCAAATAAATATTCAAAAGAGATAGGTCAATTATTTAAGTCTGGAAAGCAAAGTGAAGCTGCTGAGTTAAAGCAAAAAGTTTCGGATATCAAAGAAGCGGTTAAAACGCATGAAGAGGAGTCTAAGATTGTGATGGAAACACTGGAGAACTTAATGTTCTCTGTTCCCAACATTCCAAACCCTTTGGTTCCAAAGGGGCATAGTGAAACGGACAACGAGGTGTTTAAAGCATGGGAAGAAGAATTGCCTGTCTTAGGCGATGAGGCAAAACCTCATTGGGAACTGGCAAAAGATTATAATCTTTTTGACATGGAACTTGGTGTGAAAATAACTGGAGCAGGATTTCCTTTGTACAGAGGACAGGGAGCCAAGTTACAACGTGCTTTGATTAACTTTTTTCTTGATCGTGCAGAGACGGCCGGTTATGAAGAAGTAATTCCTCCGCATTTAGTTAATGAGGAATCTGCCCGAGGAACTGGACAACTTCCAGACAAAGAGGGGCAAATGTACTATGCCGAAAAAGATGATTTATACTTAATCCCAACGGCTGAAGTACCTGTGACTAATATATTTAGGAATGAGATTCTTCCTGATGCCAATTTTTCACATAAATTATGTGGTTATACACCATGTTTTAGACGTGAAGCTGGTTCATATGGTGCTCATGTGAGAGGTTTGAATCGAGTACATCAATTTGATAAGGTTGAGATTGTTCGAGTGGAACATCCGGACAATTCATATGCTGCATTAGAAGAAATGATCGAACATGTAGCGTCACTGCTTAAAGATCTTGGTCTTCCTTATCGAATTCTTAGATTGTGCGGTGGAGATTTAGGATTTACATCTGCTATAACCTATGATTTTGAAGTGTATTCTGCTGCGCAAAAAAGATGGTTGGAGGTCAGCTCAGTGTCTAACTTTGAGACCTATCAGTCAAATAGACTTAAATTGAGGTACAAGGACGGAAAGTCTAAGCACCTTGCTCATACACTAAATGGCTCTGCATTAGCATTAGCAAGAGTAGTTGCTGCTCTGTTAGAAAACAATCAGGGTTCAGAGGGTATTGAGATTCCAGAAGTGTTGAGACCTTATATGGGAGGAAAAACCCATATTGCTTAAATCTTTTGGGTTTTTAGAGATTTAATTTAATTTTAGAAATAGTTTTTAACTAATTAAATAATAAAAGACATGCAAGAGGAAATCGATATGGTTATGGATATCCTGAATGAAAGTATGGATTCCAAGCTTGAACACTTGAATAAAGAGTTAAATAAGATTCGTACAGGAAAGGCTTCTCCAAGTATGTTGACTGGTGTGATGGTAGATTACTACGGTAGTCCGACTCCTTTGAACCAGGTTGCAAATGTCTCCGCATCCGATTCTAAAACTTTGTCTATACAGCCTTGGGAAAAGGGGATGCTAGGTCCTATTGAAAAGGCAATATTCGAAGCGAATCTTGGTTTTACCCCTATGAATGACGGTGAGATGGTTCGTATTGTTTTACCACCTTTGACAGAAGAGCGAAGAAGGGATCTTGTTAAGATGGCAAAAGCCTCTGGGGAAGATACAAAAGTAAGTATGCGATCTGCTAGGCAAAAGGCTATGGATGCTGTGAAGTCAGCAGTTAAAAATGGCTACTCTGAAGATGCTGGTAAAAAAGTAGAAACGGATATTCAGAATACGATCAATTCATACACAAAGCGCGTTGATGATAGTATTCAATCGAAAGAAAAAGATATAATGACCGTATAAAAAAAAGCCTTCCGAATTTCGGAAGGCTTTTTTTATTTTGTTCGCAGTACTACAATCGGGCATATTACCTCTTCTAGAGAGATTCCACCATGCTGAAACGTATCTTGATAATGTTTCTTAAAGTGGTTGTAATTATTTGGATAAAGGAAGAATTTATTTTCCTTAGCAAAAATGTACTTGGAGGATACATTGGGTGCCGGAAGTCCAGCTTTTGCAGGTTTTTTGATTTCCAATACATCTTTGGAATCATATTGAAGATTTCTTCCTTCTTTATATCTTAAATTCGTTGTTGTATCTCGGTCTCCCACTACTTTTGAGGGCTGAGCAACTCGAATTGTGCCGTGATCTGTACCTATGATTAACTGGAATTCTTTGCCTTCCAATTTTTTTATTGCAGCCCACAGAGAAGAATTTTCAAACCATGACTTTGTGATCGAACGATATGCTTTTTCATCGGATGCAAGTTCTTTTAGTACTTCCATCTCCGTTCTGGCATGTGACAAGAAATCAATGAAATTATAAACGATAACGGTCAGGTCATTTTTGAGATAATTCTTTATGTTGTCATTGAGTTCTTTTGCAACACCAACATTGGTAACCTTTATATAGTCGGTCTTCATTTCCTCTCTAAAGGTTCGTTTCATTTGAAGCTCTAGCAACTGTTTTTCATAGTTGTTCTTGCCTTCCTTTTGGTTATCATAAACCCAATACTGTTTATAGTGCTTTTCTATGTCGCTAGGCATCATCCCCGCAAAAATTGCATTTCTAGAGTATTGTGTTGAAGTAGGAAGAATACTGTAGAAGTAATCTTCAGATTCTATTTTAAAGTCCTCACTTAATATAGGCTTAATCGTTTCCCATTGATCATACCTTAGATTATCTAGTAGCAAGAAGAAGGTTGGTATATCTTTGTTGATGTGTGGGAATATTTTGGTGCGCATCAGTGTATCTGACATAATGGGTCCTTCTTCGCTCTCGATCCAATCCAAGTAGTTCTTGGTGATGAATTTTGAGAACTCATTGTTTGCCTGTTCTTTCTGCATAGAAAGAATTTCACCCATCTGTTCGCCACCTAGTTCGTCAAGTTTCAGCTCCCAGTTGATTAATTTCCGATAAACATCAACCCATTCTTCATAGTTAAGTCCACCTTGTATCTCCATCATTAGATTTCGGAACTCCTGTTGATAGTCGGAGTTTACCTTATCCTTGACCAAAAGTTTTTTATCAATAATCTTTTTTAGGGTAAGAAGTATCTGGTTTGGATTGACTGGTTTGATCAGGTAATCAGATATTTGGGATCCTATGGCCTCCTCCATGACATTCTCCGCTTCATTTTTAGTAATCATGACAACGGGTATATTAGGATACTCTTGCTTGATGATGGCCAATGTTTCTAGACCTGTAAGGCCAGGCATGCTTTCATCTAGAAAAATGATATCAATATCATTGTTTTCTCTTATTTCGTCAATGGCATCATGTCCATTGGTTACAGTTATAACTTGATAGTTTTTTGCTTCTAGAAATTTCAGATGAGGTTTTAGCCTATCTATTTCGTCATCTGCCCAAAGGATATTGATTTTTTCCATGAACTATATTGTGAATTTTATGGGTTGTTAAGAATTATGGGAATTTACACATAATTGAACCAAGGAGAAAGGAATCAATCGATAAAGTATTTTCTCTATAACATAAACTCAACGAGTTAACTGTGAATATTATTTGTTCGATAGACATATTTATTTGTCTGCCAATTGTATTTGCGACGAAAAAAAGATTTTGCAATAAAAAATACCTATTTTTGCAGCACAAATCAGCCCTGCTATGATGCACAATATGAAGATTCTGAATGACCCAGTTTATGGATTTGTGGGTATCCCATACAATCAGGTCTTTTCCTTAGTGGAACACCCCTTCTTCCAGCGACTCAGACGTATAAAACAACTGTCATTAACTTACTATGTCTATCCTGGTGCTTTACATACTAGATTTAATCATGCAATTGGTGCCTTGCATTTGATGATACAAGCCATTGAAGTTTTGAAGGCAAAGGGTGTTGAAATCAGTGATGAGGAGGCTACGGCAGTATCGATAGCAATACTTTTACATGATATTGGTCACGGGCCATTTTCCCATACCTTAGAGAATACACTTTTGAACATTCATCATGAGGAGCTTTCTCTCCATTTTATGGATGCATTAAATGATGAATTTGGAGGTAGCCTCAATCTGGCTATTGAAATTTTTAAAGGGGATTATCCTCGTAAATTTCTGCATCAGTTGATCTCTTCTCAGTTGGATATGGATCGGTTGGATTACTTGAACAGGGATAGTTTCTTCACAGGAGTATCCGAAGGAGTAATTGGTTATGATAGGATCATAAAGATGCTAAACGTTGTTGATGGCGAGTTGGTTGTCGAGGAGAAAGGTTTGTATTCTATCGAAAAATTCTTGATCGCAAGAAGGATTATGTACTGGCAGGTTTACCTGCATAAGACAGTAATGGCTGCTGAAGTTATGTTGATTAAGATTTTTGAACGTGCTAAGAAGCTATGTGAGTCTGGCTGGAAACCGCCAATAAGTCCTGCTTTGTTGCAGCTTCTTAAAGAACCATTAAATGCGGATTCATTTAAAAAGAATAGACGTACTAACTTGAAAGCGTTTGCCTCAGTGGATGATTACGATATTTTAATGGCTTTGAAAGTCTTTACGGATTGTGATGATCGAATTTTGTCTTTCTTGTCAACTAGTTTGATTAATAGAAATATTTTTAGACTTAATTTTTCGGATGAACCTGTGTCTGCTGAAGAGTTTAATAAGTGGCATCAAAAAGCCAAAGATGAACTTGGTTTTACAGCGGAGGAAGTTTCTTATTTAGTTACTATAGGTGTGGAGGCAAACTCAACCTATATCAGATCTAAAAATGAGATACAAATCCTATTTAAAAATGGTGAAGTGAAGCCTATGTCTGAATGTTTTCACTTTAATTTCTTGCCGGGTAAGGTTGAAAAACATTACATCGTTTATCCAAAGTTTTTAGAGTCTAGTCCTCTTTAAACCAAGATGCATACATGGAGTAGTTGTCAGATATTCGCTTGATGGTATTGTTGAATCGATCTTCAGAAATCTTTTTTATCTTCTTTGCAGGTACACCTGCGTAAATGTGTCCAGATTCTAGGTGGCTATTTTCTAGAACAACAGCTCCTGCGGCGATCAAAACATTGGATTCTACAATTACATGGTCCATTATAATGGCGCCCATTCCTACCAGTACATCTTCTTTGATTTCACAACCATGGATGATAGCTTTATGGCCTACAGATACACGGTCTCCTATGATGGTTTCACTTTGTTCATAGGTGCAATGTACTACCGCACCGTCTTGAATGTTCACACCGTTTCCTATCCTTATGCTATTTACATCACCTCTTAAAACTGCCTGGAACCAGATGCTACAGTTGTCTCCGATTTCTACATCTCCAACAATAGTTGCATTTTCTGCCAAGAAGCAGTTTTTCCCGATCCTAGGTTCTAGGCCGCGTACCTTTTTAATTAGTGCCATTTTTAAAAATTTTCCATAGGTCTTAGGATGAATCCATTTTGTACTAGCAGATTCAATATACCATTTTCTCCAGGAAGGTGACCAGCTCCTACAGCATATACGCAGCTTTTTTTTCTGCTATTGCTTAGTATTTGTTCAATCCATTTTTTATTTCTTTTGTCTAGTAATAAATGGTTGTAGTTTTGGTGAGTAGAATCTGAAAATAAAAGTTCTGTAAGTTTTTCAAGGTCTTGGTTGGAATAAATCTCGTAAAGATCGATGTTTAATGATTCTTGTTTATTGTCGGACAAACTCGATACTAGAAGTTGGGCTTGCTCTTCTAGAGAGATACTATCAAATAGGCTAACCTGAAAATCAATGGTCTCTAGGCCACTAATCCTTGTACCATTTTGTTTTGCTATGCGACTAAGTTCAAATTCATAAGAGGCCATAGTTTGGAAGGAATCCTTTTCGCTTACATCCAGATTTGATGTTTCAAGAAGTATGGACAAGAACATTGGTTTTATCCTGTTAAACATGTAAAGAGGAATGTTTGCTTGCTTCATTTTTTCAGTAATAAGGTTGAAGTCTTTTGGAGAAGTGAGTTGAGACAAAAGCACTCCGTTAGGCATGAACAGTTTGTTGATAAAGCTAGACCATGTGCTGATGTCATTTAGCTCGTCAAGGTTGATTTCGAAATATATTTCATCAACAATATTTAAGCAATGGTGTAGACTATCCGAAATGAAGAAGTGGGATTCTGGAATAAGGTGAATGGTGCCAAAAACATAAGACAGCTGATCTGTTTGTGGGTGTTTTATTTCCCAAAGTAGCGAGTTTGTTTGTCCAAACTGGAGATTTGAAATAAATAGAAAGAACAGTACGCAGTGCAGTCTCATAGTTTTTATTAATGATGAAGGTCTAAATCTTCAAGTATTTGCAATAGTATATAAACGTCTTCGTAAAATTCTTTGATAAGGCTAAATTTGAGGTTTGATTTAAACAGGTTTGGTTCAAGGATATCTTTCTCTTCTGATACTGCCATAAATATTGTGCCATTGCTGTAAGACAGGTAGAACTTCTTTTCGTGCTCCTCGGTGTATTTGATAATTGAATTTTGCAGGCCTTCTGTAAGGAACTGCATGGGGTTAGATTTTTTGTTTGCAAAAGTTTCAAATAAATTTCTAAAAGTTTTATTGCGGATTAGGTCATAAACTTTAACATGACCTGAGCCCATCCAGTGTTTAATTGTTTTGCTTAGATAAGGCTTTTCTGTTTTGGGTATGATCAGTAGAGACCCTTTTACTGGTAACTGTAATTTTGCTTTCATAAAGACTCCGTCAAAAACCCATTCTTGGGTGTTTTTGACCCTAGAGAACTCAGTTACTCTTGTTTCCGAAAGCTCAAATGAAATGCTACCTATTTGTCCTTTGATGTAATCCTCTGATTCGTAATTAATTGATCGATTGAAAAAGATTTTGCTTGAGAGGAAGGTTTTTTTGTCTAGACCACTATTGGCATCGTAAGTCAATGTCCCATAGTTTATGCTATCGTCGATAAAGTCAAGAATGAGATTCATTATTCTTGGCTTGAAGGTTTGAACATAAGTTCGAATCCTGCTGATGAGAAATAGGACATAGAAAATCTCTATCAGTACCACAAGCAATGATAAAGAGAAGATGTGAAGTAATTGAGCTATGATGAATAGTATAATACACAGTGCAGTGGAAATTCCAATTAGGAGGATAAGCCTATTACGCTTTTTTTCCATCCTTTTTAATTCCGGATATATCGTATGATTATAAAATATTCTAAGATCCTCTAAGCGCTTCATCCTTACTTGTCTTCTGAGTTTTTTTAATATACTACACAATGTATTAGCTAACCAAATAATTGCCTTATATTTATGGGAAAAATAATTATACAGCGCTGGGTTTTTTTTGCTTCAATTCATCAGCCCAGAACTGAAATAATTCTATTTGAATAATTACTTTTGACATCATACAACCAATTGATGGTAAAAGCTATCTGTTTAAATAGTATAAAGACAATCATTAGAATATTTTTGCGAAAAAAATAGTACCTTTGCGTTTTATGAGAAGAATAACTAAGTCAGTAGTATTGTTGGGTTTATTTGGCCTAATCCTTTTCAGTTCTTGTAAATCTTCATTTGAAAAAGTTCGTACAAGTGGAGATTCTGAGTTGATTTATAAAGAATCAGTAAAGCTTTATGAAGAGGGGCAGTATATAAAAGCCCAGTCATTAATGGAGTTGATTATTTCAGCTTTTAGAGGACGTCCGGAATTAGAGGATTTGTATTACAAATATTCTAATACTTACTTCTTGACTAATGATTATGTAATGGCTGCATATTATTTTGAAAACTTTTCAGCTACTTTTAGCGGAAGTGAGTTGAAGGAGGATGCGGACTATTACCAAGCTTATTCACATTATATGATGTCACCATCATACAGATTAGAACAATCCAATACGCTTAAAGCTATTGAGTCGTTCCAGTCGTTTGTAAATAAGTTTCCAGATTCAGAGCGTGTAGAAGAGTGTAACGAACTAATTGATGAATGTAGAAGGAAGTTGGAGGCGAAGGCATTTGATGCAGCAATTTTGTATTTTGATCTTCAGCAGTATCAATCTGCATTAAAGAGCTTGGAGAATATTTTGATTGAATTTCCAGATACTAAGAATTTGGAAGAGGTTCGATTCAAAATGGTAGAGGCAAATTATCTGCTGGCTACCAATAGTGTATATGAGAAAAAGGAAGAGCGTTATGGCGAAACTATACGTTATGCTAGAATGTTCTTGGATAAATATGAAGAAGGTTCGTATTTTAATACGGTACAAACTTTCAAAGCAGATTCTGAAACGCAGATAAAATTATTGTCGAATGACTGATATTAAATCAAAATCTCAAGGGATTGACCCGAATGTATCTCAAAGAGATGTGAAATCACTTTCTGAAACAACAGGAAACATATACGAAGTGCTTTCAGTAATTAGTAAGCGTGCAAGACAACTTTCGTTTGATTTAAAAAAAGAATTAAATCAAAAGTTAGAAGAGTTTGCTGTTAGCTCAGATGCAATTGAGGAGATTAATGAGAACAAGGAGCAGATTGAAATTTCTAAATTTTATGAGAAGCTTCCAAATCCTGTAGTTATTGCTACAGAGGAATATTTGGGAGATGAGCTTCATTTTCACTATAGCAACAAGCAGAAAAGAGACTAAAAAGTCTCAAATAAAATATAGAAGGCAGCAGTAAGGATTAATTCTTTACTGCTATCTTTGTTTGTATAAATAAGGTATTATGGACGTGGCTAGCAAGAAAAAAAGGATTCTTCTGGCTGTAACAGGAAGTATTGCAGCCTATAAATCAGCACATCTGGTAAGACTTTTAGTCAAGAATGACTATGAAGTTCGTGTGTTGATGACCAAATCTGCTATAGGTTTCATTTCACCAGTTACCCTTTCTACACTTTCAAAGCAAGAGGTTTACTCTGATATCCAATCAGAGGAAGCCTGGAATAATCATGTTGAACTTGGTTTATGGGCTGACTATATGATTATAGCACCCGCAACAGCAAATACCATGGCAAAAATGGTTACTGGTATTACCGATAATATCGTGATGGCCTGTTACCTTTCTGCTCGATGCCCTGTTGCTTATGCGCCTGCCATGGATTTGGATATGTATAAACATTCCAGTACCACTGCAAATATGGATCTTTTGGAGCAACGAGGTGTAAAGTTAATTCCTGCAGAATATGGAGAACTTGCTTCCGGTCTTATTGGTGAGGGACGCATGGCTGAACCTGAGAAAATCCTCGAGTTTCTAAATCAAGAATTTAATTATCAACAAGATCTTAAAGGACTTAGAGCTCTTGTTACGGCAGGACCTACCTACGAACATATAGATCCTGTTCGATTTATTGGGAATCATTCTTCTGGGAAAATGGGCTGCGCAATAGCCTTGGAGTTAGTTGAACGGGGAGCTTTAGTAGACCTGATTCTTGGACCGTCAAAGTTAAAACTCGCTCATCCTTCTATTACTGTACATAATGTAACAACAGCAGTTGAAATGTATCGATGTGCAAGGGAACTGCATCCGAAGCAGGATTTGGCTGTTTTTTCAGCAGCTGTTGCAGATTACAGGCCTAAGGAGATTTTTACAGAAAAGGTTAAGAAGAGCGTTAGCGATCTTTCTATAGAATTAGAAAAGACTGAGGATATTGCATTAGAACTGGGTAAATTAAAAAAACCTGGCCAGATTCATATTGGGTTTGCATTGGAGACTAATAATGAAAGTTCGAATGCAAAGTCAAAGCTTGAGCGCAAGCATTTCGATATGATCGTATTAAACTCTCTTCAGGATAAAGGTGCAGGCTTTAATCATGATACAAATAAGGTCTCCTTATTCTTTAAAGACAATATGCGGAGGGATTTTGAGTTAAAATCCAAGCAAAAAGTCGCAAAGGATATTGTTGATGCGTTTATTCAATTAAAAGACAAAATTTAAAGCATAAAGATATGGCTCGATTAGGATTAGCATTATTGATGATTTTTTGTACAAGCAATATTATTGCTCAGGAATTTATAGCAACAGTAAATATCAATACGCCTAGGCTACAAAAAGCTGATCCCTCTTTGTTTGAGGATATGAAGCAAAATATTGAGTCTTATTTTAATGAATTATCTTGGACGGATAACAACTATAAACCCGAAGAGCGAATCAGTATAACGATCAATCTCAATATTAATGAAGAGGTTACAAATACCTCCTTCAAGGGAGAGCTTCAGATCCAAGCAACTCGTCCTACCTATAACAGCAATTATGAGACAGTTTTGCTTTCTCATAATGATAGAGACATAGTTTTTAATTACGAACCGAATCAGGTTCTTCAGTTTTCTGAGTTTGGTTTCTCTGAAAACCTTTCACAAGTGTTGGGATTTTACATCTACATGATCCTAGGATTGGATGGGGATAGTTTTGAACTAAAAGGAGGCGATGATTATTTTCAAAAAGCGCAGGATGTGATAAATGCCATTACACAGGATGTAAGTCGTACATTTCCTGGATGGGCGCCTGAAGGTTCTACACAACGAAACAGAAGCCGTTATTGGATGGCTGAGAATATATTGTCTCCAAGAATAAAGAATTACAGGCAGGCTTATTATGATTATCATAGGCAGGCATTGGATATCATGTACTATGATACAGAGACGGCAAAGTCTATTATAATAAGTGCACTAGCTGAAATTAGGTTGGTGGCTCAATCCTATCCTAACTGTATGTTGTTACAGATGTTCTCCTCTGCAAAATCTAATGAACTGATTGAAATTTTTAGTTTGGCTGAGCTAGAACAAAAGCGTGAATTCATTCGTCTTATGTCTAAGATTGATCCAGTAAATTCCTCAAAATACAGGTCTATCAACAGCACAAAATAAGTACTAAAATGCCAGTCAAAACCAATCTAATCTTAATATCCTTATTGATGTTGTGCAATGTCCTTGTTGCACAAATTATTGACTATGAACTTGCCACTTCAGGGGATTCCAAACTTAAAATGGGACAGTACTTTGATCAAGTAATCTTTGATAATAAAGAAGTGATTTATACGATTACTAGGAGAGAAATAACGGGGTTCATTGAGGAAAAAACAATAGATGTAGAGCTTTACGATAGGTCTTTAAAGAAATTGAAAAAGAAGTCCTTGAGTCTGGAGTATAAATCTAATTTGCTACAATACGAGGCACTGAAATATCTGAATGGTAAGCTGTATCTATTTACCTCTTTCTTTAATTCAGCCAAAAAGAAGAATTATTTGTTCATGGAGGTTTATGACGGGCTTACGCTCAAACGATTACAACGTATGGAAATCGTTGGTGAATTCGAAAGTGTAAATCGTTATGAGAGTGGGTTCATAGGTTTTGAAGAATCCTTTGATAAGAGCAAGTTTCTAGTCTATTGTCAATTGTCCTCCAAGCGAAAGGATAATGAAAAGGTGTATTGTATTGTATTTGATAAGGAAATGAATGTCTTATGGGAAAACATACAGGAGCTGCCTTATCCTGATAAGAACCTAAATGTTTTTGAATACAGAGTTTCAAATACGGGAGGTGTTTATTTCCTTTGTAGGAATTTCAATAAGGAAGGAAACAGGACAGGAGATTATCTATTAGCAAGCTTCAATTACGGAGGTGTTGATCTGCATGAATATAAACTTAGCTTAGATAATAAAGTGATTTCTGATTTAAGCTTTTTGGTAAACAATGAAGATAAGCTTGTTATTGCGGGGTTGTATTCTAGTACTTCCTGGAATAAGGTAAAGGGAATAGTTTATTTTAGAATTGATCCTATAACCAAGCGTGCACAAGTTTCAAATGCTGAAGAGTTGGCCCCAGAGCTTATAATAGATGCTATTGATTATAGTTCTGGTAAGCGAAGAGAAAGAGTATTGTCTAGCCCTGATAAATTGTCTAAGCTGGAATTAGAGAATTTCGTAATCAGGGATTTGGTGCCTCGTTCAGATGGTGGCTTATTAATGTTTACTGAAAAATTCTATATCCGAGAGTATAATTCCACTAATTCCGGCTTTTATACTGGGAGGCCAGTAGGAACTAGTGCAATTAATTATTCCTATCATTATGAGGAGATAATTGTTTATAATATCTCCCCTTCAGGTGAAATCCAATGGTCTACAATGATTCCGAAGATTCAATCCAGTTTTAATGATAAGGGGTATCACCTTGGTTATAACTATGCAATTACCTCAAAAGGAATAAATATCATATTCAATGATTTTGGAAATAGTGTTAACCGCAATCAGCTTGACTTTCGTTCAAGAAATGTGAATACTATTCCGATAATTTGGAGAATTGACCAAGGGGGTAAAACCAAGAACAATACATTGAACCTTATGAGTAAGCGTTTTATGATTGTTCCTAAGAATACTGCTCAGATATCTGGTAATTCTATTTTCATTTATCAGGGTGGTCGAGGTATCCAACAATTTTCGATACTTAAGTTATAGTTAAGATAAAAATTCCTATGTTTGACCTTAGGAAGGATCTATAAAAATAGAGGTGTTCATGAAATCGAATATTTTTTTCAGTTTTGGTAAGTATATTGGTCTTTTAGGGCAGGCATTTTCAAAGCCTGAGAAATTTTCCATGTATTGGAAAGAAACCCTAAGGCAGATGGACGGTATAGGAGTTGGATCCGTAGTGATTGTGGCTCTTATTGCTATTTTTATGGGGGCAGTAGCTGCGCTACAATTTGCTTATCAGCTGGATGGTCAATTGATTCCGATGTATTACATTGGGTACATCGTTCGAGATCTAGCAATTATTGAATCTGCTCCTACAATTACATGCTTAGTTCTTGCTGGTAAAGTGGGATCTAATATTGCTGCAGAGATTGGAGGAATGAGGCAAAAGGAGCATATCGATGCTATGGAGATAATGGGTATTAATACAGCTTCGTATTTGATCCTTCCAAAAACTATAGCAGGCTTATTTGTAATACCTTTCTTAGTTACTTTAGCTGCTGCAATTGCAATCCTTGGTGGATATCTTGCAACTGTACCTACAGGGACAATATCTGATGTGGATTATATTCGTGGTGTAAGAGCATATTTCGTAGAATACAATGTATTAATGATGTATGTGAAGGCCTATACATTTTCATTTATCCTTGTGACGGTTTCCTGTTTTCAAGGATATTATGTGCAGGGTGGGTCTATTGAATTAGGAAAGGCTAGTACCAATGCAGTTGTGTATAGTAATATATTAATCTTGTTGGCCGATTATTTGATCGCTGTCATTCTAACAGTATAAGTTTTAGATAATGATTCGAATAGAACAGATAAAGAAGTCTTTTGGTGATGTAGATGTTTTAAAAGGTATCAGCCATACCTTTGAAGCGGGAAAGACGAATCTAATTATAGGAAAGAGTGGAGCGGGAAAAACAGTGATGCTAAAGATTTTAGTAGGATTATTTCCACCTACATCCGGTAGAATATTTTATGATGATACGGATTTTATAGGACTTGAGAAAAAACAGCTTAGAGACCTTAGAATGCGTGTCGGAATGCTATTTCAAGGATCTGCACTTTTTGATTCTATGACAGTAGAGGAGAATGTTCGATTTCCTCTAGATATGTTTACTAATCATACAAAACAAGAGAAAGATAAACGTGTTGATTACTGCCTAGATCGAGTAGGTTTAAAAAATGCAAACAAGAAATATCCTTCTGAAATAAGTGGAGGAATGCAAAAACGTGTTGGTATAGCTCGATCTATTGTTTTGAATCCAACCTATCTGTTTTGTGATGAACCCAACTCAGGATTGGATCCTAGAACAGCCTTAGTAATTGACGAACTCATAAAAGATATTACAGTAGAAAATAATATCACTACCGTTATAAATACACACGATATGAACTCGGTTATGGAGATCGGGGATAATATTGCTTTACTACACCTAGGGGAATTAGCTTGGGCTGGAAATAAAGATGAGGTGCTTGAAAGTGATAATGATATTTTACAAGATTTTATTTTTGCTTCTCCTTTCTTGAAGAGACTTCGCAATAAAGCAATGGGTATATAATAAAAAAGACCGTCACGATTTTTGACGGTCATAACCCAGAACATACACAAGAGAATCAAAGATCAATCCCCTAATTTTAAGGGAATCCCGAAACGTACTAAGAATTGGATTCCCTATACCTTACACTTATATGTCCAGCACATACAGTTTAAAATCTTCTATTAATTGTATTAACTTTTCAGGGTATTTATTATCTGTAGCATAGCCTGCTTTTTTTAGGCCATAAGCCCATAGCTTGTAATCTTTTTTATGCTTTTTTAGGTGATTGTAACGATCTGAGGATAAGAACCTGCTGTGTGCTCTCCAGCTATCCCAAGATGTCTTATAATTTCTGAAAAAATCCTTGTGGTGATCATCGTGAAAGTTACTGCAATGTCCTTTTATACAGTTCTTAGAGAAACACTTTATACCGAAATGGTTATTGTTTTTTAAAGAAAGATTTGATTGCCCCGCATTACTTTCTAAAAGGGCCTGAGCCATTTTTATACTCGCAGGAATTCCAAACTTCTTCATTTCATCTCTCGCTACCTTGTGGAATCGTTTTATATACCTCTTTTTGGCTTTTGCTGAGCCATCATCATTGATATTAATTTGAAACAAATGTTCAAAATTTAATGATGGACCAGGAATCGCGTGATTAATTATGGAGTCCTTTGATAGTGGAAGTGCAGCAGTTGATGACATCTTAACCATTTCATTTGAATTTAATTGTTTACCAAATTCTAGCTTTACCCTGAACTTGTTCGTCAGGAACAAGTAGCATAAAGTGCTTATTAAGAAGTATTTGATGTAGAATTTGGCAGAGATATTTTTCTTGTAAGAACTTGTCTTAAATTCTAAAAAGGAGTGAAATCTTTTATACCAATTCCTAAATCTTGTGTTGTTTGATATTTTCCTTCTTACCCTACGTACTATAATAGCCCTTTGGCTATTTATAGGTTTATTTGTAGGTCTTAAAGAAAAATCGTTCATGTAGTTTATTGTTTTAAGTGCTATTCAAATTTAAAACAAAAAGTTTTATAAAGCAACTGTATTTGTTTTTTTTTGTTTTTTTTGTAATTATTTTGCTACTTATTGTTTTAAGTATTGCACTGAGTCTTACCCTCTGATATGTAGCTTTGTAGTAATAAAATCATTGGTTATTCGTGTGTTTACATCGTTTAAATAAAAGCGGTATTGGCTATCGTTTGATGTGCTAAAAGAAAAGATGTTCCTTGTAGAATTATTTGCCAATAGGAGATTACGGCATAATTAAGTGGATTGTCGATGCTATTTTTTAATTTAGACTTCATTTATATCAATTAACTAGGCAAATGCGGACGAAATATATTTTTCTCGTTATTCTACTTTCTATTGCGGTTAGTAGTTTCGGACAGGTTCAATCCCCTTCAGAATTCTTAAGAAATAAGTATGGAATTCAGTTTACACCAAATCACTTAGTGATGGGGTATTTTGATCATCTTACGGAGCAATCTGAACAAGTTCAGAAGTTGAACTATGGGTATACGAATGAAGGTCGCCCACTCAATTTGTATTTTGTTTCTTCCAAAAATAATTTAGATCGTCTAGAGACAATCAGAGAACAGCATTTGGCCAAGATTGGTATAGGGGATTCTTCCGTATCAGAAGAGGATATAGCAATTGTGTGGTTGAGTTATTCTGTTCACGGAAATGAAGCAGGTGGGACAGAGGCTTCGTTGAAAGTTGCCCACGAACTAGTTACAGGTACGGAGACAGAGTCAAGTAAATGGCTGGAAAATACGATCGTTATTATTGACCCTAGTGTAAACCCAGATGGTAATTCGAGATACTCGCATTGGCATATTGGTGTTTCGAATGCAACAGCAAATCCAGACATAGCAGCCAAAGAGCATTATGAGCCTTGGCCTGGTGGACGAGTAAATCACTACTATTTTGACTTAAATAGAGATTGGGCGTGGACTAGCCAGCTTGAGTCTATTTCTAGAATAAAGGTTTATAAGCAATGGATGCCCCATGTACATGCTGATGTGCATGAGCAATTCAAAGATAATCCTTATTATTTTGCGCCAGCTGCTGTCCCTTATCATATGCATATTTCAGACTGGCAGGTTGAATTCCAAACTAGAATCGGCAAGAATAGTGCTAGCCAATTTGATAATAAGGAGTGGTTATATTTCACTAAAGAGGTATTTGATTTGTTTTACCCAAGTTATGGTGATACCTATCCTACATTTAATGGATCTATAGGGATGACCTATGAGCAAGCTGGACATAGTTTCTCCGGTCGTGCTGTTAAGATGGAAAACGGAGACACCTTGACTTTGCAAGATCGAATTGATCATCATTATACGACATCTATTTCTACAATTGAAGTGAGTTCAGAGGGAGCGGCAGAGTTGAATTCTAATTTCGTTAAATATTTCGATGTATCTTCTTCTAATCCCCCAGGGGCATTAAAGTCTTACATTATTTCTGGAGATAATCCAGCTGCAGAGCTTTCGGATCTTGCAGCTTATTTTGATTTGCATAACATAGAATACAAAGCGCTTGAAAAAGATCTTAAGGTCGAAGCTTATAGCTACCAGGACAATGAGGAGTTGGAAACTACGCTCAAAGCTGGTGATATGCTTGTTTCAGCTTATCAGCCACTTGCTATTTTGACACAGGTTCTTTTTGAGCCGAATCCAGCTTTAGAGGATTCGCTAACTTACGATATTACAGCATGGTCTATACCTCATGCGAGAGGTTTAAAAGCTTTTGCAACAGAAACAAAAATCAAATCTTCCCGTGCTTTTGAGCTATCGAAAAATCAGCCAGTTTTCAGTGCAGAACAACCCTATGCACTAGCCATAAAGTGGGATTGTTTAAATGATGCATCTATAATTGGTGACCTTCTAGAGGCAGGAGTAGTGGTGCGTTTCTCAGAAAAAGAGGTCAGGTATGAAGACCTGTCCTTCAGTCGGGGTACTTGCTTTGTGACTGCTGCAGACAATAGAAAAAATGAAAATTGGTATACTGTCTGTAAAAGTGTTATTACGCAAGCAGATGGAATGGCTTGGTCATTGAGCAGCGGCTGGGCACAAGCAGGAGCAGACATGGGCTCAACAAACTTTGTGCTGATACAAAAGCCCGAAGTACTGCTATTATCAGCAGATGAGCTTGATGCAAATTCGTTTGGCTTTGCTTGGCATTATTTTGAGCAGGTTTTAGGCTACCCTGTTACAGTAGTCAATAAAGAGAACTTGGTCTCTGCAATGGAGAGTGGACTATACAATACTCTGGTTATCCAGGATGGTCGAGTAAATATGAATGAAAGAACCAAAGCTTCTTTAGAGTCTTGGTTGAATAGTGGGGCAAAGTTGATTAGTTCTGCAAATTCTGTAAAGAGTGTGTCTGGATTAGAAGGTATTCAATTGGGGGATGCAAAGTCTTTGGACTTTAACCTTAAGCGTGGAGCAATGAACTATGAAGATCGAGAGCGTGCATATATTCCTGTGATGATACCAGGTGCTATTTACAGGGCAGAACTTGATCCTACACATCCATTAGCTTTTGGCATGGGGGATCATTATTATTCTTTGAAAACTAATACAGTGCAGTATGATAAGATGGAGAATGGTTGGAATGTTGGAGTCATCAATGATGACCTTCGCAGACTTGGTTTTGCAGGTTCTAAGGTGCATGAAGCACAGAGAAACTCTATGGTATTCGGTACTCAATCCTATGGAAGAGGTTCTGTGATTTTCTTCACAGATGATCTATTATACAGAGGATTCTGGAAGAGAGGGCAGCAATTGTTTGCAAATGCACTTTTCATGGGGGGCAACTAAAATTAAATTATAAAACTTCTTTTATAGTTAAAGTGCCCGGAGAGTCTAATTACTCCGGGCACTTTCTTTATATTTGGGGAAATAAATTATTTGAAAGTCTATGTATATCGTACCTAATAAGCTGAAATCCTGGGTTGAAGTACCTTCGAATTCAGATTTTCCTATACAAAATATTCCTTTCGGTGTGTTTAAAACTGAAAGTAATCCAAGTCCAAGAATTTGCTCTGCAATTGGCAATTATGTGATAGATCTTGCTATCCTGTCAGACATGAGTTTATTTGATGATCTTGATATATCGCCTGAAATATTCAGAACAGATTCACTAAATCCTTTAATGGCATTAGGAAAGGCTAAGAATTCTGCTTTTAGAAAACGTATTGTCGAACTTTTAAGTGAGAGCAATGTGCAGCAAAAGGAGCAGTCTTGGCATTTCTTGCATCCAATGGAAAAGGTTGAGATGTTGTTGCCAGTCAAGATAGGGGATTATACAGATTTTTATTCTAGTATGGAGCATGCACGTAATGTGGGTACTATGTTTAGAGATCCTGATAATGCACTTCTTCCAAATTGGAAACACATACCTGTAGGTTATCACGGTAGAGCATCTTCAATCATTGTGTCTGGTCAAGATATTCACAGACCTTGTGGACAAACTATGCCATTAGATGCAGATGCACCAGTATATGGACCTACTGCACGACTTGATTTTGAGTTGGAGATGGCATTTGTTATTGGGCAATCTACTGGATTAGGTGATACGGTCTCAACAGAACAAGCGGAGGATTATATTTTTGGATTAAGCCTTTTCAATGACTGGTCTGCTCGAGATATTCAAAAGTGGGAGTATGTTCCTCTTGGACCTTTCTTAGGAAAGAGTTTTGCATCCACGATGGCTCCATGGATCATTACATTGGATGCTTTAGAGCCATTCCGTGTAGCAGGCCCTGTACAAGATCCACCTGTGCTACCTTATTTAGAGTATCCTGGAGATAAAAATTATGATATCAGTTTAAACGTTGAGATAGAAACGGAGTCAGGAGATAAGAAAAGTGTTTGTGCTTCCAATTTTAAGTATATGTATTGGAATATGGCTCAACAATTGGCGCATCATACTGTAAATGGATGTAATATTAATGTAGGTGATGTTTGTGCTTCAGGTACGATTAGTGGTCCTGAACCAGGTTCTTTTGGATCGATGTTAGAAATCGCATGGAAAGGAACAAAGCCAGTACAGATGCCTGATGGAACTGAACGTAAATTTATCCATGATGGAGACACGGTTCGTATGACTGGACATTGTGAAAAGGATGGTTTGCGAATTGGTTTTGGAGAGGCTGCAGCAAAAGTATTACCTGTAAAAAAATAAAACTAGATGATGTTTAAGGTTCGGCAGATATTGATATTTTTCAGTTGTCTTGTAGTTGTTGCACCCTTAGTTGCGCAATCACTTAGTCAGCAAACCTTAGACAGTTTCTTGGCGGATTCAAAACTAAGAAATGCAGATGTAGGAATGATCTTTTATGATGCCGAAACTGGAGCAGTAGTGCTACAAAAGAATGCAGATAAAAAGCTTATTCCTGCGTCATCTCATAAATTACTTGTAACCTCTTCTATACTTGGGAGTCTTGGGGAAGATTATAGGTATATAACCTATTTGGAACATACGGGGACTTTAAGTGCTCAAGGTGTACTAGATGGGAACTTGATCATAAGAGGTACTGGAGATCCCAGTCTTGGTTCTGGTTTAGCCTCTTCTCTTTCTTTGGAAGCCTTTACAGCTTTGTTGGTTGGTATACTGAAGCGTTACGGTATAAAAGAAGTTAAAGGTTCTGTTCTCGTAGATGATACGCACTTTTCAGGCAATGCTGTTGCGGAAAGTTGGTCCGTTGCAGATGTTGGTAATTATTATGGTGCTGGTGCGTGGGGTTTTAATATCCATAGTAATCTTTACTATCTTGATTTTAAGCAAAAAGCACAGGGACAGCAACCCTCAATAATCGGCACACGTCCACAGATTGAAAATCTTAGCTTTAACAATAAACTTCTGAGTGCTGGTCCAAGAGCAGGCGATAATGCTTACATATATGGAGGTCCAGATGAGTGGGAAAAACTAATAAAAGGATCTATTCCTTCAGGTAATGGGACTTTTACAATCAAGGGTTCTATGCCGAACCCTTCTGTTTTTTATGCAACATATTTCACTAAGGTATTAAGGGAGAGTGGCTTTGAGATCCTTGGAGACGGATCAAAATTGATGTACCAGATACCAAAGGCAGATCGGATAATGCTTTATAAGCATTACTCTCCAACACTGTTAAAGTTGGTAGAGCATGCTAATTTGGAATCCGATAATATGTTTTGTGAGGTATTTTTAAAAACCTTGGGTCTAATTGATGGTGGTGTTGGTAAAAGGTCTGATGGGGTAGAATATCTTATTCAATACTGGCAAGGAAAAGGCTTGGATATTGATCTTACTATGCTTGATGGCTCAGGGCTTTCAAGGTCAAATAGGATTAGTGCATCAACACTTGCAAGTGTGCTATATCGTACATTAAACGATGAACAAATTGCTGTAGAGTTCTTTGAAACACTTCCTAAAAGTGGAGAAACAGGTACCTTGGGTAAAGTATTTAGAAATGCACCAGCGTCTATGCAGTTGACTGCTAAGACAGGCTCTATGCGTTCAATTCGATCCTTAACAGGTCAATTTGTAACTAAAAGCGGAAAAGAGATTGTATTTTCAATAATAATTAATGGATACAGTGGGGGAGGATATAGTATGTGGATGAAGATTGAAACTTTTTTGACAGACCTTTATAATGAAAGCAATTACTAGCTATGAAAAATAAAAGGTTTCAAATCCTTGCAACGATACTAATAATTGGTTTAAGCATTAGCCAATTCTTTAGTCCTACATATAATGAAGGGACAGAGGTTAAGGCCAATGAGTTGTTTGGTGTGGAGGTAGCATCTCCATCTGTAATCGATATGTTTAAAAATGCATGTTATGATTGCCATTCTAATACAACGGAATATCCAGCCTATGCAAAGATATCGCCTGTTTCCTTCTGGATACAAGGGCATATAGATCATGGGAAAGAGCAGCTTAATTTTTCGGAATGGGCAACCTATTCGCCAGGGAAGAGAAAGCACAAGCTGGAAGAATGTATAGAAGAAATAGAAAAAAATCACATGCCATTAAAATCATACACTTGGTTGCACTCAAAATCAAGATTATCTGAAGATCAGAAAAATCTTATTGTTGAGTGGTGTAGATCAATAATGGTGAAATATTAATCCGAGAACTTAATGACTAATTTAAAATTTAGCATACTGGTATTTAGCTTGTTGTTCTGTCTAAGTGCCTGTTCAGAAGAACCTTCTGGTTCAACTACAGATGCAGATAATAGTGTCAACGAAGATCTTAGTTTTGAAGGAATTGTAAAAACCTCAGAGGCTAAAGGTCGTCAGGTATGGCAAAAACCAAATTTAGTTATCGACCTTCTTGGTGATCTTGAAGATAAGACGATAGCGGATATTGGTGCAGGAACTGGATACTTCGCTATAAGACTAGCAGAAAAAGCAAAAAAGGTAATTGCTGTTGAAATTGATGAGCGTTTTATCAATTTTATCGATAGTGTAAAGTTGGCTAATCTTGCTGAAGAATTCCACAGTAATCTCGAAACTAGAATTACCGTCTCTAGTTCATCTGGCTTGAAGGCAGGAGAAGCAGATGTGATTCTTATGGTAAATACCTATAGTTACATTGAGAACAGAAGTAAATATTTTAGGACACTCAAGAGTAGATTGCGTCCTGGAGGTCGATTGGTAGTTGTTGATTTTAAAAAGAAAAGGATTGGTATAGATTATCCTTCTCAATCTGATCGACTACCCTTATATGTTGTGGAAAATGAACTTATAGATGCAGGGTTTTCAATTCAGAGTAGTGATGATTGCTCTTTGGAGTATCAATATATTT
>JAQXAY010000089.1 GCA_029252685.1 Saprospiraceae bacterium | reverse complement strand
CAGATCCTTTATTCAATGCTTCTTGTACGGATTGTCTTGGAGTTGTAAATGGGACAGCGGTGCTAGACGACTGCGGAGAATGTTTGGAACCCACAGATCCTTTATTCAATGCTTCTTGTACGGATTGTCTTGGAGTTGTGAATGGGACAGCGGTGATTGACGACTGCGGAGAATGTTTGGAACCCACAGATCCTTTATTCAATACTTCTTGTACGGATTGTCTTGGAGTTGTGAACGGAACCGCGGTGCTTGACGACTGCGGAGAATGTCTGGAACCTACAGATCCTTTATTCAATGCTTCTTGTGCAGACTGTTTAGGCGTAATAAATGGGACCGCGGTGCTTGATGACTGCGGAGTATGTTTAGAACCCACAGACCTTAATTTCAATCTGACCTGTATCTCTGACTTCGATTTCTATATTCCAAATGTGTTTTCACCCAACAATGATGGTATTAATGATATGTTTCAGGTTTACAATAATTTGGAATTAGCAATCCAAGTAAATGAGTTTTCCATCTTTGATCGTTGGGGAAGCCTACTTTATCAAATCAAAAACCAAACATTCCAGAACGGAGCATTTGGTTGGGATGGTCGAATTGGTGATCAAGAAGTTGAAATGGGTGTTTATTTGTATTTGATTGAGTTGGAATTTATCAACGGTGCGCAAAAAGTCTTCGCAGGAAATGTGACTTTAGTTCGGTAATTTTAAAACAGGCGATAGAGGCTTTCAATAAATCTCGTAGATAATAGAAAAATAGATGTTGCCTTAATAGAGTGTGAATCATATCTCGTACTTTATGTTAGATCTAGAGTATAAAAGAACTGAATATGACTTTTCAAGGCAAATTGGTAGTGATTTCTGGAGGAGCTAGTGGAATAGGACAAAGACATGCAATTGTCTTAGCCGAGGAAGGCGCATTAGTAGCTATCATAGATATAAATCAAGAGCTTTTAAAGATTACTGCAGAACGATCAGAAGGTATAATTCCTTACCTATGCGATGTAACTGATTTGGCACAAGTAAGAAATACTGTAGAGCAGATTATTATTGAACATGGCCCCATAGATCGCTTTATCAACTGCGCCGCAATAATGCCAGGAGGCTTATTGATGGAAACATCAGCAGAATTGATTAATAAGATTATCGATATAAATTATTGTGGGATGGTAAATATGTGTCAGACAATAATTCCTGCAATGTTGGAACGAGACCAAGGAGAAGTGATCATTTATGGTTCAACGGCAGGATTGATGCCCTTTGCCAAATTTGGTGCTTATGGAGTTTCCAAGGCTGCCAATAATTTTTACACGAAGGTGCTAATCAAGGAAACTAAAAAGACCAAGCTTAGAGTTTTGCTGGTTTGTCCTCCCGCAGTAGATACACCCTTGTTGAGGCAGGCTCATAATGGTCCTGAAATTTTTGAAACCTTCCTTTTTAAAAAGTTTTTTACTGCCACTCCTGAACGGGTAGTTGATGCTGTTGAGAAGAGTATGCGAAGAGGAAGTACTATTTGTTTTCCGGGTATACCAAGGCTATTTGGTTTTATTGCTAGACTGATTTAAAAGACTAAAGGATGATCACTTTTTCGATCTAATGGATTTAAAATCATATTACCGATTTTTTTAGTTCAAGAACAAAGTAATGTATGTATATTGATTTTCTTGTAAAATCAAATCGAATAAATGAAAGTCTTAATATCCTATACAATTAGTGTATTGCTTTTGGTGAGTGCAGTTGCACACATTATCTCCCCCGAATTTTATGCAGAGTTGATTCCTGATTTTTTTCCAGAAAATCTAGCGAATATACTTTCTGCTATTTCTGAAGCAGCAATTGGCATAGCCTTGTTAACAAGAAAGTATAGGCACCTTGGAGGCTTGGGTTTTTCATTGTTGATGATCGCTTTTTTACCAATTCACGTATGGGATTTACTTCGTGAAAAATCTGCTTTAGGTCAGTTTCCTATTCCTGAAATTCGCCTACTTGTTCAGCTGCTTTTAATCTATACAGGATGGTGGCTATACAATAGTAAGAAGGCCCAAGGATAGGAAATATTTGATGCTCTATTTGGGACTGAGTTAAACATATATCTTATAGATTGTTTATATAGTTGATAGTCGATTTTATATAGAATTTTGTACTAAATAAAAAAGGTATGAGCTTTTTAAGAGCAGAATGGAGGAAACTGATACTCGCTAATTATATCATTGATAAAGAAGTCTTGTTGAAGTATGTTCCAGCGGGTACAGAATTGGATTTATGGAATGGAAACTGCTATGTAAGTCTGGTTGGATTTATGTTCAAAAACACGAAATTACTCGGAGTAAAGATTCCATTTCACACCAATTTTGAGGAGGTTAATCTGCGCTTTTATGTCAAGCGATTTGATAATGGAGTTTGGAAACGAGGTGTTGTTTTTATCAAGGAAATTGTTCCCAAGAGAGCATTGACTTTTGTCGCTAATACTATTTATAAGGAAAACTACGAAACGCTGCCTATGAAGCATAGTTGGACTCTAGAAAATGGGGAGCAGACTATTGATTACAAGTGGAAAAAAGATGGACTTTGGTATTCGATGTCTGTACAAACCTCAATGGAGCGGTCAATGATGGAGTCGGGTAGCGAAGAGGAATTTATTGCAGAGCATTATTGGGGATATGCACAAGTGAATAGTAAAAAGACTAATGAATATGAGGTCACACATCCCAAATGGGAGGTTTATGAGGTAAAGGATTATAAGATTGATATTGACTTTAAAGCTGTATATGGTTCGGATTTTGAAATGTTGAATAATAGTAAGCCTACTTCTGTCATACTAGCAGAAGGATCAAAAATTACAGTGGAAAATAAAAATAGTATACTAAAACATGATAATCAAGACGTTATATAGTCTTGTGGGTGTCTGCGCCTATTGATTTTGACGTATTTTATATAAAAACTTACTGGCATGAGTAAATCATTCTTATCTGTATCCGTATTTCTTTTGATGTTCTTTTCTTCGACTATATCGGCACAAATACTAACAACAAGTAAGCACCCGATAATCATAATAAATACGGATGACGAAGATATTCCTGATGAGCCTAAGATAGATGCTTCAATGGGGATTATTTATAATGGAGATGGACTAACGAATTCGATATCAGATCCATTCAATCAGTATGATGGAAATATTGGGATTGAAACTAGGGGCAATTCAACGCAGGGCTTTGATAAAAAAACATATTCCATAGAGTTGAGGGATGCAGATAATGAAGATCTTTCTGTTGATCTATTTGGGATGGGTTCCGAGGAAGATTGGATACTACATGCTATGGTTATTGATAAAACTCAGATCAGAATTCCAATGAGTTTTTATCTGGCTCAGCAGATGGGACATTATGCTTCTGAGTGGAAGTATGTAGAGCTTATACTGAATGGAGAATATAGGGGACTGTATATACTTGTCGAGAAGATCAAGCGAGATGGTGATCGAGTGGATATTGCAAAATTAGATTCCGATGATCTCGCAGGAGATTCTTTGACTGGAGGGTATATCTTAAGGATTGACTGGACCTATGATATTGATATGGATACGGATGGATTTGAGTCTGCATATAATTCTCAGGCAGATATTCCGATGTACTTCCAATGGTATTACCCTAAGGCAGATAAGATTGAGCCACAGCAAGCACAGTATATAGAAACCTGGATCAATACCTTTGAGAATGCCTTGTTCTCTAGTGATTATACAAATAGCCAGGGTATACGCTATAACGAATATATTGACCTTAATTCATTTACAGATTTTCTGCTAATCAATGAATTGAGTAAGAATTCAGATGGCTATAAATTGAGTTCTTACATCCACAAAGATAAAGACAGTAAGGGCGGTAAGTTGGTGGCAGGGCCAATTTGGGATTTTGATCAGACCTATGGTATGTCAAGGGTTTGTTCAAACGATGATCCTACTGGATGGACCTATCTTCAAAATCAAGATGAATGTGAGGATTTAGAATCTATGCCCCTTTGGTGGCAAGAGATGATGAGCGACGAATTATTTAGGAACCATCTAAAATGCCGTTGGGAAACATTGAGGGAAACCTCTTTTGATAAAGATTCTATAAATAACTGGATCGATTTAAATGTTGATTTCATTAGTGATGCAATCGATCGCAATTTTACGGTATGGGATTATTTTATCGGTAACTCGATTTGGATAGAGCCTGAGCCAATCCCTGAAACCTATGAAGCGGAGATTGTTTATATGAAGGATTGGATTTCAAATCGTATAGATTGGTTGGATGCTAATATGCCTGGTGATTGCTCTTTAGTTAGTGCTCGCTTACCAGGAATAGATGACTTGAATGTTCGAGTTTTTCCCAATCCTGTTGCGGATAGAGTTTATGTAGAGGCTAGTGATTTAATCGAATTAAATCTATATAGCTTGGAAGGTAAGCTATTAGTTTTTACGCAGGATAATACTATTGATATGAGTACATTAGAACCTGGAGTGTATTTAGTACAAATTCTTACTAAAAATGGCGTCGTTACTCAAAAAGTAATTAAAAATTAATTCGTAATTAATCCATTGAGGCTAGGTCTTGTTCAATAACATATAAAATATATTTTTAAATATCATGTTTTTGTATATTTGAGCAAACCTCAAAAAAAATATGAAAAACAAGACTGTTCTTACCTATCTATTTTTACTTTTTACCACTCCCTTTTTCGCACAACAAGCCCTTGATTTTGATGGAGCGGATGATTTTATTCAAACCGATTATAAAGGTATTGTTGCGGATGGCGACAGAACCTTTGGAGCATGGGTTTATGTGAATGCTGACGCGCCAAATTATAATACCGCAATTCTGGATTATGGTTTGAATGCTGCAGGTAGCCGAAATACATTTATTATTCATGGAAACGGATCCCTCAAATATGTTTCAGGAGGAGATACTGGGAAGATAATATCCGATCCTGGTACAATCCCTTTAGAGAAGTGGACACATGTAGCTTTTACATTGAATAATGGCATAGGAAAATTATTTGTTGATGGGGAGATAGTAGTGACTAAGGCACTTCCTGGAGTAAATACTCCTGATGGTGAACAAGCGGTAAGGATTGGTCAACGCGTTAATGGGGGTTCTATTCCTTTCAATGGTACAATTGATGAACTAAAGATTTGGGATGTTGCCAAATCCGAGGAAGAGATTCAGGTAGTCATGTTTGAAGGATATTGTAGTCCTGACGAAAATTTAAAATTATTTCTTTCTTTTGATGACGGGGTATCTGCAGGAGATAATACGGGTATGATTATAACAGCAGATCTTTCGGGTAATGGATTTAATGGAACACTAAATAATTTTGAGCAAAATGGTTCTACTTCAAACTGGATTGAAGGTACCCTTATTCAAGATCTTTCTAGTATATCTTATACCACGCTCACAAGTTGTGAACCTTACTATTGGTCTGCTATTGGGAGTGAAATAGATTCATCAGGCGTGTATGCTGAAGTGCTTCCAGGAGCAAATATGAATGGATGTGATTCTATCGTGAATCTTGATTTGACGATTGATTTAGTAAATAATACTGTTGTACAGGATGGTTTTCTTTTGACAGCTGAAGCAAGTGGCTATGAATATCAATGGATAGATTGTTCTACCTTACTCCCTATTGATGGGGCAACTGGTCAGTCATTTGAACCTACAGTAGATGGAGAATATGCAGTAGTAATTAGTACGGATGTGTGTTCTACAA
This sequence comes from Saprospiraceae bacterium, assembly GCA_029252685.1. Classification (GTDB taxonomy): domain Bacteria; phylum Bacteroidota; class Bacteroidia; order Chitinophagales; family Saprospiraceae; genus AM-2324. The sequence goes on along the minus strand of JAQXAY010000089.1, from coordinate 309 downwards.
ATTCGGACTGTTTTGTGCTTAGTCCTGTAGGAACATCAGAGCAACAGGTTTTGAATAATTTGAGTGTATATCCGAATCCGGGAAAGGGAGCGGTAATGATAGATATGGGCTTGTCTTTTGATGAAATAAAGATCGCTGTATTAAATTTGGATGGTAAGCAGATTCAAAGTCAGGTATATCAGGATACGCAATATGCTGAATTATCTTTGGATGGTCCTCAAGGGGTCTATATACTTTCAGTAGAGACGAAAGAAGCCAAAAGGCTGCTGCGAGTGATAAAACAATAACTATATAAAAGGCAAGCCCATA
>JAQXAY010000100.1 GCA_029252685.1 Saprospiraceae bacterium | reverse complement strand
CAGAATCAACACCTCTACCCTGTATGATATGTTTTCGATTATATTCTGTCTCTCCGTGTCTTACGAAGTAAACTGTTTTTTGCATATTATTTTATTACGGGTAAAGACAAATAGCCTTTGAACCCTTCATCATCTAATTCTTCTCCCGCAAAATCATTAACTACATTGTACAAAGTATCCCGTTCTACAGGAGCTCTACCAACCATCTTTATTAGTCGAACCAATTCTTTTGTACTCATGGCGGGTGTTTGCTCTTCAGAACCTGCCATAGTATAGATCTTAGTGGTATCATCAATAGTACCATCTATGTCATCCACTCCAAATGCCAAGGACAACTGGGCAGTATCCCTTCCTATCATAGGCCAGTAAGCCTTGATGTGATCGAAATTATCCAAAAATATTCTACTGATTGCATAATTCCTCAAATCCTCAACTACTGTAGATTCCTCAATATGTTCCATCTGATTCCCCTTATTTCTGAATTTTAGAGGAATAAACGTTTGGAAGCCTCCTGTCTCATCCTGTAGCTCACGAAGTGCATTGAGGTGGTGAACTCTGTGTTCAAATTTTTCAATATGACCATAAAGCATAGTAGCATTGGAGCGTTTTCCTAACTTATGCCAAACCCTATGAATTTCAAGCCACTGCTCGCCTGAGCATTTCCCTCCAGCGATCTGATCTCTAATTTCATCATGGAAGATTTCTGCACCTCCACCGGGCATAGAATCAAGTCCAGATTCCATCATTAGCTTCATACCTTCGTCATAGGAGATTTTAGCTTTCTTGAAAATATAATGATACTCTACAGGAGTTAGTGCCTTAACATGTAATGCTGGACGATGCTCCTTTATAGCTTTGAATAATTTAGAATAGAACTCAACATCATATTGGGGCAAAACTCCTCCTACGATATGCACCTCAGTAACCTCCTGATCATCGTAAGCTTTGATCATATCCATCATCTCATCGTGGGTATACTCCCAACCTTCACCACGCTTTTTGATCAAGCGAGAATACGAACAGAACGTACAAGTATACAAACAAACATTAGTAGGTTCCAAGTGAAAATTCTTATTAAAATAAGTTTTATCCCCATGCTTTCTGTTGCGGATCTTATTTGCAAGAGCTCCTAGAAAACCCAGGTCAGCCTCTTCAAAAAGCACCAAACATTCATCGGTAGTGATTCGCTCACTATCCTCGACTTTTTTGGCTATTCGTCTTAACTGCTCTGGCAATCCTGTAGTATCAATCATCTGCTTATTATTCATTTCTAAAAATCTAAACAGATAGTATTCAAATCTGTTTAATCCTCAAAAATAAGTTTATAAAGACAAAGAAAGAAGTTTGTATCTTTGAAAAAACAAACTGCTGACATTGCTATCAATTTTAATTCCAGTTTACAAGTATAATATAGTGCCATTTGTGAGGGACTTGCATCAATCTGCTACAGACGCAGGTATTGTGTTTGAAATACGCATATACGATGACGAATCAGGCAAAAAATGGACAAAAACCAATGAGGTATTAGGTGGTTTAGATGGTGTTGTATATCAATCTTTGCCCAATAATATAGGTCGTTCTGCCATTCGAAATAAGCTAGCAAAGGAGGCAAAATATCAATATTTATTGTTTATAGATGGTGACTCAGCTCTTGTCAGTTCTGACTATATCACTAGAATGACCAAACTACTAGATGGTCAAAAAATTTTAGTAGGCAAAACAAGTTACCGCGATAAGCCACCTAAAGAAAAGGATCAATATTTAAGATGGCTATTTGGTATAAAGCGTGAGTCTATAAAAGCAATGGACCGGCAAAAAAAGCCATACAACGCCTTCAAAACACATCACTTTTTAATCAAAAAAGATCTTTTCCTTTCCATAAAATTTAATGAAAACATAAGCGAATATGGACATGAGGATACACTTTTCGGTTTTGAACTGAAACAAAGATCATTACCTGTCCAACATCTGGACTGTCCCCTTTATCACGAGGGACTAGAATCCTCCACTGCCTTTTTACAAAAAACAGACCAAGCTATACTAAATCTTTTCCTTATAAACAGAAAAGGAGACCGCATAGAAACAAAACTTTGGTCCACCTATAAAAAGATTAGTAAGCTCCCTGGCCTACCTACACTGCTTCCTGTTTTTAAAATCGCACTTAAATGGACACGAGCAAACCTAGTTTCTAGCCATCCAAATTTACTTTCCCTAGACTTATACAAACTTTCTAAATTAATCCTTATCGCATCGAAAAACAGAAATTAATTTTATTTTATACATCGTATTCAGTATATTATACTGAAATATAGACAAAACGCCAATAATTCATTTTTTAATCAAACATGTTAACGATGTACATTACCTACGATGAATTAAGAAGTCTCAAAAGATCAATGCCAAAAGGATCTGTCCGATTTATTGCAGACCACTTTAATCTTTCAGAACTTGCTGTAAGGAATTTTTTTGGTGGTAACAGAAAAGATCCATCAAAAATTGTAAGCCTACATAGGCAACCAGGACCAAATGGTGGTATTTACTTTACAGACCAAGACCAGCTTATCGAACTAGCAAAAAAACTTGGGACTTACAAAGCTTAGGCTTAGATAATTGTATGAAAATCCTTGGTTAAAGCAATATAATCAGGGGTCCAATTATTTCGACCAGTTTCTTTATTGATCACTAACTTTGACCGTTCAACATAACTTGAGCGATTTGACGAAAATTCCATTAAAATTCGCTCTACAGATTTATTCGCTTTAGGATAAACCTCTGTTAAACGATTTAAATGGAGACCTACAAAAAGAGCTTTTTTCTTGAATAATTCTGCCTCTTCAGGTGGAAGAATCAATGAAAAAAGCCCTTTTTCTTTTAATAATAGTAGCACAGCACTCAAGAGTGTATCAAAATCAAGAAGATCTGTGTGTCTTGCATTGTTTCGCTTATCGGATATAGATCGCGTTCCTGAAAGGAAAAAGGGCGGGTTAGAAACAATCAGATCATATCTAATCTTAGGTATATTTTGAAATTCCTGAATAGTGCTGTTAATTAGTTGAAGCCTATCTTTAAATGGAGATGCGGCAAAATTCACTAAAGCCTCATCAGAACATGGCTCGTCGGGCTCAAGTCCTACAATATTCAGCCTTGGATTCCTTTGGGCCATCATAAGCGCTATCAAACCCGTACCTGTGCCAATATCTAAGGCTAAAGATCTATTATCTACCTGAGTCCAAGCGCCCAAAAGAACACCGTCTGTGCCTACCTTCATGGTTGCCCACTTCTGATTTATCTCAAATTGCTTGAACTTAAAAGGTTTGCTTTTTTTCATAAGTCAAGAAGAATAGATCCTTAGCATTTAAAACCAACTATTACTTTACAATTTTGATACTCGAAAAACTACGAAGTGCATCATCTTGAACAAGGAGCTGATATACTCCTGAAGCCCAATCATTAGTGTTGATTTCAATGGATTCAGAACAATCAAAATAAGAAGAAACCAAAACACCTAATGAGTTGTAAATCAACACATTAAGACCTTCTTCTTCAAGTTCAACCACTAAATTATCAGAGACTGGATTCGGGTATGCCATAACTAAACCTCTTGACTCTGTGTATTCAATATTGGTTGCACTAACTGCCCAGCGTGCCGCATACTCTTGCATGAACAAATTAGCCATATTGTATGAATGCCAAATAATAGTATTCTCATCATTCTTCTCCTCTGCTGCAGCCGACCAATTATAAGAGCCATTAATCACCATAGGGCCTCCAATCTCATTGTAGTAGTAATCGATGATTGCATATTTGTGATGAAACTGACCCGTTTCATCATGGTGCACCATATCTACCCCAGCGTCTAAAAGTGCGTTAAAGTCTGAGCCAATCAAATTGATGCTTTCTACAATACCACGAATCCAACGACTTCCATTGTTTAGCTCAATAATTTTATCCCTAAACTGATTTTGAGTTATCAAGAGTAAAGCCATGCTTAGATCATTATCTGTAGTAGAAAGTGCTGCATCAATCTTACTTGCAACCTGATCAGAAGGTGCAAAATACAGCTCCATATAGGTATCACCGACCTTAAAGTAATGCGGTGTATTATCTGTTTTAGCAGAACCAAATTTAGCATTTGAAGGGACAGGACTTATACCTGAACCGCCCCACATCTCCTCAAATTCTATACGATATGCTTTAGCTACTGCCTGATCTTGGAAAATAACCACATTATTATAATCGCTATAAATATTTTGTTCAGAAAAATTCATGGAACCCATAATAACCCAGGCATTCAAAGGAGAGTCAGCATCTATGGACAAGAATTTATTATGCATCAACCCATTGGTATTACCGAACAAGGCCTCAAAGTTAATATTACCCTGCAAGCCTGTATTAGAGGCACCCTCATCCGCTACTACTCTAACATTTACGCCACGAATAACTGCATTATTGAGTGCATCAACAATATCCAAATCGTTTAAATTATAGATAGCAAGATCTATTGTATTATTGGCTAAATCTATGCGCTAAATAATCGCATCTTTAACCTCTTCAGGACTAGTTCCATCTGGGAAAAGACCAGTAGATACTGATGGATCTGTTTCATTATTAAAATACACCCTTATTTCTCCTGTAGAATTCGAAGCTGTAGAATAATAGCCTGGTGCAGATACGACGCTATTGCCTTCAGCAATTGCCTCTATCTGAACGTAGTAAAAAGTCGCTGGCTCAAGGCCCGTAATTGTATATTCATGTTCGGTTCCAAGACTTGATAAGTCAGCAGTATTTTCCATAGACTGCGTATTTCCCCAACGTATCATACCCGTTGCAGGGATAGATGTCTCCCAATACATTTTAAAGCTATTAGCTTGAAGATTCAACTGCACAGGATCTTTGGTGATGCTGAAGCAAGTAGCATTAGCATCGATCCCTCCGGAAGCTGGAATGACTAATTGAGGGTTATTAAAGGCTGTTACAACACCTATTACATGTGCGACATCCTCTGGTATTGTTGAACCTATTATACTATTACCCGAATTGATATAAATATTAAAACCTTCACCCTCAGGATCCAAAGCTCCTATACCTCCAACAGTAAAAGCACCGCTTGTATTAAAATCAACACATGAAATTTGTACCAGTTGAGACTCCACATCATCTCCAAGCTGAGCGGCACTGATCACCTTGGGTGTAGGAATTGTATTAGAAGAACTGAGCACGTTAAAAGCGGTAACTGGACTTATTTCTAGCAAGCCATTAAAATCTTTCAAAACACCCGTCACTTCAATTTCATCTCCTAAAGCTATCGTTTCAAATCCACTGACAGAACCAGAACCAGGATAGGCAGCTATTCCCGCTGTAGCATCTTGCAAGTAGCGAATATCGCCTAATTCGCCCCCATTGGTGACAATACCCTTTACTGTAACTGTGGATCCGAGGGAAGCCCCTCTTGCATCAATGATATCTAATTGAGCCGAAAGGCTTAAGCTAAATAACAAGAAAAGAATGGAGTAAAATATTTTCATAAGTTTATGGCTTTTATAGGAACAGGGATGAAGTTGCCCACATCCCTGTTCCTATCTATCTTAATATACTAAATATTATTGTGCTTCAACTACAACATTATCGATACCGTAAGTAGAAGTTTGATTATTACCATTTTCACCAGAACCTACATATTGAAAGCCAATGTAACCTGTTACACCATTTTCTAAAGGAAGCGTAATGTTACCTGAGTTAATCCACGTAAATGAATCCGAAGAGGAATTAGCAATATTTCCATTCAATTCAACCCAAGTAGCAGTAGCTATGTTGAAACCGGTATAATCCGTTGAAATATAAACTTTCAAACCATCATGACCACTTACAGGGAAACCCACTTGAGAATCAAAACTCAGTTGCATTTGATTAGAAAGATCTACCCCTGGTAATATCATCCAAGTCTCCATCTCTTCGGCTTGATCACCGAATGCAGTCGCTTGAGCGTAAACATTTTCACTAAATTCTTTCCCTCTCCATTTACGAGTTCCTTTTATAACTTCATTACCCCAACCAGAGATATTTATATCTTCGTTATTGGCAGCATTGTTTTGAAAATCCTCGCTTAGAGATGTCACTGTCGTAGGACCGCCACATCTATCATTCAAGAAATTTACATCGTCCGTATCATTTATGTAAAGCTGTTGGTCAGTGCCAAACACTGAATAAACAGCTGTAATAGTTCCAGAACCCTCAGGGGTAAGGAAACCTGCGAAATCAGAATAACCAGATGTTCTTAATAAAATGCTAGAATCATCATCACAAGATTCAATCGTAAGATTTAGTGATTGAAGATTTACTGCATCCGCATAACTCGTCAACACATCATTAGACGTAAACTGCACATTTGATAAAGAAACTAGTGTTGAAATATCTGCTTCTCCCAAATCACTAATCGAAAGTTCTTTAGGTTGAATCTCTAGTCCAGTTGTGCCTTTACAAATATAGTCACCTATAACAGCCTGTTCAATTACACCAATTTGTGTAACGCCATTATAATCACTTAATGTCAGACCTGTACAACTAATAAAGACTTCTGTACCTCTAGGAAAACTATTAGCTAAATCTGTTGTCCCGAAATAAACTTCGATACCTGCTGTTTCATCCTGAACAACAAGCTTCTTATAGAAATTACCAGAAGCATCATCTCCAACTACTACACCAGAAATAACAATAGAATCTGTGATATCTTTTTCTGTACCAAGGACATGCATTGCTTTAAGTTCAGCGATTGTAAAATTCACAACCGCATCGCTTGCACAAATTCCATTAACCACCGGCGCATCAAACTCAAGATCAACACAAGACGAGAAGCCTAAGGTTAGAAAGATCGCTAGTGCGAAATATTTAGTATTAAAAAGTATATTCTTCATTTTAAATTAATTTCTTTTCTAAACAATTGATTAAAAGCTTACACCAAGGTTTACAAAATAGTTTCTCCCATACATGAAGTATCTTCTTTCAGGGAATCTATTAATATCCTTAGTTTCAAAATCGAATCGAAGCTGTTCATAGCCTCCCGTTACTAATTCCGTGTTATCCAAGATGTTGTTTACACCAACCGTAAGGGATATAAAGTAATCTCCAAACTTAAAGGATTTACCACCGAAGAAATCCACTGTCATTCCTTCCCCACCAGTAGCCTGTGCAAGAATATCATTCCATGCATCAGATCCTTCGCGGACGCCTGACACAGCAACATCTGTTCTGCGGTTTGGATTGAAATCTAGATAAGCTTTTCCAAAGTAATTCACATTAACATTGGCAAACCAGTAACGAGCACTGTTATATTTCAAACCACCAGAGTAAGCTTCTTGAACCATACCTGGAAGGTAGTGATTATTCATATAGATCAAACGATCAGAAACACCAACAAATGGATTTGCATCATTTACAATAGTAGCTGTTGCATTTGAGCTATAGTTATATTGCCCGATTGCAGCAACCCCTACAATTTCAAGAGCTGATGTTATTTTATATTCAAAGGCCAATTCTGTACCTACATGCTGTTGGTCGATACCCGAAAGTGTAAGATTCACAAAACCTAGGCGAATCGTTGAATCATCAAGCTCAGAACCTTGACTAATCTCTTCATCATTGAAAAAGCTCATTGTCTTAACTCGATTCTTGAAATCAACATAATAAACACTTGCTCTAGCTTTTAATCTAGGTGTACGAACTACATAACCCGCTTCTCCAGACATAATCTCTTCACTCTGAAGCCCATCTACATAGGTATTTCTTGTCCTAGGAGATACGAAAGCATTACGAATAAATGGCGCACGTGTACCCATAGCAACATTAGCATATAAATAATGTCTCGTGTTGAATTTGTAGGTCAAACCAGCTTTAGCCATATAATTATCAAAAGATTTAACATCTGACTTGCCAAAAGAATTGTCTGGGAATAATCCATTACGAACATCTCCTTCTCTCCAAAGCTGTGTGTTTGAAAATTCACCTCCTACAAAAAAGTCTACTTTCTTGAATGTAAACTCAGCTTGCCCCCAAGCGGTAGCCTTTCTTACATTAGGATCATAATCATAACCAAAAACATCACCCTCAGTAAGAATTCTGTTTGGATTCTCTAAATCATTCTGTCTAGCAGCAGGATTATTAGGAAAATCAATCTCCGCAAATCTGTTAATATCTACATAAAATTCTCCACCGAGAAGATCATCAATTACTTTGAAGTTATTCCCGATGTACATTTGGTACATCAAGCCACCTCTCAGTGTAATATTATCTGTAAGGTAATTTCTGTATAGTGTATTAAAATTAATCTTCTGACTATCGTACCTTCTTTCTTCTATAATGTACTTAGATCTAGCACCAGAGAAATCATTTCCAGCTATACCATTGGCATCTGATATCACTTCAAAAGAATTCTGATTAACATCATACATGTAATCGAAATTAATCTGAGATACTGATGGATCAGTCCTGTATGCCTCTGCAACAAGGGCTGCCATGTTTGGATTCTCGATCGCTGAAGGCAGATATCTATAATAATCTGGTCTTGGATCACGTGCTCCATACCAATCGATTGCGGTTGATCCGCTTTTACCGAATTGGTAAGACGCAGCAGTAGTCAACTTAGATTTCTCAGATATATCCCAGTCATGACGAAGGATATTAACAGGCTGAAAAGATCTAAACTCACGGCTATTTCTTACTTTTCCATTTTGGAAACCCCAATATGGATTGTAATAATTATTATCAGTTAGTTCATATAATTCGGTAATTGCAGCACCACCTTTACCACGTCTTACAGGAGCTGCAAGAGAGGTTAAATTCAAGGTATGCTTACCTATTTTCTTATCTACAGACAAGAAATAAGACCATGCATCATAGTAAGTCCCTTCTACATAACCTTGATCAGACCATCTTCTTGAACCAGAAAGTGCAACAGACCAACCGTTTTTAAGCTGACCTGAACCCCAAGTAACCATCAACCTATTTCTGTAAGAACGATTAGAAGAAGAATAAACAACCTTGTTTTGCTTTCTTTGCTTGGATGCTCGAGTATCAATTGAAGATGCTCCTCCTACTCCACCAATAGTGTAATCTATAGCTTCAAGGCCCACACTAGTCTCTCTGCTACGCATAACATCATTCAAACCACCCCAAGTACTCCAATAAACACGACCATTCTCTAGATCATTCATTGGAACACCATTAAAGAACATAGATGTATTTACACCATCTAATCCACGAATACGAAATCTAGCAGAGCTAAACGTATAAGCAGCTGTTCGGACAAACACATCATTAGAAGATCCTACTAGTGAAGAAACACTTTGATTCGAATTTGCGTCATCTAAATCAGAATCAGAGATTAACACCATTGGAATTATCTCATCTTGATCATCCAAAGAAACTTTCAGGCTAATAACTCCCAAGTCATTAACATCTTCAGAAGAAACATTGATAAGTTTTGTTTGGGACTCGTATCCCTCCATCTTAAAGGTAAAGGTGAGAGTTTCCACATCGCTTGGAAGGTTAAAAGAAAATTTTCCTTCCTCATTTGTTGTTGCGCGGTCAAGTTCACAACTGACCTCAACACCAGGAATAGCCTTACCCGTTCCCATGTCTTTTACTTCCCCTTTGAATAATATCAATTGAGCAGATAGTAAAGAAGGTAAACCAAGCAGGATCAAACCCAATAACATTGATTTTAATTTCATTCTAATCATTTTGTTAGTAGCAAATTAAATTAGCACACAAAAATACCTTTTTGAAGCGTTTAAAAGAAATCCACACAAAGAATAATCTAATAATTATGTTAGGATTGCATTATTCTGACC
>JAQXAY010000070.1 GCA_029252685.1 Saprospiraceae bacterium | reverse complement strand
TACGAAACAATAAAAATGATAGTGCGCATTGAGCTTAAAAAGTAACTAATAAAGGTTTTTTTTGCGTATTTTGTAATATGTGTTCGATGTTTTTAGACCTTTTTATATTAACTTTTTGTGCCTATGGTTTCTAATCGATTTATTCTAAGAGAAATTAGAACGGAGGATATTCACTACATCCATGAAGGACTTTCCAACCTCGCCGTTACTCAGTTTTATGATGTACATTTTTCCACATTGAAAGATACTGAGCTTCAAATGGAATGGTATGCTAACTTAAAAGAGACTGGTACAGGTATTTGGTGGCTGATTTCTGATATTCAAACAGGTGTTTTTGTTGGCGCGGGAGGCTATAATAATTTAGAGAAAACACACAAAAAGGCTGAGTTAGGTTTTTGGCTCTTACCGGAGTTTTGGGGAAAAGGAATTATGGGGGAAGTCATGCCAATTATGATTAACTATGGCTTTGAGCATCTTTCCTTGAATCGTTTGGAGGCATATGTTTTGAAGGAGAATTTAAAGTGCAAATCAGCTTTGTCTAAACTCAATTTTGTTTATGAAGGAACAATGCGTGAGTGTGAACTAAAAGATGACCACTACATTAGCGTTGATTTTTATTCAATGTTAAAAAAAGAGTGGATCAAATAAACTTTTTTGCTTCCAGTTTATTCTCTATCTGTTCTAACAATTTTCAAAACATTGGAAATAGAAAAAAAGTATATAACTTTACAGGACAATTAAACGAATATGAATATTAGTCAGAATTTACATCATCATCATTTTCATTCTTGCTTTCAGGCGAGGTGCTAATGATATGTGCTGACTAGATCAAAAATATTATTAACCCGTCTGAGTAATCAGGCGGGTTTTTCTTTTTTTTAGAACTCCTCAGTTTACTCAGTCGTATTTTTTTTAATGAATGAGTAAATTAAAAATTGCAATTCAGAAGAGTGGAAGGCTCCACGATGAATCACTCAAATTGCTAAAATCCTGCGGGATTAAAATTGATAATGGAAAGGATCAGTTAAAGGTAGCAATACCCAACTTTCCTATGGAGGTCTTGTACTTGAGGAACTCTGATATTCCACAATATCTAGAGGATGGCGTTGTCGATATTGCTATAGTTGGAGAAAATCTTCTTATAGAAAAAAGTAAGGCTGTGGATGTTATTCTTAAGCTTGGCTTTTCTCAATGCAGGGTATCCTTAGCTGTTCCTAAGGAGGCAGAGGTTTTGGATACCTCATACTTTGAGGGAAAAAAGATAGCTACCTCCTATCCTAACACAGTCAATGATTTTTTACGCACTAGAAATGTAAAAGCAGATATACATGTTATCTCAGGTTCTGTAGAGATTGCTCCAAACATTGGTTTAGCTGACGGTATCTGTGATATTGTTAGTTCAGGTTCCACCCTTTTTAAAAATGGCTTGAAAGAGACGGAAGTCATCTTAAGGTCGGAAGCTGTGCTTGCTGCCTCTCAGCAACTTAGTGATACCAAGCAGGCTATTCTCGATAAGCTGCTGTTCAGAATTGAATCCATACTACAGGCAAAAAAATCTAAGTATGTTTTGATGAATGTACCCAATTCAAAGATTGATGCAGTGAGTGATTTATTGCCTGTTCTTCGCTCACCTACTGTACTGCCTTTAGCAGAGCCTGGATGGAGTTCATTGCACTCCGTAATTGATGAGGAGAAATTCTGGGAGGTTATTGATGCCTTGAAAGATGCTGGAGCAGAAGGCATTTTAATTGTCCCAATAGATAAAATGGTACTCTAATGAAAAGATATAATTATCCTGAAAAAAAGGATTGGCAGCAGATCTGTCAACGACCAATGATGAATAGAGGAGACCTTACTGCTTCTGTTCAGAATATACTCGATGCCGTTCGACTTCGGGGGGATGAAGCCTTACTTGAATATACAGCTGCCTTTGATAAGGTTAGTCTCGAGCATATTCAGGTATCTAGTCAGGAATTTGTTGAAGCAACTAATTCTGTAAATCCTGCACTGAAAGAAGCTATAATTCTTGCACGTAAAAATATAGAACAGTTTCATGGGGTCCAAGGGGAACAAGTCAACTATGTAGAGCCTGTAGATGGAGTGCTTTGTTGGAGGAAAAGTGTAGCTATAGAAAAGGTTGGCTTGTATATACCTGGAGGAACTGCACCTTTGTTTTCTACAGTTTTAATGCTTGCAATCCCTGCTTTATTAGCCGGCTGTAAGGAAATAGTATTGTGTAGTCCACCGGATCAAAATGGTGACATTCACCCAGCTATATTGTATACAGCAGATCTTTTGGGTATCCGTAAAGTGTTCAAAGTAGGCGGTGCTCAGGCGATTGCTGCTATGACTTATGGAACAGAAAGTATACCAGCAGTATATAAAATCTTTGGGCCCGGAAATCAGTTTGTAACTAAAGCAAAGGAGCTTGTTCAACAGGAAGGTATTGCAATAGATATGCCAGCAGGTCCTAGTGAGGTATTGGTGATAGCGGATGAAACTTCAAATCCTGAATTTGTAGCCGCAGATTTACTCTCTCAAGCAGAGCACGGAGCAGACAGTCAGGTACTACTATTGAGTACTAGTTCATATGTCATCGAATCTGTCTTCAAAGCATTGGATGTTCAATTGGAGGCGCTTCCTAGAAAAGAAATTGCAAGTGCAGCATTAAAGAACAGTGCAGCAGTGCTTTGTCGAGATATAGAAACCTGTATGGACTTGAGTAATGCCTATGCACCAGAACACTTGATTCTTGCCTCAGATAATGCAGAGCAGTGGTTGGACTTAGTAGGTAATGCAGGCTCTGTATTTGTAGGTAATTATTCATGTGAAAGCGCTGGAGATTATGCAAGTGGTACCAATCACACCTTGCCTACAAACGGTATGGCAAGAAGTTATAGTGGTGTTTCCCTGGATAGCTTTGTGCGCAAGATCACCTTTCAAAAATTGAATGCTGAAGGTATACAGAATATCGGTCCGGCTATAGAGTTGATGGCAGAAGCAGAGGAATTAATTGCCCACAAGAATGCTGTTAGTATTCGCCTAAAAGAATTGCAAGATGGATCAGATAAATAAGCTTGTTCGAAAGAATATTTTGGACTTGGTTTCTTACAGCTGTGCCAGAGATGAATATACGGGTACGCAAGGGACCTTTTTAGACGCAAATGAAAGTCCATACGGAGACCTCAATCGCTATCCCGATCCTCGGCAACATTTGTTGAAGTCCTTATGGGCTAAGGAAAAAGACATAGATGCCGAGCAGGTATTTGTCGGGAATGGCAGTGATGAGGTCATTGATCTTCTGTTTAGAGTTTTCTGCGAACCAGGAAAAGATAAGGTAATTGCGTTCACACCAGGTTATGGGATGTATAGGGTTTCAGCAGCTATCAATAATGTTGAACTGATTGAACTTCCATTGGGGGATGATTTTGAATTGCTTGTGGATGAAGTACTTCCCTTTTTTACTGACCCTGCTATCAAATTAATGTTTGTTTGTTCACCAAATAATCCAACAGGTAATTGTATGGATGCAGAGGTGCTTGAAGAACTTGTTCAGCGCTTTCAAGGAATTGTCGTAGTGGATGAAGCTTATATAGATTTTTGCCCAGACAAGACTAAAACATCTTGGATAGATAAATATCCAAACCTAGTGGTAACGCAGACTATGAGCAAGGCTTGGGGACTTGCTGCTGCAAGAATTGGGTTTGCATTGTCTAATCCGTCAATTGTTGGTCTTTTGAACAAAGTGAAGCCACCTTATAATGTAAGTACACCGAATCAGGAACAGGCCATTCAAACTTTATTGGATAAACACCAAGTCGTAAATAATATCCGGCAAATTTTAGATGAGAGAGCCGCCTTGGTCAAGCAACTTGAAGCCTTGGATGTGGTTTTGCAAATATTCCCATCGGATACAAACTTTTTGCTGGTTCGATTCAAAGATGCGGAGGCTATCTACCAGGCATTGATAAGTAAGTCGGTCATTGTTAGAAATAGAAATATTCTAGTGAGTGGGTGCCTTCGGATAAGCATAGGGACTAAGCTTGAACAAGAAAAATTAATCACAGTATTAAAAAGAATAACAAATGAAGAAGGTATTATTTATTGATAGAGATGGCACTTTGGTGATAGAACCTCCTGTAGATTATCAATTGGATAGCCTTGATAAATTAGAATTCTATCCAGGTGTGTTTCAGAATTTGGCGAGAATAGTAAAGGAGTTTGATTTTGAATTGGTTATGGTGACTAATCAGGATGGACTTGGAACAGATTCATTCCCTGAATCGGATTTTTGGCCTGCACAGGATAAGATTATTCAAGCCTTTGCCAACGAGGGTATTGTATTTGATGAAGTCTGTATTGATAGGAGTTTTCCAGAGGATCAAAAGGATAGTAGAAAGCCAGGTACTGCTTTGTTGAATAAGTATATATATGGGGATTATGATTTAGAGCATTCATTTGTGATTGGTGACAGAGAGACGGATATACAGCTTGCATCAAATCTAAATGCACAAGGTATTTTCATTGGAACAGCCTGTGCCTCGGATGCAGCACTTGTAACAAAGGATTGGCAGGAGATCTACCAGTTTTTAAAAGCAATACCAAGAACAGGGCGAGTAAGTCGTCAGACCAAGGAAACAAAGATCCTAGTTGAGCTTGATTTAGATGGCTCTGGGAAAAGCGAAATAAATACAGGTCTGGGCTTTTTTGATCACATGTTGGAGCAGATTGCAAAACATGGAAATATTGACTTGGATATAATGGTAGAAGGAGACTTACAGGTGGATGAACACCATACCATTGAGGATGTTGCCTTGGCTCTTGGTGCTTGCTTTGATAAAGCCTTAGGTAGTAGAAAAGGAATCGAGCGTTATGGTTTTTTATTACCTATGGATGATTGTCTAAGTCAGGTAGCTATTGATTTCGGGGGCAGACCTTGGCTTGTTTGGGATGCGGCTTTTAGTAGAGAAAAAATTGGAGACATGCCTACGGAAATGTTCATGCATTTCTTCAAATCATTTAGTGATAGCGCAAGATGCAATTTGAATATAAAATCATCGGGGTCTAATGAACATCACAAGATTGAATCAATCTTTAAAGCCTTTGCGAAAGCTTTAAGAATGGCAGTAAAACAATCAAATTTATTTCAAGTACCTAGTACAAAAGGAGTTTTATGATAGCTATTTTAAAATATAATGCAGGAAATATCGCTTCTGTGAAAAATGCCTTGTTTCGTTTGGGGGCAGAGTCATTAGTTACTGATGATCCTGAAGAAATTCGTTTTGCAGATAAGGTCATTTTTCCTGGTGTTGGTTCAGCTGGACCTGCAATGGCATATTTGAAGGAGCGGAAGCTTGATGTATTGATAAAGGGTTTAAAGCAGCCTGTGCTTGGAGTTTGTTTAGGTATGCAATTAATGTGCAAGTATAGCGAAGAAGGGAATACGGATTGCTTGGGTATTTTTGATAATCAAGTCAGAGAGTTCAGCGGTGCTGGATTGATTCCTCACATGGGATGGAATGAAGTTCATAGCTTATCTGGCGAACTGTTTAAAGGTGTTCCCCCGCGTAGTGATTTGTATTTTGTACACAGCTATTTTGCTGATTTAGGCATACATACTACAGCCGTATGCGATTATATACAACCCTTTAGTGCTGCCTTGCACAAAGACAATTTTTTTGCGAGTCAATTTCACCCTGAGAAGTCCTCCGCTATTGGCAGAAGATTATTAGAAAACTTTTTAGAACAATGAAGATAATTCCAGCAATTGATATTATAGATGGTAAATGTGTGCGCCTTCAGAAGGGCGATTTTCAAAAAATGACGATTTATAATGAAGATCCCTTAGAAGTAGCTAAGATGTTTGAGGATCATGGAATCCAATATCTGCACCTTGTCGATTTGGATGGAGCAAGATCAAAGGGGCTTGTGAATCACAGGATTTTAGAGCAGATAAGCAGTAAAACAAATCTGTTGGTTGATTTTGGTGGAGGTTTAAAGTCGGATGAAGATGTAAGAATTGCTTTTGAATCGGGGGCAAGTCAAGTTACAGGGGGAAGTGTTGCGCTCAAAGATCGGAGGCTCTTTCTTTCTTGGTTGGAAAGGTACGGGGCTTCTCGAATTATACTGGGGGCAGACTGTAAAAATCGAAAGATCGCTAGCAATGGTTGGTTAGAAGATTCTGAAGTTGATGTACTTGATTTTATTGAATCTTACGAAGCAGAGGGGATTCTTCAAGTTGTGGCTACTGATATTGAAAAAGATGGTATGTTGAAGGGCCCTTCGTTGGGTCTGTACAAAGAAATTTTGGCTGCTACTAAAGTCGAATTGATTGCCAGTGGAGGCATTTCTGTTTTGGAAGATCTGGTCAGCTTAAAAGCTGCTGGATGTTCAGGTGCTATTGTAGGAAAGGCTATTTATGAAGGTCAAATTTCATTAGAAGAACTCTCGGAATTATGTTAAAGAAACGGATTATACCCTGTTTAGACATCAAGGATGGACGGACGGTAAAAGGCATAAATTTTGTAGGTCTAAGAGATGCTGGTGATCCAGTAGAACTTGCAAAGCGTTATGCCAATGAAGGAGCAGATGAACTCGTATTTTTAGATATCACAGCAACTATTGAGAAACGCCGAACACTCCTTGATTTGGTTTCGAGAGTTGCTCGAGAGATCGATATTCCATTTACAGTAGGTGGTGGGGTAAATACCTTGGAGGCAGCAGGGGAATTGATTTCTGCTGGAGCAGATAAGATTGCTGTAAATTCAGCAGCAGTCAAAAGACCTGAACTTGTAAGAGAAATTGCTGCTGCTTTTGGACGGCAGTGTCTAGTCCTAGCAATAGATGCAAAGAAGTTAGGGGATGCCTGGAAGGTATTTGTTAAAGGGGGGCGTGAAGATACAGGCTTACTTGCCATGGATTGGGCGCAGCAAGCAGTTGACCTCGGTGCAGGTGAGTTATTACTGACCTCTATGAACAGTGATGGTATGCAAGATGGATTTGCCTTAGATATAGTTGGTGAGATTAGTAGAGCAGTAAATGTTCCTGTTATTGCTTCGGGTGGAGCAGGCAGGCAAGAAGATTTTATGCAATTATTTAAAAGAACAAATGCCACGGCAGGACTTGCTGCAAGTGTTTTTCATTTTGACAGAATAAAGATTGGGGCATTGAAAATGTATTTAAAAGAACAAGGAATATGGATGCGATAAATTTAGATTTTAAAAAGGGTGATGGACTTATACCTGCCATAATACAAGATGATCGGACGGCTAAGGTTCTTATGCTGGGTTATATGAATGTGGAGGCATTTGAACAAACAAAATCGACTGGAAATGTAGTATTCTACAGCCGATCTAAAGAGCGTTTGTGGATGAAAGGAGAATCATCAGGCAATATTTTAAGTGTGCAATCTATTCAAAAAGATTGTGATAAGGACTGCCTACTTATAAAGGTGATTCCGGCTGGGCCAGTATGACATACAGGTGCAGAAAATTGTTTTAATGATTTGACTACTAAAGGCTATTTATACGCATTAGAAATGCGTATTTCGGAACGTATAGACCTTGATGTAAAGGACTCTTATACAAACAAGTTGTATCGATCGGGGATGAATAAAATGGCACAAAAGGTAGGAGAGGAGGCCGTGGAACTTGTCATAGAGGCAAAGGATGATAATGAGGTTTTATTTAAAGAGGAGGCAGCGGACCTTCTTTATCACCTGCTGATTTTATTAAAAGCAAAGGGGGTTTCATTAGAAGATATTGAGGCGGTGCTTTCTGAAAGAGCTATTAGTAAATAAGCATTAAATGTTTGTAGGTTAATATCTTCGTATATATTTTTTGTTGTTGTCAGCACAAATATTAAATTTGGAAAGATTATTTATTAAACCTTAATCCAATAAAAAAATGGGCTATTACAAAACTATTGATGGTAAGAAGTATGATGGTGAGTTGATTGAACTTGCAGAAAAACTTACCTCAGGAGCTGGCGACGGACGTATTTCAAAGGCTGATGCTGAAAAAATTCTAGAAGCTGTAAAAGATGGTGATTCTTATACAGACGTAGAAAAAGATACCATGTCTTATTTAAGAGAAAATTTCAAGTGGACAGACGCATCTGATGAGTGGTTCAGAACTGAAATCAGAAAATGGGCTGCATCTAAGTAGTATCTTATTTGTAACATAAAAAAGGTTGGCAATTTATTGCCAACCTTTTTTTATTTTTATAGTCAAAAGAAAAGAGCATGAAGGATGATTTTAAAGCCTACCTGAATGAGATTTGTATAATTAAGTTAGATGCGATGGAAGACTTGTTGGACTTATTTAGGCCGACTAATCTAAGTGCAAAACAATTTTTTGTTCGAGCAGGGGCTTATGCTGATAAAGTTGGATTCTTGAAGGCTGGAGTTGTTCGAGCTTTTTTTGTGAATGATGCAGGTAAGGAGTACACTAAGCAGTTTTTTGTTGGCCCGTCTTTAATTGGTGCTTATACCTCTTTGCTAACAAAACGAGTGAACAAAATTGCTCAACAAGCTCTTACAGATTGTGAAATTTTAGAAGCAAACTACTCAGAACTTGAAGCACTTTACAAAAAGCATCATAGTTTAGAACGTTTGGGTAGGAAGATTGCAGAGTTCTATTTTCTTGAAAAAGAGCAAAAGGAGCTAGAAATGGGATTGCTTGATGCCGATCAACGCTATGATATTTTTAGAGATCGATTCCCCCATTTAGAATCTTCAATAGCCCAGTATCATATTGCTTCCTATCTTGGGATATCTCCCACGCAGCTCAGCCGTATCAGAAATAAAAGAGCTAGATTTTGATTCCTTTACATATGTAAATGAAATACTGACTACTAGGGTAGATATTTGTGTAGAATTTATTTTAAAAGTTGTTTTGAAATGAAAGTAAACATAAAATCTATGCCCAAGGTATTCGCATTTTTACCATTGATTGGGCTTGTTTTTTTAAGTAGCTGTTCTATTCGACCAGTAGCTTGGAATCCGCTACCTGCTCCTGCCTTTGAGTCAGAATTGGAGCTTAATACCGAACTTGTTGCAAGTAAAAAGATTGATTTGCTGGGTTATTATGGTGCAGAGGATTTTGTTGTCGATTCTGAAGGGTTCCTCTACACTGGAGTTCATTCTAGCCCAACAGATTTTAGCTCGGGAGCAATACTAAGATTTAAAAAGGATGGCTCAGCTGAAGAATTTATGAAAACATCCGGTTGGATTACTGGTATGTCCTTTGATCAAACAGGTGGATTAGTTGCCTTGATGCATGGTGTTGGGCTCCTACGAATTCAAGCTGGTAGAGTGGATACGCTCCTCACCCACACCTCGGATGGGAAGCCATTACTTATGGGTGCGGGTTTGAAGATAGATCAAGAGGGAATGATTTATTTTACAAATCTTTCTTCCACAAACAAGCCTAGCCCTAAGTATTTCAATAAGTTAATTTTGGAGATGAAACCTACTGGCGGAGTCTATCGCTATGATCCAAAACTAGATCTCGTTACAGAAATTTCTTCTGGAAACTATTTTGGCAATGGTTTAGAGTTGTCAGAAAACGAGGATTTTTTATTGGTCTCAGAGACTTCTAAATACAGGATTTTAAAATACTGGTTGAAAGGGCCAAAAGCAGGTACGAAAGAAGTTTTTGCGGATAATTTACCCGGTTTTCCTAATAATATTTCAAGGGCTAAGAATGGGAATTATTGGCTTGGCTTTACCACAAAAAGAAATATGCAGCTTGACCAGCTTCATTTAAAGCCTGGTATGAAGAAGATAGTTTATAGCTTGCCTTCTTTTTTACAACCTGCACCGGAAGCTTTTGGTATGGTTCTAGAGTTAGACGATTCTGGAAAGATAACTAGGGCCTTATTTGATCCTAGTGGGGAAACTGTCAAAGAAGCAGGTGCTGTTTTTGAAAATGAAGGGTGCTTATTTCTCGGGGGTGATGTGGTACAATATGTATCAAAGATCAAAATAAAATAATATGGATGTTTTAATTATGATCACAAGTGCAATACTTGGGGTCTTTTTGGGTGCTCAAGTAGCAGAGGCTTTTCTCATTGTGCCTTATTGGAAGTCACTTTCTAAGGAGCAGTTCTATAGTTTTTATGAAAGATATGGAGCAAGTATTCATCAGTTTTTTGCGCCACTAATAATTGCTTCAAGTCTCCTGCCAGTTTTGTTGCTTGCTTTATCTTATATAAAGTCTGATGATCGATTATTCTGGATAGTAGGTTTAGTTGCTTGTGTAGTTATTTTCTTTGGGACTTATTTTGTTTATTTCAAAGCTGCCAATGAGGCTTTTTCTAAAGGAGCATTTGATAGTGAAAAATTGAAACTAGAGTTGATTCGTTGGGGTCGATGGCATTGGTTTCGTATTGTTTTTGAAGTGCTAGCTTTTCTTATTTTACTTAGCTTGTAAGCTGGATTTTATTTGAGTCAAAACTAATTTTAATCCTTAAATTGTATTTGAATTAATCTTTTGGCTTAAATATACAATATGGATGATTTACACTACGATAAGTTGCAAAGGATGTATCTCAGGGCGAAGGTCAATACAGAGATCTATGATACGACTACTTGCCTTATAAAGAAGGGAGAAGCTCAAATTGGATTGACCTTGTCGGATAAGTATTTTCATGCACTTGGAGCCATACATGGTTCCGTTTATTTTAAATTACTTGATGATGCCGCTTTTTTTGCGGTTAGTTCTCTTGTTACAGATGTGTTTGTGCTAACAACTTCCTTTAATATTCAGATGATTCGTCCAGTAAGTGCAGGAGTTATAAAAGCCATTGGAACAGTTCGCTTCAAGTCTAAGAATTTATTTGTTGCTGAATCTACTCTGATCGACGAAAAGGGACGTGAAATTGGATTTGGAACGGGTAATTTCGCGAAGAGTAAAATTGTACTCTCAAAAGAGATTGGTTACAGGTAGGTTTTTTTATCGTAAGTCGTTGTTTTTCATATGTTTGTAATATTTTAGTTTAAGTCGGCCAAGACTTTTATATTCGAAATCAAAAAATAGTTTTGGTTGTATTCATTGTTTGCTATGTGTTTAAAAAAAGCGGACAATGAAAAAGTACTTATTGCTAACAATAGTTTTATCTCCTGCTCTAGGACCGATAAACCAGAAATGATGCTTTCTGATGAAACTGATGAGATGGTAAGTAAACTCCAGGAAATTTATAAGAATGGAAGTCCTGACTTGTATTATCATTGGAATTCAGAACTAGCAAAACTTAAAAAAGAACAGCTGAGTGTTACTCCTGATAAAGAAAAAATAAACGTTTGGTTTCAATATTGCAGTCAATTGTTATTTGCAGGTCAAGTAGAATCTTGTATATATGAAGTTGAGTCTTTTATTTCGAGTCGTAATTTGGATTATACAAAAATGACTGAGAAAGGTGCTCTTCCCATAATAGAGCTCCTAGCTTTGGCATATTTACGAAAAGGGGAACTTGATAATTGTAGAATGAATCACAATGAATTCTCTTGCATACTTCCCCTTCAGCCTAAAGGCTTTCATGTCGACAAATCAGGTTCTGAAAAAGCGATTGAAATATATACTATAATCCTGAAAAATAATCCTTCTATCCGTAACAAGTGGTTATTAAATCTGGCATATATGACTCTAGGGCTATACCCAGATGAAGTTCCGAAGGCAGTATTGTTGGATTATCCGAATTGGGACAATGAAGTTGAAGATTTTCCAGCTTTTGAGGAAAAAGCTTCTGCTTTGGGAATTGCTGAAAATGGTTTATCTGGAGGAGTTTGTTCAGAGGATTTTGATGGAGATGGCTTGCTTGATTTATTTATTACATCTTACGATATGCAGGACCAGTGTCAATTCTTCAAAAATACTGGAAGTGGTTTTGTGGATAAAACCGAAGAAAGTGGTTTGAAAGGAATAGTTAGTGGCTTGAATTGTATACACGCAGATTATGACAATGATGGTGATCAGGATATTCTTGTTTTAAGGGGTGGCTGGCTGGAAGCCGGTGGGAAACACCCGAATTCATTATTGCAAAATGATGGGAATGGCTTTTTTAGGGACGTGTCTAAATCAGCTGGGATACTTTCTTACAGACCTACTCAAACAGCAGCATGGGCAGATATAAATGGAGATGGATATCTTGACCTTTTTATCGGAAATGAATCAAAAGGAGAGCAGCAACATCCTTGTGAATTATTTATAAATCAAAAGGATGGTACCTTTAAAGAAGAAGCCTTGGAACATGGACTTGGTCTTTTAAGAGGATATATCAAAGGAGTAAGTTTTGGTGATTTTAACAATGACAAATGGCCAGATTTGTTTGTTTCGGTAATGGGGGGTGAAAATTATTTGTATAAAAATAATCAAGGTCAATTTATTAACGTTTCAGCAACTGCAGGAATCAAAGCACCAATATTCAGCTTTCCATGTTGGTTTTGGGATGTGAACAATGACGGTTATGATGATATTTTAGTAAATAGTTATGATCCTCGTAATTTGGAAGATGTCCCAGCTGTATTTGTAAAGGAATTATCAGGAGAAAAGAGTGGTTCAGAATTGTCAAGGCTTTACATAAATAATGGGGATAATACGTTTTCGGAGTCATCAGAAGCCTTCGGAGTAGATATTTCTTCCTTTGCCATGGGATCTAATTTTGGAGACTTAGATAATGACGGCTGGTTAGATTTTTATATAGGAACGGGTGCTCCTTCTATGAGTGCTTTAATTCCGAACCGTATGTTCAAGAATAATGGCGGGAAAACCTTTTCAGAAGTTACTTCTGCCGGAAGATTTGGGCATATCCAAAAAGGACATGGTGTAAGTTTTGCAGATTTCGATCAAGACGGAGATCAGGATGTATACGCAGTACTTGGTGGGGCCTATGAAGGTGATTTATTCCAAAATGTTTACTTTGACAATCCAATAAATGACAATAATTGGATTATAATTGAACTCAAAGGTAACAGCACGAATACAAGTGCGATTGGAACTAAAATGTGCGTGAGGCTGGAAGGTGGTAGACAGATCTTCGCTACTGTAAATACAGGTGGTAGTTTTGGTTCAAATTCTTTACAGGCAGAGATTGGAATTGGGCGTGCAGAAAAGATTGAAGAAATTGAGGTGTTTTGGCAAAATAGTCCGAATCAGATTATCCGGAATATACGTCCAAATAATAAGTATAGAATCATAGAAGGATCAAATGTAGCAGAGAAAAGAACTTATAGAGCACTTGATTTTGTTAAGGATTCAAGCATGAAACATATGGATCACATGCATCTACAGTCAAAGTAAAAATCTTGTCCACTATGATGTTTTTAAAAAAAATATTTTATCCCCGAATAAAATTATAAATAAGCTTTGTTGACTTTTGATTGCTGTTACATATATTGACTTATATTAAGGAATAAACCAATAAAAATATGTTTAGATATCTTATATCCTTCGTTCTTTGGATGACCTTTCTAGGAACTGTTTGTAGTCAAAATATAGATCATTGGGAGACGGTTGTTTATAATAACGAGGTTTGGACCTATACCTTAGGTGATTCAGAACCGCCCACTAATTGGAATGAGATTTCATTTGATGATAGTGGATGGAGTGCTGGTGCCGGAGGTATTGGATATGGTGATGATGATGATAATACAGAGATCAGTAGCACACTCTCTCTATACATGCGTAGAGTTTTTGATTTTTCCGATCTCTCAAAAATTGAAATGATCTTAATGCATGCAGATTATGACGATGCCTTTGTTGCTTATTTGAATGGTGTTGAAATTGCTAGGCGTTTTATTGGTTCTACTGGTGTTAATCCTACGCATAATCAATCAGCAGATGGTTTTCACGAAGCATCTATGCCCTCAGGAGGGACTCCTGATGTGTTATTGATAGATAAGAATATATTTGATGGTGTTGCAGTAGAAGGGCAGAATGTGCTCGCTATACAGGTCCATAATGAGAATGTAAACTCATCGGATATGAGCAGTAATTTTTGGTTGTCTGTAGCCTTAAATGATGCCTCTTCCGTTTATGGGCCAACACCCGATTGGTTTTTTTCTCCTTTCTTTTCATCTAATATTCCACTCGTATTTATAGAGACTCTTGAGACAGATGAAATTTATGACGAGCCCAAGGTGCCTGCACACATGGGGATTATCGATAATGGACCGGGTAATTTGAATAATTATAATGATAGCTACAATGGCTATGATGGTTTTATATCTATAGAGATCAGAGGTGCATCTTCTCAATCTTTCCCTAAGAAAAACTATGGTTTTGAGACTCAAGATGCTGCTGGGGAGAATAATAATGTAAGTCTTTTAGGAATGCCTGAAGAGAATGACTGGATACTTCATGGACCCTTTCCAGATAAGTCACTGATGCGAAATGTTCTCGCCTATCACATGGGACGATTGACAGGTAGGTACGCTCCAAGGACACGACACTGTGAACTTATAATTAATGGAGATTATCGAGGCGTTTATGTTCTTACTGAACGCATAAAAAGAGATGCCAATCGAGTAGATATAGCAAAATTGAAACCCGAAGATATTTCAGGAGATGAATTAACGGGGGGATATATCCTTCAGATTGACCGAGATGATGGTTCTACGGATGATGATGGCTGGTATTCTGAATATCCAGATTACAAGTTTTTTGCTTACAATTATCCGGATTATGATGATATAGTACCGGAGCAGGCAGCTTACATCCGAAATTACATGGATACCTTTGAGGAAGCGATGGATGCGCCGAATTACCTTCAAACCTATAAGGACTACGTTAATGTATCTTCCTGGGTGGATTATTTTTTAGTTACTGAAGTCGGCAAACATATCGATGCTTTTAAGCTGAGTTTTTATATGTACAAGAAAAAGGCTTCAAATGGAGGAAAAATTCACTTCGGGCCACTCTGGGATTTTAATTTAGGCTTCGGGAATTTTGATTTTGCCTGTCCACCAAATCCAGAGGGTTGGTCTTATTTGTTTGGAGATAATTGTAGCCCGTGGTTGCCATTTTGGTCAAAGAAAATGACAGATATTCCTCAGGTTAGTCATCAGATCAATTGTCGTTGGGATGAATTGAGATCTGGACCATTAAGAACAGATTCTTTGATACAGTTTATTGATGAGCAGGTGGCAATTTTGGAGGCGCCTTCAACCCGTAATTTTGAGCGTTGGAGTATTCTTGGAGAATACGTTTGGCCAAATAGTTATATCGGTAATACCTATGAAGAGGAAGTGTCTTTTTTGAAGGCTTGGTTGATTCAGCGCTTAGATTGGATGGATAATAATATGATTGGTGATTGTGCACAGTATGAGCCTACTAATACAGCAGAGTTGACAGCAGTGTTTAAGGTGTATCCCAATCCTGCTAGTAGTCATTTAGTTGTTGAATCTTTAGGCTTGGAAGGTAGTGATGCTACCTTTGAATTAGTTGGTTTACTGGGTGAATCCATAAAGCGTTTTGACCTAATTGATGGTGAGAAACTCTTGTCTTTGGATGCAATTCCAACAGGAATATATTTTTATAGAATCATAGAAAAAGGGAGTACCTTGAAATCTGGTAAGATCAATTTAATTGATTGACGAAAGGCCCTTGATGGAACTGCCTTCAGAGCTTTTTATTTTCAACATAGGTCTGTAAAGGCAGGTTGAGGATTTTACTGTCAATCCAGGATATGATATCTACATAGTCCAAGATTCTGCGTTCATATGGATCTTCAACAATAGACTTTAATTGCTTGAAATAATCTTTTA
>JAQXAY010000054.1 GCA_029252685.1 Saprospiraceae bacterium | reverse complement strand
ATCAAGAGGATGGTTCCAGACATGATGAGTAAAGGTGCTTTCGTGGCTGTTAAAGAAGCCTTCAAAAAGGTTTTACCACATCAATACGAAATGATCAAGGAGTTGAAAGATATCCTTGTAGAAAAGAACAGTACAAAGTACATGTAATCATTACCTTGACTGCATTCTAAACATTTTCGCATAATGACCATCCTGTTCCATTAAGGAATCATGAGTTCCTTGTTCCTTAATATCTCCATGTTGTAACATGATAATCTGATCAGCGTCTTGTATCGTTGATAGTCTATGTGCAATTATGATACTTGTCTTTTTCTTGGACAACTGCTGGATTTGGTCTTGAATGATCTGCTCAGTTCTTGAATCCACGGCAGATGTAGCCTCGTCCAATATTAGTATTGGGCTATCTTTTAGAATTGCCCTTGCTATACTGATACGTTGTTTTTGCCCTCCGGATAATTTTATACCACGCTCTCCAACTACACTATCGTATTGTTTAGGTAGGTTTTCGATAAAACTGTGGAGATCTACTTGTTTTGCCGCTTCAATTGCTTCAGCTCTGCTGGCATTGTTACCATAAAGAAGATTTTCAATAATACTTCCATGGAATAGATAAACTTCTTGACTTACTAGAGAAAAAGCTTTCCTTAAGGATTCTAGTTTCCAGTCTTTGATGTTTACACCGTCTAAACTAATTGCACCACTTTTTACCTCGTAGAGTCTCAAAAGGATTTTTATAAATGTAGTTTTTCCTGCGCCCGTGACACCCATTATCCCAAGTGTTGAACCAGCTGGAATGTCTAACGAAATATCATTGAGGATCGGCACTCCATTTGAATATGAAAAATCAACATTTTTTAGATTCAAGGCACCGTTGATTTGGTCTACACGATGTGCTCCCGTGTCCACTTGAATGTCCTTCTCATTATCTAAGAGGCCAAATACTCTTCGGGCAGAGGCTTTTGCACGTTCAAACTCATCAAAAATATTTCCTAGTCGAGTAACCGGCCAGAGTATTCTTTGGATCATCATGGCAAAAAAGGCAATTCCTCCTAAGGTGAAGCGACCTGGTTGATAGATTACCCAGTATGCGCCTAGTGCTAGGGTTGCCGCTAGTCCGCAGGCAATGAACATTCTAATAACTGGTACATATAGCGCAGAGAGTTTGATTGCTTTGTAATTTGCATCGAGGTATTCCTGGGAACTTTCGTCCACTCTTTTCTCTTCATACTTCTCCGTACCAAAGCTTTTTATTACTAGAATTCCTGAAATATTGTTTTCTAGTCTACTGCTCAATCCCCCTACAGATTCTCGAACTTCTTTATAGAAAGGAGAGATTTTTCTTTGGTAATAAAAAGAACCAAAGACGATAAATGGTATAGGAGATATTCCTACAAGTCCAAGCACGACATCCCGTTCAAATAGCGAATATCCCGCAAAAATGAAAAGTGTGATAATTTGAAGGATTTCGTTAAAACTATTATTTAGGAAGCGCTCTAGCTGATTGATGTCATCGTTTAGGATGGAGAGTAGGTTTCCTGTTCTTGCTGATTCGAAAAAGGAAAGTTTTTTCTTTTGGAGTTTAGAGTAGGACTTATTTCTTAGATCGTGCTGTACTCGCTGTGCAAGCTGCATGAAATTTCGTTTGAAGATCCATTCAGTAACACCTTCAAGGAAGAAGGCGAGTAATAGTGCAATACAAATAATGATTACCTGATGCCAGATAGTACTTTCCGGAAAATATTTAGTGATCCACTGCGGAGGCTGTTTAGAAACAGAATCTATTAGCCATGCAGTCAGGAAAGGAGGCATAAGATCAACAATCTTATTTAAGACAGAGCTTGACGATGCCAATACAAGAGGTTTCTTGTAGCTGGAGATGAAACTCAAAAGTCTTTGCATTGGCTTATCGACTGTCATATTAGTACTTCTTGTTCAATTCAATATATGATCTATCAACTAGTTTGTTCTAAAGTTTAAACTAGTGGTAATGGATTTACTACCAATTCAACCAATTAAGGTAGACCACAGTTCAATTGAAGGGGGCTTAATTCGGTCAATTAGTTAGTGAAAAAAAATACAGGGATTATGGCTGTAAAAGAATTTTATAAATTTTTTGACTGTAGATCA
>JAQXAY010000042.1 GCA_029252685.1 Saprospiraceae bacterium | reverse complement strand
CCTTTAGTGTTTTTTCCATTTTCGCTGATTCTAATTCCTTATCTGGAGTTTTAAGCCCAGCATCACAGGCGTATAAAGTGACTATCGATAGAATTAAAAAAAGTAGAGCTCTCATATTTTTTACTCTAAAATAAAAAAAGCCCCGGAATTCGTCCGCGGCAACTAAAAATATAATCTACTGCTTCTATTATCGAATAAGTGTTATGTCTCCATATATCGGACATGTACTTTGACCTGTTTCGTCTGTAACTTCCAGATAATATGCATAGGTTCCGGGGCTCACCTCCCTGTTATCTACTTTTCCATCCCACAAATAATTAAAACCTAAAATAGGTGCATCACCCGATGTTACTAGCCGTTCTCCAGATCTTGAAAAAACACTAAAGGTTTTGATCTTCATAGTACTAAGATCTGATGCTGAGAGGGAGAAGTAATCATTTTGCCCATCATTATTCGGAGAAAAGATATTGGGTAGATAAGCCTTAAACGGCTGAATCTCTAGGGTTCTTATACTATCACATCCGTTGAAGGCTGTGAATACATCTTCATATATGCCTGGAGCAGTATATCCTTCTGCAACTCCAAATTCGCAAATACTAGTTACAATATTTGTTCGTATCGGTTCTATAACGTCTATTGAATAGATAAGAACAGAAAGTGTATCATCTGTTGTGCCTAATTCAACTTCTGTGACTAAACCAGGCTCTTGGTATACATTTCCATTGAAAGACTCACCAGCACAAATCAATATATCAAAGTAAATAGTATCTGGAGGATTCACTATACTCGAGTGGCTAAAACCAAAAAATGGTGATACCAAGGTGCAAATTAAAAAGCCCAGTTTTTTAACAGTAATCATCTTTGAGATTTAAGAGTTTAAACGGTTCTCAAAAATACCATTATAGATTACGAAAAAATATAATTTATACGTCTAAAAATTAATCGGTGTGTTTGGCTTAGAAAAAGGTACTAAAGCATAAAAAAAAGGACATCCGAGTGGATGTCCTTTTTTATTATACTAGCTCTAAAGCTTCTGATAGGTCATGAATCAAATCCTCATGATGCTCAACACCTACAGATAATCGGACTAATTTGTCAGATATCCCTAATGTTTTCTTCAAATCAGGATCTACACCCGCATGCGTCATTGTAGAAGGATGCTGTGCAAGAGATTCTGTAGAACCAAGACTTACTGCAAGTTTAACAAGTTTCAGCCCATTTAATAAACGAAAAGCTTCCGCTTCACCGCCTTTTATATCAAATGACAACATAGCTCCAGGCGACTTACATTGTTGATCATAAATACGTTTCTGTTCTGAACCATCTTCCAGATCACCCAGATAATATATTTTTTCCACCTTAGGGTGATTCTTTAAATATTCAGCAACATGTTTGGCTGTCTCTCCCTGTCTCTCCATACGAATCTTTAGAGTTTCAAGTGATCGCATCAGCAACCAACCTGTATATGGACTTGCCATATTCCCTAAAAATGTTCTTAATACCTTTATACGACCAATCACTTCACTAGATCCAGAACAAGCCCCTGCAATAAGATCAGAATGACCGCCGATGTATTTTGTCGCAGAATAAATCACCAAATCAGCACCAAGTTCCATTGGGTTTTGCCAAAGTGGTCCTAGATAGGTATTATCAACTCCTACGTATACTTTGTGATCTTCGGAAGAATATTTTTTTGCTAAATCTACACAACCTTTAATATCGACGAGAGCATTTGTAGGGTTTGCAGGAGTTTCTAAGTAGATATAGGCTAACTTATCTGCTTTACCTGAATCAATCATCATTTGCTCTACTTCCTCCATAGACTGCCCTGGGTTGAATCCCAATACCTCAATACCATACTTTGTAAGTACATGCTTGATGAAGTGATCTGTACCTCCATAGACTGGGTTTGAATACAAAAGAAGGTCTCCAGGACTTAAGAACTCCATCAATGCTGTTGAAATAGCAGACATACCACTTTCAAACACAGCACAATCATCTGCATGATCCCATAGACTGAGTCTATTTTCCAAAATTTCCAAATCTGGATTATTCAATCTTGAATAGATCAATCCCATTTCTTCGGATTCTTTCTTTTCTCTTATTCCATAAGCTACTTCGAAGAAGGCTTTACCATCTTCCGCTTTTTGAAAAACAAAGGTAGATGTTTGAAAAATAGGACACTTAACGGCTCCTTCAGATAATTCCGGCTTGTAACCGTAAGACATCATCAAACTTTCTGGCTTATACTTCCAGTTTTCCATTGCAAAATGATTTCAGATTCAATAATAATTGGTAAAAATCCCTAAAATTAGGAGCACTTTTTACTTGGCGTCGCAAGGTAAGCAAAGCAATTCAAATAATTTATAGCACTTAATACATAAATTTTTTTTAAAAGCTTATTATCTTATAGTTAGATTTGAATATCAAGCAAACAATTGTTTTGATGCTGTTTATGT
>JAQXAY010000095.1 GCA_029252685.1 Saprospiraceae bacterium | reverse complement strand
TTATTGTTTTTCTATAGAAATAACTGCCTGTCTCAACAGAACCAATTTTTCTAAAAGTGGGCGCATCAACTTTAGATCCAACATATTAGCTCCGTCAGATTTTGCTACTGAAGGATTAGGATGTGTCTCCATAAATAGTCCATCTACACCTACGGCAATTGCTGCCTTCGCCATTGTTTCTATTAATTGAGGTTTCCCCCCAGTCACACCTGAGCTTTGATTAGGCTGTTGTAGCGAATGGGTAACATCCAAAACAACAGGTACGTTATTTCGCTTCATTTCAGGAATACCTCGATAATCAATAATTAGATCTTGGTAACCAAATGTATTTCCACGTTCTGTTAGTATTACAGAATCATTTCCTGATTGTCTGATTTTATCCACTGCGAATTGCATAGATTCCGCGCTCATAAATTGCCCCTTCTTCACATTTACAGTTTTCCCAGTCTTGGCAGCAGCTACTAAAAGATCTGTCTGACGACATAAGAATGCAGGTATCTGAAGCACGTCTACATACGCTGCAGCAATAGCAGCTTCTTGTGCATCATGTATATCTGTGACAACCGGCACATTGAATGTTTGACCGACCTTCTGTAGGATCTTTAATGCTTTTTCATCACCAATACCAGTAAAAGAATCTAACCTGGAACGGTTAGCTTTTCGATAGGAACCTTTAAAAACAAGTGGAATTTTAAGGGACTGACAAAGTTCTACCAAATGTTCAGCGATTTCAAATGCAATAGACTCTCCTTCGATGGCACAGGGACCAGCAAGTAGGAAGAAAGATTGATTATTATAATTAGCCAAATTAGGTATATGCATAGCTTCAAGTATTTAACTACTCAAAGATAAGCTTTTCTGCTTTCTGAAACATAAGAAACCAAACATTATTCTAAGGATAAGGTAAAATAAAAGAACAAACGAAATTAAATTTCTAAAGACCACATTTCAAAGTGTAAAAAACCCCAAATGTGGTCTTTAAACAAATTATTGTCTAATAGCAATTACAGGATCTAATCTTGCGGCCATAAAAGCGGGTATAATTCCCGAAAGAACACCAGACAAAACAGAAATAGTAACTCCTAATATTATATTTCCTGTAGTAACCGCAAGATCAAAAGGAATATAATTCTCTAAAATAGGAAGCCCAAGTGCCACAATAGCTATTCCCAAAACACCTCCAATCAAACATAAGAGAACGGCTTCAATTAAAAATTCTAACAGTATAAAATATTTTTTTGCTCCAAGAGCCTTTTTAACTCCTATTATAGAGGTACGCTCTTTCACAGAAACAAACATAATATTGGCAACGCTTACCCCCCCTACAATTATGGAAAGCAGGCCAATGACTCCACCTGCGAAAGATAGACCTCCAAAAATATTATCCATTATCGAATTCAATAAAGTCACCTTATTTAATGAAAAATCAGTCTCTTCCATAGGCCTTAGCTGTCTTCCGCGTCTAAGCATGCCTGTTAGATCATCTGTGAGTTGATCTAAGCCAATACCTGGCTTTGCCTTAACAGCTATTGAAGACCCAAAGCCACCTAATTGCTTTACGTTTAAAAACTTCCTAGCTGTTTCATAACCTAAAACGAAAGCATCATCAAAGTTTGCGATATTTACAATATCATCCCCCGATTTTTCAGCTACACCAATCACTTCGAATTTTCGCCCATTAAGACTTACTTTCTTACCAAGTGGATTTACTACGCCAAACAATGCCTCAGCAACATTTGCACCAAGAATCATCTTATCACTGCCCAAATTATATTCAGGTTCAGAAAAATAGCGCCCCTGACCTATCTCAAAATCAATTACTTTAGGAAGCTCATAAGTAGAAATAAATCCATTAGTTCGCTCTACAGATTTTCCATCGTACTTTAGTGTCTTACCGCTTAACTGCAAGGAGAAATAAGAATAGGCCGCAGATTTTACATCCTGCTGAATTACTGCATAATCATCATAGTCAACATTAGGACGTTTTATGATTTCCCACCACTTAACCTCCCCTTCTGTCTGCCAAGGGAACTTCATCACATAAACTACATTGTCTCCAAGTTTTTGAATACTAGACTTTACGTTAGTCTCAAGGGAAGCAACCATAGATTGAACTCCGACGATACATATCACACCGATTGTGACACCCAATAATGAAAGTGATGACCTTAATTTATTACCAATAATTTGGCCAAATGCCTGATTAAAACTCTCTCTAATAATTTTTAACAATACCATAATTGCAGCTAATGTGATGGTTTATTTCTCGGTAATAAAACGAATAAAACCGTGTAAAGATTATTAATTCGATGAACAGCTCCTTTTATATGATTAAAGAAAATACTAATCATCTTAGTCTCTACCCTAAGGTGCTGAACCAATGATTATAATAATCTGTTAGATGAATTAATACAACCACAATTCTGACTCTAAACCATAAAGCATAGACTCTTTTTGGAAGATTTTCAAGACTCCAGATTCAATTTTCAGGAGATTAATGAAAATAATCCATGGTTTTTGTACTTTTGACCCTTAATTGTGGGATTTGTTCGATCCGATCCTAAATTTAGAAACTTAATAGACATTTTGATAAATGCGTACTAAACTATCACATTTCAATTTTGAATTGCCCAAAGAATTAATTGCTCAGTATCCTGCAGAGAACAGAGATGAAAGCCGATTAATGGTGGTGCATAGAGATACAGGGAAGATCGAGCATAAGATCTTTAAAGAAGTAATTGAGTATTTTGATGAAGATGACACATTTATCTTTAATAATACGAAGGTATTTCCGGCAAGACTATACGGTAAAAAAGAGAAAACAGGTGCTAACATTGAAGTATTCCTTTTAAGAGAACTAAAAAAGGAAACTAGACTTTGGGATGTACTTGTTGACCCAGCAAGAAAGATTCGTGTTGGTAACAAACTCTACTTCAGCGATGATGAAGGAAACGACCTTCTCATAGCAGAAGTTGTTGACAATACAACATCAAGAGGACGAACAATTCGTTTTCTATATGATGGTACAGATGAGGAGTTCCACCAAGAGCTTTCAAAGCTAGGAAATACACCTTTACCAAAATATATAGAGCGTCCAAAGAAGAATATCATTGGAGTTCCTCAACCTGAAATTGATCTATCTCAGTTCCAACCTCCTTATTCAGAAATGGACTTGGCAGACTTTGACAGAGAGCGTTATCAAACTGTATATGCTAAGAACCCAGGTGCAGTTGCTGCTCCGACTGCAGGACTACACTTCAGCAGAGAACTTCTAAAGCGTTTTGAACTTAAAGGTATCAATCAAGCAGAAGTTACACTTCACGTTGGTCTTGGAACATTCAGAGGCATTGAAGTAGAAGATCTTTCAAAGCACAAGATGGATGCAGAATACTACAATATAGAGGAGGAAGCTGCAGCAATGGTCAACAATGCAATAACAACCAAGAAAAGAATCTGTGGCGTAGGAACGACATCAATGAGAACCATTGAGTCTGCAGTTTCTGCAAACACAACACTGAAGTCTTCTGAGGGCTGGACGAATCTATTTATCTATCCTCCTTACGAATTTCAGATAGCAAACTGTATGATTACTAATTTTCACTTGCCAAAATCAAGCTTGGTTATAATGACCGCTGCATTTGGTGGTTCAGAATTAATCATGGAAGCTTATCAGCAAGCTGTGAAAGAAAAATACAGATTCTACAGCTACGGAGATGCTATGTTGATCCTATAATAAAAAGGAATTGAATAGTTATTCACTCATAGAATTACAGCGCTTTATTCAGCGAGTGCTTGCCCTTAATTTTGAGCAGGCCTTCTGGATTAAAGCGGAGATAGGACAGGCCTCTCTTTCGAGAGGTCATTTTTTTCTTCAGCTTATTCAAAAAGCAGAAGACAGCGATGACATTATTGCTGAATCTAGAGCCAACCTTTGGAGCAGACAAATGCGCCAAATCCAAGATAAAACAGGCAAACAACTTCCACTCGATCAATTACTAAAAACAGGCAATGAGGTTGAGATATTAGTTGAGGTACAGCATCATGAAAGATATGGTCTAAGCCTTAATATACTCGACCTAAACCCTGCCTTCAGCCTTGGTCAATTAGCACAACAGAAGCAAGAAACGCTAGATCGACTGATAAAAGATAAACTGCTTGATAAAAACAAAAACCAGAGACCACCAGCTATCATACAAAATATAGCGGTCCTGAGCTCTCCCAATGCAGCAGGTCTTGCAGATTTTAAAAATCAATTGATTAACAATAGTTATGGCTACCGATTTAATATGGAGCTATACCCTGTTGCTGTTCAAGGACAACATGCAAGTAGTGAGATCATTCAAGCACTTAAGCAAATACAAGGAGCACTCTACAAACCAGAACTTATAATAATTCTTCGAGGAGGAGGATCAAAACTGGACTTGGCGGCCTTTGACGCACTAGATTTATGTATGACGGTTGCTCAGTGCAATTTTCCTGTACTCGCTGCTGTAGGTCATGAGACAGATGAATCTGTGTTAGACCTTGTTGCTTATGATAATGTAAAGACTCCAACTGCTGCTGCAGATTTCTTAATTGAAAGATGTATTTTATTTGAATCACAATTGAATCAAATAGAAAAACAACTTTCAATGCATACTCAACAGGCTATTAACTTGAGAAAACTAGAAATCAATCAATTGAGAGAATCCATAAAGCATGCAGCAATAAATACTATTCAAAGTAAACAGTTCTTAATAGAGCAGCTTGGCACAAACATCATTTCCAAGTCAAGATTAAATCTACAAGCTAAAAAACTACAATTATTGAATCTTGAAAAAGCCATTCAAACAACAAATCCTGAACTTGCCCTTGAAAAAGGATTCACCCTTACTACCAATGACGAAGGAAGGATTGTACGGTCTATCGATCAACTTAAAAACGGTGGAAAAATGGTACATTATTTCAAGGACGGAATCGTCGATTCAGTAATTACAAAAATTTCAAAAAAATGAGTGAGAACATCAATTACGAAAAAGCACTTGAAGAATTAAAAGAAATATTAACAGAGGTTCAAAATCCTGATATTGAACTCCATGTACTTGAATCAAAAATGAAACGGGCAAAAGTTCTTATGGAACAATGCAAGCATAAATTAAAGACAATAGAAGATTCTATTAACTAAAAAAGG
>JAQXAY010000027.1 GCA_029252685.1 Saprospiraceae bacterium | reverse complement strand
CCTTAAAAGAGAAGCCGGCAGTACAACTACATCTAATTTATTGAATCAATAAAAAAGACTCACTTATCGTTTCATATCCAAAACCATACATCTTCGAAACCACTAAAGATATCGTCTGTCCTAAACAGGTAGCTCTTAAGCAGCAAAAGCAATCGAAAAGTGATAAAAATTTTATATTTACATCTATTTGACCGGCTAATTTGAGGCTTTTTGTTGCTAAGTGTTAGTTTTACTTAAAATTCATACCAAGGTAAAATGCAAACATTTAGTAAAATCACTATTCTACTGCTTCTATTTAGCAGTCAACTTCTCATAGCTCAATCTATTGAAAGTAATAGAGCTGATCATTTGATCTACAAGAAACAAGCCAAAACCATTCAACCGGCGATCAAGGCAGCTACTACGCTTCCCGATCCAACCCCTGAAAATAAATGGGATCATAAGCTGATCAATTTTGGTACCGTTCATAGTCCCAAATCTGAGAACTTAAATTATAAGCAAATTGCAAAGGCGGAAGCACAGCAAATCAAGTTAAATTCAAATACAGAATCTGAATCACTTGTATTGAATGATACTATTGGAATAAAAGTTAATAGTCGTTTTAGGGTTAACCTTGGCTCAGCTATTCCACCTGATAACACAGCGGCTATTTCTAATGATGGAAACATAGTTTCTGTTGTCAATTCAAATATCTGTTTTGCAAAAGAAGACGGAACAATCGATGTTGCTAATCAAAGCCTTACAACTTTTTACGATGAACTAACGAATATATCTTCGTTCATCTTTGATCCGAAAGTTTTATACGATCCGCAGGACGATCGTTTTATTTTAGTGCTTCTATCTGGTAACAATTCAAATACATCTCAACTTGTTGTATCCTTTTCTTCGAGTTCAGATCCTCTCGACGAATGGAATCATTATTTATTAGATGGAGATCCCTCTAATCAAGGTATTTGGACAGACTTTCCAAGTATTGGATTATCTAGTGAAGACTTTTTTATCAGTGGAAACTTATTCGATGACGATAATGGATTTGAAGAAACTGTTATTTGGCAGATGGATAAGGACGCTGGATATGCTGGAGAGGCAACAATCGAAACTGCAATTTTCGAAGATGTTGAAATCCCAAATGGTAATAATGCTTTTACTATAAAGCCAACTGTTATCAACAACGATTCCGAATATGGTCCAAACTATTACATGGTATGTACACGTTGGGGAGGAAACAATATATTTTTGTTTGAAATCGATGATAAAGTTGAGAACAATCCAGAACTATCCGTTTTTGGGCTGAATCCTTCTACTTCTTATAGTTTTCCTCCAAATGGAGAACAGAAGGGAACCGATAAAACAATGGATACAGGTGATATCCGTGCAAAATCTGCTTTCATTCAAAACAATAAGGTTTATATGGCATTTAGCTCACAGTATAGCTCTGGCAATGCTGGTGTATATATTGCAAAGGTAGACCTAACAGATCTAAGTGTTGAAAGTAAGATTTTTGGAGAAAACAATTTTGACTGGGGACATCCTTCCATTGCTCCTTTCGGCTACAATGATACAGATGAGACTTTCTTGATTGGATATCTGAGAACTAATTCAACTATATTTCCAGAAATGCGAGCATTAGTTGTCGATGCGAATTTAAATAGTACAGAGTCTGTAATGATAAAAACTGGAGAATCTCCAATCACCCAGCTAGATGGTAATTCACAGCGTTGGGGAGATTACTCTTTTGCATTTAAACGATTCAATGCAAGTACTCCTACCGTATGGTATACAGGTTGTTACGGTTTAAATAATTCCTATGGTAATTTTATAGCTGAATTGGTTCGTGTGGACAATCCACAATCTATAATTCCTGAATTCACTGCAAATCCTGTAATGGGAACCAAGCCACTAGAGGTTGATTTTACAGACAACTCTGAGGGTGATAATCTATCCTACTTTTGGGAGTTTGAATTTGGAACACCTGCCTATTCGACAGAACAGAACCCAACAGTGCTCTTTGAACAAATTGGAAAGTTCAGAGTGAAACTTACCATTAACAATGGAACAGACGAAAGTATAGTAAAAGAGGACTATATCGAAGTAATTCCGAATGGCACTCCTCCGATAGCAAACTTTACATCTGATGTAACGACAGGATTTGCTCCGCTTACCGTTCAGTTTACTGATATTTCAGAAAATGAGCCAGAAGAAAGGTTATGGCAATTCTTAGGGGCATCTCCTTCAAATTCGAATGAAGCTAACCCAATAATCACATACAACAATCCAGGATCTTTCAAAGTCAAATTAAGCGTAGAAAACGAGGCAGGCTTTGATTCTAAGCAAGTTCTGAATTATATTGTTGTTCAAGATCCAACATCGACTAAAGAACAAGAAAATATACTTTCTGAAAGTATAGTATATCCGAACCCGGTAAGTGAACGATTTACGGTAGAATTTCAGTTAAAAGAAAAGATGATTATTTCTATTGACATAAACAATCTTGAAGGAAAGCAAATCAAGCATTTCTTTAGGGAAAGAGCTAAGGCAGGAAGAAATGAATTTTCCTTCTCCGCAGCTCCACTTAAATCCGGTATTTACATATTGAAAATAAGTGACGAGAATGGTAATGTCATTAAAACGGAGCAATTAATTGTTCAATAAAAAAAGGAGGTTAAAACCTCCTTTTTTTAAATATTATAAGATTAACCAGAAATAGTTATCACTTAGGTTTAAAATATTATCTTTGCGAAAGTCAAAAAAAACGCTTGCATGGAACAGGTACCAGCAGTAATCTTGCTCGAAGATGGAACCGTATACAACGGACACGCAGCAGGTAAGATCGGAACGACGATTGGAGAATTATGTTTCAACACCGGAATGACCGGTTATCAAGAGGTATTTACCGACCCTTCTTATTATGGACAGATTCTTGTTATGACTAATGCGCACATAGGAAACTATGGAGTAGCTGAAATGGATACAGAATCTAAATCCATAAAAATTGCGGGACTGGTAGTCAAAAACTACACCAACAACCATTCTAGACCACTATCTGATGGTCCTATTCAGGATTACTTCGAAGATGAAGGTCTTGTAGGAATCGGTGGAGTTGACACTAGAGCTATCGTAAAAAAGCTTAGAACAGAAGGTGCAATGAATGCCATCATTTCTTCAGAGACTACAGATCTAGATGCTTTAAAAAAGAAGTTAGCTGCCGCTCCAAATATGGAAGGTCTTGAACTTGCATCGGTAGTTTCTACCAAAGAAGCCTATGATTATTCAGAAGAGGGCGATCATAAAATAGCAGCGCTTGACTTTGGGATCAAGGAAAATATCCTAAGATGTTTCAAAGAAAGAAACTGTAAGGTTAGAGTATTCCCAGCAAAAACCTCTTTCGAAGAGATGAGCAAATGGGGTGCTGACGGATATTTCTTATCAAATGGTCCTGGTGACCCTGCATCAATGACTTATGCAGTGGACACCGTAAAGCAAATCCTTGACAGTGACAAACCAATCTTTGGTATCTGCCTCGGACATCAGCTACTTGCACTTGCTGCAGGTATTGATACCTACAAAATGCACCATGGTCACAGGGGAATCAACCACCCAGTTATTCATTTGAATAATTCAAAATGTGAGATAACTAGTCAAAACCATGGTTTTGCCGTAAATCCAGATACACTGGAAAAAATGGCTGATGTTGCAAGCATCACACATAGAAACCTTAATGACAAGACTGTTGAAGGTCTAAAGTTGAATAATAAGAATGCCTTTTCTGTTCAATATCATCCAGAATCTGCGCCAGGACCGCATGATTCAAGATATCTTTTTGATGATTTTATTGAGATGATGGCTTCGAACAAATAGAACCAAATAGATTACTTTTTTTAACCATTAATCTATTCATTGAAAATGAGTGTAATTTTAGACATCCGTTCAAGAGAAATTCTTGACTCAAGAGGAAATCCAACTGTAGAAGTTGAGGTTATTACAGAGAGTGGAGCTTTTGGAAGAGCTGCTGTACCATCAGGTGCTTCTACTGGAAAGTACGAAGCTGTAGAATTACGTGATGGAGACAAGAACCGCTTTATGGGTAAAGGTGTTTTAAATGCCTGTAAGAACATCGAAGAAAAAATAACTGAAGCCCTTATCGGTGAGGATATTTTTGATCAAGTATTGATCGATAAGACTATGCTCGAAATTGACGGTACAGACAATAAGGCTAATCTTGGTGCAAATGCAATCCTTGGTGTTTCTATGGCTGTAGCAAAAGCTGCTGCAATGGAAAGTGGTCAACCTTTGTACAGATATTTAGGTGGTGTGAATGCTCATGTACTTCCCGTTCCAATGATGAACATCCTTAATGGAGGTTCTCATGCCGATAACTCTATCGACTTCCAGGAGTTTATGATCATGCCGCTAGCAGCTGAAACATTCTCAGAAAGCCTTAGAATGGGTACGGAAGTATTCCATACCTTGAAGGGCGTACTAAAAGGGAAAGGATATTCTACCAATGTAGGTGATGAAGGTGGCTTCGCTCCAAATATCAAGTCAAATCAAGAGGCGATAGAGATTGTTCTTTCGGCGATTGAAAAAGCTGGATATAAGCCTGGTGAAGAAATCATGATCTCAATGGATGCAGCAGCATCTGAGTTCTATCTTGAAGATGAGAAAGTCTATCACTTCCACCAATCTACAGGAGAAAAGTTAACTTCATCAGAAATGGTGAGTTACTGGCAAGACTGGGTTAAGAAGTACCCAATCTTATCAATTGAGGATGGTCTTCATGAAGATGATTGGTCAGGATGGAAACAAATGACAACTAAGCTTGGAGATAAGATCCAACTTGTTGGAGATGATCTTTTCGTTACAAACACGACTAGACTAATGCGTGGAATTAACGAAGATATTGCAAATTCAATTCTTATAAAGGTAAATCAAATTGGTACATTGACGGAAACAATCGAAGCAGTTCGTCTTGCTACTAGAAATGGGTATACCTCTGTTATGTCTCACCGCAGTGGTGAAACAGAAGACACAACAATTGCTGACCTTGCGGTTGCATTGAACACTGGACAAATCAAAACTGGATCTGCATCTCGTTCTGATCGTATCGCTAAGTACAATCAATTGTTAAGAATTGAAGAAGAATTAGGAGAAACAGCTGTTTTCCCGGGTTTAGCACTACTTGGCTAAGCAGCCTTGGTAAATAAATCTTATATTGATTTGCAAAACCAATTAATCTATGAGTTTAAATCCCAAATCACCTGTAGAGGTTCTCTCCGAGAAAATTCCTACGGTGTTTAAAAATCGGTATGTAGCTTGTCTGATTCCATTTATGATATGGATTACTTTCTTTGACAAAGCGAACATCATCGAGCAAATCAAACTTAGATCCAAGGTTGAAAAATACCAGGAATTGAGACAGTACTATGTTAACCTAATTGAAGAAGGAAAGAAGAATAGAGCTGCTTTGAATGCTGATTTAGAAAAATTTGCAAGAGAAGAGTACTATTTAAAGAAGAATAATGAAGATGTTTTTATCTTCGAGGAAAATTAGATTTTCACATTTTAATAATACTGAAAGCAATGTCTGTACTTGTTACAAAAGACTCTAATGTGATTGTTCAGGGTTTCACAGGAAAAGAAGGTTCTTTTCACGCTGAGCAAATGATTGAATACGGAACGAATGTGGTTGGTGGTGTTACACCAGGAAAAGGTGGTAGAGAGCATCTTGGAAAACCAGTATTCAATACGGTTCAGGAAGCAGTTGAAAAAGCTAATGCTGACGTTTCTGTAATCTTTGTTCCACCTGCATTTGCAGGAGATGCTATCATGGAAGCTGCTGATGCGGGTATCCAGGTAATTATTTGTATCACTGAGGGAATACCTGTTCAGGATATGGTAAAGGTTAAATCTTATATAGAAAATAAAGATTGTCGCCTTGTTGGACCAAACTGTCCGGGTGTAATGACTCCTGGTGAAGCAAAATGTGGCATTATGCCTGGCTTTATTCATAATCCTGGTAAAATAGGAATTGTATCGCGTTCAGGTACGCTAACCTATGAAGCGGTAGATCAAGTAACTAAAGCAGGTTTAGGTCAATCTACGTGTATCGGTATTGGAGGTGATCCAATTATCGGAACTACAACAATGGAAGCAGTACAACTTCTTATGGAAGATCCAGATACAGAAGGTATCATTATGATCGGAGAGATTGGTGGAACCATGGAAGCTGATGCAGCGCATTGGATCAAAGAAAATGGCACTAAACCAGTTGTAGGATTCATTGCTGGCCAAACTGCTCCTAAGGGACGTACAATGGGTCATGCCGGTGCTATTATCGGTGGTGCTGAAGATACAGCAGAAGCTAAGATGAAAATCATGGCTGAATGTGGTATCCACGTTGTAAAATCACCAGCACATATTGGACAAACGATGGTTGAAGCTCTTGCTGCTGTAAAGGCATAAGCTCTATCAAATCAATAAAAATTAAAAAGGCATTCCGATCATTCGATCGGAGTGCCTTTTTTCATGCAGTTGTATAAGCCGGATTCTGTCTCTTCCAAAGGAAGCTCCTGTCATTTATCTAGGTCAATGGTCACCCATTAACTCAATCTGCCTACCCTTCCCATCGTTCCGAAGAACCTTATGCGAGCAACATAAGTCCGAAGAATGAGATTTACATGGCATTTCAACCCACAAGGTTTATCCCAACATACTGTCGCCAGCATGCTGCGTGCGCTCTTACCACACGTTTTCACCCTTACCCAGCGAACTGGGCGGTTATTTTCTGCGACACTATCTGTATTCCAGTAAACTGAAACCCCATCCGTTAGATGGTGCGGTGCTCTGCGTTGTCCGGACTTTCCTCATA
Organism: Saprospiraceae bacterium; assembly: GCA_029252685.1. Lineage (GTDB taxonomy): Bacteria > Bacteroidota > Bacteroidia > Chitinophagales > Saprospiraceae > AM-2324. The sequence goes on along the minus strand of JAQXAY010000027.1, from coordinate 6,218 downwards.
CGGCTAGCGCATGCGACAAGACCAATTACATGAAGGGACAAAATAACGTAAAATTCCTTTATTTGTCAAACCTCTTTTCCCAAATTCACATCTGTACTTAGCTTATATAAAGTTTTTTCGTAAATTAAGCTCAAATAGACGCCAAACGATACATGACCATTTTTAAAGAAATATCAGACTCTGTTAAAGGATCATTCAATGTAGAACTTCCCGAAAAAAGTTCTCTTTCAGAGTACCTTGATCTCATCTTACCCCATATCAGAAACTGGGGAGAAGATATAAATGAGGTCAAATTTTTTTCCTCCGCAGGTGGTAAACCTTGGCTTGAAATACGTGATGGCGATAATTTCAACTCCACTATCATGCATTTTTTCAACGATAAAGGGGAGTATCTCCGATCAACTAACGGAGATATTTTAAAAGGAAGATGGCGACTTCTTCCCGATACCAATAAAATCATTATTGAAGCTGGCTCAAGTGAACTTTATGATTTAGCCTACTTAGATTCAGCCTTTTTCATCCTTAGAAAGAGCGGTGCTCCAGGCGGTAGGAAATATTTTGTCATGGGTATTGAGCGCTATGTAAAAGGACTTGAGTGGAGAGAATTCGTAGACTTATTATTCAGTATATACCTCCAAAAACACAGTGGTACAAAATGGGTTAGGCAGCTATTTATAGCAGTTGTGATAATCTGTATCCTCGTGTTTTTTGTATTACGTTAAAAAGAGGGAGCAAATGCTCCCTCTTTTTATTCTATAGTCCGCTCCAGAATTAAAGACTTAGCCAAATCCAATTCTAAGCGTTCAAGTTTAGAAGACTCCAAAACAGTTTCTTGAAGCACTGTTGTCGGTCTCAATCTGTGGAGGTCCTCTCCTAGTTTTACCCAGACCGAAAGAGCAAAGTCATCCTCAACTTCCTCCCACCGATAAGACAAGATCTTTTTATTTCCTCGCTGCTTTACCGAGATAGCCAATACAGGCAAATCAGCCTTGTATAAATAATGCCTAATAATAGGCTCTAATACCTGACCTGTATATTCTTCTGCAAATCTTATAAAGTCTGCAGTCTCAATATGACTTACTGCAAATGTCTTGTAAAAGGATTTGATTAGGCCAAACCACTGCTCATCACTATCCAGATGATGCCTTAAAGTATGTAAAAACCATGCTCCTTTATAATAATGATCACTTGATTTCCAAGCATCAAAATTCACACCCAAGGGAGCAATAATGGATTGCTTATTCTTTATAAATTTTCTCTGAATATCGAGATAACGCTCTACAGATGGATAATCATACATGTATTCTACATAAAGTGCTTCCATATAGGTTGTAAAAGACTCATGGATCCACATCTCAGCATGATCTTTACAAGAAATACTATTACCAAAATATTCATGTCCAGTCTCATGCACAATGATATAATCCCAGTGCATATCTCTTGGAATCATCCCACCTAGATAACCTCGCATATATTTATTTCCATAAGCAATGCAGCTTTGATGTTCCATACCCAAATAAGGGGTCTCCACTAAAGCATATCCATCCTCCCAAAAAGGATACTTGTCAAAAAAGTACTCAAAAGATTCTAATACGCCATGCACCTGTTCAAAGTGTTCTTTAGCAATATCAATATTATAATCCATCACATAATAATCACACTGCAGGGTATCCTTATCAAGGGACACATATTGATCTTCAAAATGAGCATAATGACCAATATTCAAAGTCACGTTATAATTATTTATAGGATAACTTAAAAACCATTCAAAAGCATGCGTTCCATCATCATAGCTTTTAGATCCTCTTAGGTTCCCATTGCTCACGGCTGTGTAAGCAGTATCAACCCTTATATTGATTCTCATGCTATCAGGCTCCTCCGTGAGGTGGTCTTTATTTGGCCACCAGAGACTAGCGCCGATACCTTCGCAAGAAACACCTAACCAAGGTCTCCCCATCTTGTCCTTCTTCCAGCTAAAGCCACCGTCCCAGGGTGCGTTCTCTGCCTTTATCGGTTGTCCCTTATAAAATACCTTGATTGTAAGTTTTGCCCCTCTTCGCTGCGCAGGTAAATCAAGGAAGAAAGCTTTACCCTTCCGAATGACATTTAATTCTATCTCCTCCTGATCATCAAAAAGAACAACATGCTCAATTTCCATATTCTCAAACAAATCCAACTGAATCTGAGAGAGATCCTCTAAAACATCGAAATCTATTCCAACAGAACCACTAATTGATTCTGAATCCATATCTACAGTTAAATCAAGGTCATAAAATCGTACATCATATGAAGATCGCAAAATACTTAAGCTGCCTCGAAGCGAATCTTGTTCTGTAAACGTGTAGGAGTCATATCCCTCCTGCCCGATTAAATTGACCGAACATATCAAACAAAAAACTGAAGTAAGACTTAGAATTTTCTTTAGCATATCTAGTGATTTCTGAAAATAAATAGTTTGAGGCATTTACTTATGTCTATAAAAAGCATGCGCTTGTATAAAGTTGCCAAAAAAACGTCGAACCATGATAGTTATTATTTGTTCTTTTTTAAATTCCGCCCTAACAATTATTATACATGAGATTTTTGATACTTATTTGCGTATTCCTGCTCACTGAATATTATGCCTTCCAGCTTTTTTTATTCTTCTTTAAGGACAATAGTCCAAGTGGAAAAAATATTAGTCTAGGTATATATGTAACATGCACCCTTATCCAGCTTATTTTCATCATACTTGCGATGACAGGTCTAAACGATAGCCTACCTAAGCAAGTCAATGTAATATGGGGCGCAATGACTTTTATTATTGTCCTTTCCAAATTCATTGGAGGATCATTTCTCCTTGTCGACGATCTACGGAGAGCCATTCTATTCATCGGTACAAAATTAGGCATGGAACATACCTTCAATACAAGTAGGTCAAAATTCCTAAGTCTAGCAGCTCTAACCGTTGGAAGTATTCCATTCTTAAGTTTGACTTATGGAATGATAAAAAATCCATATAATTATAAAGTATTCAAAGTAAAGCTGCCGATAAAGAATTTAGCTGCGGATCTTAAAGGTTTCAAAATTCTTCAAATATCAGATATCCATTCAGGAAGTTTCTTGTTCAAAGAACCTGTAAAACGCGCCATTGAGCTTATCAATAATGAACAAGCAGACTTAGTTTGTTTTACCGGAGACTTGGTCAACAACAAAGCCAGTGAAATGGATGAATTCATTGATATTTTCAAACAAATAGAAAGTAAAAATGGTGTATTCTCCGTATTAGGAAATCACGATTATGGAAACTATGAGGCCTGGCCAAGTCAAGAAGACAAGAACGCAAATTTCCAAAGACTAAAAGATGTGCATAAAGAAATGGGCTGGCAGTTATTGCTCAACGAGAACAGAAAGCTACAGATTGGATCTAGTGAATTAGCAGTTATTGGAGTTGAAAATCAATCTGCATCACCTAGGTTTCCTCAAAAAGGAGATCTCCCTCAGGCAGCGAATAATACAGAGCAAGCTGCATTTAGGTTACTCCTATCCCATGATCCTTCACATTGGAATCAAGAAGTTACCAAGTCTTTCAAAAATATTGATCTAACCCTTTCTGGACATACACATGGCATGCAATTTGGTATAGAAATACCTGGATTTATAAAATGGAGTCCTATTAAATATTTGTACAAACAATGGGCAGGCTTATACAAATCCGAAGATCAAGCACTATATGTAAACAGAGGCTTAGGCTACCTTGGCTATCCGGGTAGAGTGGGAATAATGCCTGAGATTACAGTTATAGAGTTGGTTTAAAAAAGCTTAATATTCATAAAGAATGTTATTTTTGCATATAACATTTTAATTCAAAGAGGAAAAAGAACTTTGATACTCATGTCTAAATATTCAATCCTATTATTATTGAGCATTGGAATGCTACTAAGTGTTTCTTGTGAAAAAGAGCCTAGCACTACGGCGCAAAAGGATCAAATCATAGGAACTTGGACACTTTCTAATGCACTTAGAAATGGCAATACCACAGAAACACTCAACAACTTCAAACTAGAATTTGATAACGATACACTGTTGTTTTCAAATCTTTCTGGTACCAGAGAAAAACAATTGTATAGCATAGATGAAAACTTCATCAAAACGAAAGGTGCTCGAATAAATCCAGAATATCAAATCATAAACCTTACAGACAGCACCCTAACTTTAAAGATGCTTATGAATAACTTAGAGTTTGATTTTGAGTTTGTTAGATAAGAACATTCTGTTTTCTGAAAACTGACTATTGGATATAAAAAATAAGATCCACATTTGATTTTGTATTAAATTCAGATCATGAGATATATAATTTCTTTTTTATTCCCTCTTTTTATAAATGGACTATACGCCCAACAGCTTCCAGATTCGCCTAAATTAAGCGCTTATGTCGAACAAGTTGCCTACCAAGCAGAGGGACGCCCATATTCTGAGGTACACCTATCTATTGATGCAAACACGATAAATCATACCCAAATTGATAGTTTCATTCAAGGTGAGCTAGAAATCACGATAGCATATCTTCAAAATGATACAGTTGTACACTTTAATAAAAGTGTTGTCAATACGCCACTTACCAAAACACCCACAAATTTTTTCATAATCAAAAGGACAGGTATAGCAAAACAGGGTGAATACGACATGCAGATTTTTATAAAAGATCTGAAAAACACGTTCAACACCTTCAACCATAATGAAAAGATAAACATCAGACCAAATATTGCTGGAATAAGTGAACCCTTACTGTTGGCGAACAAGCAATTTTCAAATACAGGTAGTGACCTGGAAAAGAATGGTTTTATACTAGAAGCACTTCCCTATAATTTTTATTCAAAGGACAAGTCCCAACTGCATGCATATCTTGAATTATACGACCTTAATACGGTCTTTGACAAGAGCTATATTGTAAGCTACATGATAGTAGAACTGAGTGATAAAAATGCTACTAAACCGCTTATCATACAGCACAAGAACATGATAGCAGATACTTACTCACCGATTCTACTAAAGCTAGCAATAGATCAATTACCTTCTGGCAATTATAAATTCATCTGTTCTGTGAGGGGTAGGGATTTAAAAGAGTATTATAATTCGAGTATAGAATTCCAACGATCAAACCCCTACCTTAACTTAGAAGAGCAAGTAGAGCTTACCAATGAAGATCGTTCGAAATTTCTAGACCAAGAGTTTGTAGGTAAGCTTAGCGATGAGGAACTTCAATTTTCCATTCTTGCGATAGCTCCTCTAGTCGATAAATCTGATGGCGACATTATAAATGCTACTTTATCTAATCCGGATAAAAAGGCAAGGCAATTATACTTATTCAATTATTGGGTAAATAAACAACCTATCAATCCTGAATTGGCATATAATGCTTTTATGGAAGTTGCTCGAGCAGTAGACCAAACCTTTCGCTCTGGATTCAGAAAAGGCATAGAAACAGATCGTGGATATATCTATTTAAAATATGGGCAACCAAATGATGTAATCAAGGAATATAATGAACCAGATGCTTTCCCTTATGAAATCTGGTCCTACAATGGACTTAAAGTTAAAGGACAAACGAACGTGAAATTCCTGTTTTACAATCCTTCAAAAGCTTCACAGGACTTTCTTCTGTTGCACTCTACCTGCTATGGTGAAACTCAAAACCCTAGGTGGGAGATTGAACTTTACAGGTCAGTTAGTAACACTCAAATGGAAGGATCTGATTATAGGAATGGAACGAGGATGCAAGATAATGGCTTTAGGAATGCCAGAAGGTATTTTGAAAATTAAAAAAAGGTTTACCAAATAATGGTAAACCTTTTTTTCTTACTGCTCTTCAGCAGCTTCCTCAGTAGCTTCTTCTTCGCCGCCTTCTTCGGCAGCTTCTTCTGTAGCAGTTGAATCAGCAGCCATTTCTTCTGTTGCTTCTTCTGTTGCTTCCTCAGTAGCTTCTTCTGTTACTTCCTCGGTTGTTGCTTCAGTGTTGTCAGCATCTTCTGCAGCATCTCCTCCACATGCAACTGCAAAGAAAGAAAATGCAACGAAAGCCAACAAACCAAAAATGTTAGTACGTTTCATTAGTGAAAATTAAATAGATTAAATAATATAGACTTAGTTTTCTACCCAAAATAGGGTAAATAAACAGATTTATTTATCCTAAAGATATAATTTAATATTACTTTTAAGAATACGTAATGCTATAAAGT